>DATNGE010000242.1:0-2075 GCA_035606035.1 Allostellaceae bacterium
TCGACGTGAGCAAGCATGGCGGCGACGAAGCCGCCTGCGTCAAGCTTTATCGCGATGCCGGCGTACGCGTGATCCCCGGCAGCTATCTGGCGAGGCCGCAAGCCGACGGCTTCAATCCCGGCAAGGGCTTCATCCGGCTCGCGCTGGTGTCCGACAGTGAATCAACAGCCGAGGCATTGCACCGGCTGGTCGAAACTTTGGCTTAATCGCGAGGGCACATGCCGGCGATCGAACGCGTCATTCCTCTGGTCGGCCACCTGCCGACCTCCATTCGCGACGCGCTGGCAAGACGCCTTCGTGAGCTCACCGGGCTCGTCCTGATTGGCTTCGCCGGCGTTGCGGCTGCGGCGCTGATGACCTGGTCGGTGAAGGATCCGAGCCTGTCTCACGCGACCTCGCGCGCCATCCACAATATTGTCGGCTATCCCGGTGCGATCGGCGCCGATCTGTTGATGCAGATCCTCGGCCTCGGCGCGATCATGCTGATCCTGCCGACCGCGGTGTGGGGCTGGCGCATGATGACCCATCGCGATTTCGATCGCCAGGCGCTGCGGCTCGGCTGCTGGGTGCTCACGATCGTGATCGCATCGGGCTTTGCGAGCTGCTGGCCGCGCAGCTCGGCATGGCCGCTGCCGACCGGGCTCGGTGGTGTCGTCGGCGATGCGCTGGTGCGCGCGCCCGCGGTGACGTTTGGCCCGCCCGGCGTCACCTACCGCCTCGTGCTCGGCCTCGTCTTCTTCATCGCCATGGCCGCAACCTTCGTGATCGCGGCCGGCATCGGCTCGCAGCCTCAGGAAGAGGACGTGAGCGCGATCGAGGATGATGACGCGCCGTTCGAGGAAGAGGATGAGGATGGCGGCTCGATCTCGCTCGGCTGGATCTTCCATGCGCTGATGAGCGCCAAGGCGCGGCTTTCCTGGTTCTTTGCCACCGCCTATCGCTCGCTGGTCTCCAGCGGCTCGCGGCCGCGCGCGCTCTCCTTCGAGCGCCAGGAGCCCAATCTCGGCGGCCGCAACGCGCCGTCAATTGCGCCGCAAGGCGAAGACGACGAGGAAGGGAGCGAGGACGAAGAAGAGGAGGAGGACGAGGCGCCGGTTGCGCGTGCCCCGCGCAAGAAGGCCGCGCCAAAAGCGCCGTCCAGGAAATCCGACAAATGGGAATTTCCGGCGATGTCGATGCTGGCCGCGCCGAAGGCCGCCGATCGTCAGCCGCTGTCCAAGTCCGAGCTGGAAGCCAATTCGCGCCGCCTCGAGGGCGTGCTCGGGGATTTCGGCGTGCGCGGCGAGATCGTCAAGGCCAATCCCGGCCCGGTCGTCACGCTGTACGAATTGGAGCCGGCGCCCGGCATCAAGTCGTCGCGCGTCATTGGCCTTGCCGACGACATCGCCCGCTCGATGAGCGCGCTGTCTGCTCGCGTTGCCGTCGTCGCCGGCCGCAACGCCATCGGCATCGAGCTGCCGAACGCGCACCGCGAAAAGGTTTACCTGCGCGAGCTCTTGGTCGCCAAGGAAGCCGTCGACTCCGTCGCCAAGCTGCCGCTCATGCTCGGCAAGACTATCGGCGGCGATCCCGTCGTCATCGACCTCGCCCGCACGCCGCATATGCTGATCGCCGGCACCACCGGCTCCGGCAAGTCGGTCGCGATCAACACCATGATCCTGAGCCTCTTGTACCGGCTGCGGCCGGACCAGTGCCGCCTGATCATGGTCGATCCCAAGATGCTCGAGCTTTCCGTCTATGACGGCATTCCGCATCTGCTCACCCCCGTCGTGACCGATCCGAAGAAGGCGGTGGTTGCGCTGAAATGGGCCGTGCGCGAGATGGAAGAGCGCTACAAGAAGATGGCCAAGCTCGGAGTGCGCAACATCGACGGCTACAACGCGCGCCTCGTCGAAGCCAGGGGCAAGGGCGAGGAGATCACGCGCACGGTGCACACCGGTTTCGACAAGGACACCGGCAAGGCGATCTACGAGGAAGAAAAGCTCGACCTCGATCCGCTGCCCTACATCGTCATCATCGTCGACGAAATGGCCGACCTGATGATGGTCGCCGGCAAGGATATCGAAGGCGCGGTG
>DATNGE010000243.1:0-4764 GCA_035606035.1 Allostellaceae bacterium
CGCGCTCTGATCCGAAGAGCCCAAGAGCCACGGCTCCGGCATGGTCGCGCCGCGCGGCTGCGCCGAGACGCCGGCGAAAGCATGGCCATCGGGCACCTGGTCGCGCAGATAGGCGAGGAGATCCTGGATCTGGCGCGGGAATTCCTCGATGCCGAGCGCGCCCGGCCCATGCGCGAGCGCCCGCGCCGTCACGTAATCGCTGCCCGGCGCGCGGCCGATGCCGAGATCGATGCGGCCGGGATAAAGCGTCTCCAGCATACGGAACTGCTCGGCGACTTTGAGCGCGCTGTAATGCGACAGCATCACGCCGCCGCTGCCGATGCGCATGGCTTTGGTCACGCTGCCGAGCCGCGTGATGAGGATTTCCGGCGCCGCGCCGGCGAGGCCTTCCGAGGAATGATGCTCGGCGACCCAGTAGCGGTGATAGCCGAGGCGATCGCAGAGCTGCGCGAGCTCCAGCGTTTCGGCGATCGCCTGCGCCGGCGTGCCGCCGCGGCGGATCGGCGATTGATCGAGGACGGAGAGACGGATCATCGGACGAGTTTAGCCCAGCAATCCGCCGCGCGCAGGCTCACGGCACGACCGTCGTGAAAAGATAGGCCGCGAAGATCACCAGATGCACCGCGCCTTGCAGCACTGTTGTCCGGCCGGTACCGAGCGAGAGCGTCGCGACGATCAGCGATAGCAGCAGGAGAATCATTTCGCGCAGGTCGAGGCCGAGCGCGAGCGGCCAGCCATTGAGGAGCGAGAGCGCCGCGACAGTGGGAATGGTGAGCCCAATCGAGGCCAGCGCCGAGCCGAGCGTCAAATTGAGGCTAGTTTGCAGGCGGTCGGCGAAGGCGGCGCGGAGCGCGGCAATGCTTTCAGGCGCCATCACGATCAGGCTGACGATCACGCCGAGCACGGCGGGCGGGGCGCCCATCGCATGGATGCCGCGCTCGATCGAGGGCGCGAGCTCCTCGGCGCCGAGCACCACGACGCCGAGCGAGGGCAGCAGCAGAAGGACGGCTAAGCTCGTCGCGAGATTGGCGGGCTTGGCGCTATGCGCCTCGTCCGCACCCTCATCGGCTGCGAACATGAAATGGTCGGGGTGGCGCACCGTCTGCACGAAGGCAAAGACGAGGTAGAGCACGAGCGAGACAACACCGACAAAAGCGAGATGGCTCGACGAATAGTAAGGCCCGGGGGCGCTGATCGTCGCATTGGGCAGGACCAGAACGAGGACCGATAAAGTGGCCAGCGTCGCGAGCGCGGCGCTGACGCCATGCAGAACGAAAGCTTGCTCGCGATGACGCGAGCCGCCGAGAATCAAGCACAGCCCGACCATGCCGTTCACGGCGATCATCACCACCGCAAACACCGCATCGCGCGGCAGCGCCGAAGTTTCTTGCGGATTGGCCAGCATCAGCTCCGTGATGAGCGACACCTCGATCACGGTCACCGCGAGCGCCAGCAGGAGCGAGCCCAGCGGCTGTCCAACGCGATGGGCGATGATTTCGGCATGATGCACCGCCGAGAGCACGCAGGCGATGACGGCAAGCCCGAGCGCGGCAAGGAGCGCCGGATGATGCAGCCCCGCCAGCACCGCTGCGAGCAGGGCCGCGCCAAGCAGCGGCGCAAGCCAAGTCCAGAGCGGCAGCCAACGGCGAATCATGCGCGTCCTTTTATAGATAGAGTGAGTGCGTTATCCCCCCACCCCGACCCTCCCCCTCAAGGGGGAGAAGATTTTTCATTGTCGCAAGACCCCCTCCCCCTTGAGGGGGAGGGAGGGAGGGGTGGGGGCGCTCTATCAACCTCAATGCTTGTGCGCCGCCTCGACGTCGGCGAGCAGCTTTTTGTATTGCGCGACGATAGCGGCGCCGTTGGGCGTCTCCTTCGTCCAGGCTTCGGTCGCCGGCTCGAGCTTCTTCAGCCATTCTTGACGCTGCTCGGGCGAGAGAGAGATCACGGTCTGCTTCGGCGAGGCTTTGACCTCGGCAAGCGCGGTATCGTTCTGGTGATCCCAATAACCGCCGAAGAGTCGGCTCTGCTCCTCGCCGGAATTGTCGAGCAGCACCTTCTTCACCGGCTCCGGCAGGGCATTGAACTTGGCGCGCGACATAAAGACCATGCCGGCCGAGGTGCCGAGCGGCTCATCGACATGCCAGAAGAGGACCTCGGCGAGCTTGAAAGTCGGAAAGCCCGTCCAGCCGAGGATTGTGCCCTGCGCCGTGCCGCGCTGCACTGCCTCGTAGATCTGCGGCGAGCCGAGCGACAGCGGCGAGCCGTTAAAGAGCTGCGCCGCATCGACCATGATCTTCGTGGGCGTGACGATCTTGGTGCCGCCCCAATCGAAGATGTCCTTCAAGGGCTTCACGGTGTGGAGCTGCGACTGCGAGACCGCGTGCAGCACCAGCGGAATGGCCTGATCGAAATCCGCATCGAGCATGCCGGTCTTGTAGAGGCGCCACAGCGCCGCCGAGCCGTCGGTCGCGTTATCGACGAACGGCAGGGCCGCAACCGGGGCGCGCTTGATCTTGCCGTTGACGTAGTTGAAGAGCGTCCAGGAGATCTGCACCACATCCGCCTGCACGCGGTCATAGGCGTTGAAGATGTTGACGACGCTCACCCCCTCGCGGACGTCGAGATGGAGGATGCCCTTGCCGGCTTCGTTGACGCGCGCCGCCCAAGGCAGGAGGAAACCGTTATCGACCGAATTGTTGTTCTGATTGCCGGTGGCGAAGATGAGAGTCGTCTCTTCGGCTTGCGCCGATGCGGCTGCGATCAGCGCCAAGCCGAGCAAACCCACCGTCAGGCGCTTCACTCTCTTCATCCCGCCTCCCCCACCTTCGCCCTAAACCGTCTCGGTGCTGATCTGCTCGCGCGTCGCGTTGAATTTGAGCCCGGGCCAATCCTTCGTCATGCGGTCGAGATCCCAGGCGTTGCGCGCCATGAAGACTCTGACGCCGTCGTGATCCTCGGCCATCAGCGAGCGATGCGAATCCTCGAAGCGCTTTATTTCGTCCGCCGGCCCGCTTAACCAGCGGGCCGTCTCAAAAGCGCCCTGCTCGAACCGCACGCCGAGTTCGTATTCGGTCTTGATGCGCGCGGCGAGCACGTCGAGCTGCAGCGCGCCGACAACGCCGACGATCCAATCGCCGCCGGTCAGCGGCTTGAAGACGCGCGTCACGCCTTCCTCGGCGAGCTGCTCCAACGCGCGCTTTAGATGCTTCGATTTCATCGGATCATCGAGCCGCACGCGCCGGAGGATCTCGGGCGCGAAGCTCGGGATGCCGGTGATCGTCAGCTCCTCGCCCTCGGTCAGGGTGTCGCCGATCCGCAACGTGCCGTGATTGGGGATGCCGAGGATATCGCCGGGCCAGGCTTCTTCGGCGAGGTTGCGCTCGCGGGCGAGAAAGAGCACCGGGTTCTGCACGCTCATCATCTTGCCCGAACGCGTGTGCTTCAATTTCATGCCGCGCGAGAATTTGCCCGAGCAGAGCCGCAGGAAGGCGACCCGGTCGCGATGCTGCGGATCGATATTCGCCTGCACCTTGAAAACGAAGCCGCTGACTTTCGTGCCCGCCGGATCGATCGCATGCGGCAGCGCCGGCTGCGGCCGCGGGCTCGGCGCAAGATCGCCGATGCCGCCCAAGAGCTCGCGCACACCGAAATTGTTGAGCGCGGAGCCGAAGAAGACCGGCGTCATGTGGCCTTGGGCATAGGCCTCGCGATCGAAGCTCTTGGTCAGGCCGCGCACCATCTCGATTTCTTCGCGCAGCCGCTTCAGCGCGGCTGCGGGCAGAACTTGCTCCAGTTTCGGATCATCGAGCCCGGCGCAGCGCAGCGGCTCGGTCACACGCTCGTGCTCGCCGCGATCGAACAGCAGCAGCGCGTCGTGGAAGAGGTCGTAGGTGCCGAGGAAATCGCGGCCCATGCCGATCGGCCAGCTCGCCGGCACGACATCCAGGGCGAGCTTGCGCTCGACCTCGTCGAGCAAATCGAAAGGATCGCGCGCTTCGCGATCCATCTTGTTGACGAAAGTGATGATCGGTACGTCGCGTAGCCGACACACCTCGAAGAGCTTCAGGGTCTGCGCCTCGATGCCGCGCGCTGCGTCCAAGACCATCACGGCGCTGTCGACGGCGGTCAGAGTGCGATAGGTGTCCTCGCTGAAATCCTGGTGGCCCGGCGTGTCGAGCAGGTTGAAGGCGAAGCCGTCATGCTCGAAGCTCATCACGGCCGAGCTCACCGAGATGCCGCGCTCCTTCTCGATCTCCATCCAGTCGGAGCGCGCCCGGCGGCGGTCGCCGCGCGCCTT
The DNA here is from genome assembly GCA_035606035.1 of Allostellaceae bacterium. Classification (GTDB taxonomy): domain Bacteria; phylum Pseudomonadota; class Alphaproteobacteria; order ATCC43930; family CGMCC-115725; genus CAIKMD01. Next base: position 4,301 of record DATNGE010000243.1, read on the forward strand.
GACCTCGCCGGCCAGCTGGATCGCACCGCCGAAGAGCAGGAGCTTCTCGGTGAGCGTGGTCTTGCCGGCGTCGGGGTGAGAAATGATCGCAAAAGTGCGCCGTCTAGCGATTTCGGCGGCGAGCTGGGTCATGCCGTGGTAATTAGGGGTGGGAAGCCTCAAAAGCAACGCGCGCGATAACAGAAACGTGAGCAAGGCAGATGGGGGCTTCTGCTAAGAATCCGGCGGAATTCCGCCGCCGACGCCGGGCTTCCGGCGACAACCAAACGGGAGGTGCTTATGCGAATGAAATCATTCCTCGTGGCTCTGACAATGGCCGCTTGCGTCATGCCGGCTTTCGCGCAGGGCCCGGGCGGCGGCGCGCCGCAGGGCACGCCGACGAATATCCGCGGCAAGGTCGTAAAGCTCGACGGGAAAAACCTCGCGGTGAAGACGCGCGAAGGCCAGACCGTCAACATTGCGCT
>DATNGE010000244.1:0-10175 GCA_035606035.1 Allostellaceae bacterium
TCGCCAACGCCAATGCCGATGTCATCGGCATCTATGGCCTGCCCAACCCCGATTGGGCGATCGGCACGACCGATCCGAAGAAGGCGACCTGCGCCGACATCAAAGGCCAACAGGTCGGCGTCGACACACCTGGCGGGGCCCGCTCGCTGGCGCTCAAAGACATGCTGGTCGGCGGCTGCCATCTCACGATCAATGACGTGCAGCAAGTGCCGCTCGGCTCCAATACGGCGCCGGCGATGATCGCCGGGCAGATTTCTTACGGCGTCCTCCATCTCAACGACGTGCCGGTGATCGAGGAGCAGGGCAAGAAGGTCGCCACCGTCATCACCCTCAAGGACGCGGTGCCGATGAGCCATTACGATCTGCTTGAGGTGAGGCGCGACCGCCTCGCCGAAAAGCGCGATGCGATCGTGCGCACGCTGGCGGCGCTCGTCGATGCGGCGCGCTATATGGCCGATCCTAAGAACGCCGACACGGTCGCGCAGATCGGCACCATCACGGGCGAGAGTCCCTCGATCTCAAAAGAGGCGCTGAAGCTCTTCAACGGCATCGGCTTCTGGGAAATCAAGGATGACGGGCTCGACAAGGAAAAGATCGAGGCCGTTGCCGAAGACCAGATCAAAGTCGGCAACGTCAAGGATCCGAAGAAGCTGCCGAGCTATGACCGGCTGGTCGATCGCACCGTCTGGCACGATGCCAATGCGATGATCGGCGCCGGTCACTGAGGGCTGATCGGTGAAGCGGGCGATGAATCGGTGGCGCGACGCCGCAGCGCGCTTTGCGCCGCCGGTTCTCAGCTTCATCGCCGGCGTCGTGGCCTGGGAGCTCGTTGGCCGCCACACCAACGCCGCGTTCCTCGTGCCCTTGTCCGAGACGCTTGATCGCTTGTGGGAGCTCTCGCAATCGGGCGAGCTGTGGGAGCAATTGGCGAGCTCGCTGGCGATCTTCGTCGTCGGCTTCGTGCTGGCGCTGATCGTCGGCGCGCCCGGCGGCATGCTGCTGGCGCGGGTTGCGGTCTTGCGCCGCGCCCTCGATGTCTACATCACCATCGCTTATGCGACGCCGCTGGTCGCGCTCATCCCCTTCATCCTGTCGCTCATGGGCTTCGGCTTCGCGCCGAAAGTGCTGGTGGTGTTCCTCTTCGCCGTCTTCCCCGTGCTCTACAACACGGTCGAAGGGGCGCGCAGCTTGAAGCCCGAGCTCGTCGAGGTGGCACATTCCTTCCGCTCGAGCGAATGGGCGCTCTGGCGCGAGGTGATGGTGCCTTACACTTTGCCCTTCACCATGACGGGCGTGCGCCAGGCCATCGGCCGCGCCCTCGTCGGCATGATCGCCGCCGAATTCTTCCTGAGCTCGACCGGGCTCGGCCAGCTCATCATGAGCGCGTCGCAGAATTTCGACACCGCCGGCGTGCTGGCGGCGATCCTCGTCATCATGGTGCTCGGCCTCGTCCTGATGCGCATCGGCCGTGCCATCGAGCTGCATTTCGCGCGCTGGCGGGTGTGAGATGAGCGTCGCCGAGCTCGATCAAGATCGGACGAGCACGCTTCTGCCGCGGCTCTACGCCGGCATCGCGATCCTCGTCTTCTGGGAGATCGTGGTGCGCGCCTTCGCGCCGCCCTATGTCGCGACGCCGCTCGGCATCGCGCTGGCGGTGCCGCATGTCATCACCGATCGGACGTTCCTCGTCGGCGGCGCGATCACCCTTGCCGCGGTCGCCGAAGGGTTGATCATCGCGCTGGTCTTCGGGACCGTACTGGGTCTTGTCATCGGCCAGAGCAAGGTCGCCGATCGGGCGCTGCGCCAATACATCAACGCCGGCTACACGCTGCCGATGGTCGTCGTGCTGCCGCTCGTCTCACTGTGGTTCGGCTATACCGGCGCGGCGCGGCTCGCGACGGTGGTGTTCGCGGCGCTGTTTTCGATCACGGTGAATGTCGCCGATGGCGCGCGCTCGGTGCCGCAGGAATATCTCGAGGTCGCGCGCTCGTTCCGCTCGCGCTCATGGCGGGCGCTGTTCGAGATCGTGCTGCCGGCGGCGACGCCCTATTTCCTCGCGGGCTTACGCCTCGCGGCGGGGCGCGCGCTGATCGGCGCCGTGGTCGCCGAGTTCTTCACCGCGATCCCGGGCCTCGGCTATTTCATCCTCTTCAATTCGCGCACCTTCCACCACAACGAAGCCTTCGTCGCGGTGCTGCTGCTCGCGGCTTTCGGCGTCGGCTTCGATATGCTGGTGAGCTGGGTCACGCACCGGTACCTGCCCTGGTACCGGCGCGATGAGATCCCAGGCTAGCTGTGCGCTAGGAACGCGATTGCCAGTGGCGTGGGTGTCGGTGCCCGTGCACAACGGCGGTCACCACGATAGTGTCCGACGCTTCGCGAAAATAGATCGCATAAGGAAATTGGCGGAGAACAGCGCGCCGCATTTCGTTATGAACAATGGGGAATGCTGCCGGCCGCTCCGCGATTCGTTGTAGAAGTTCATCGACAGAATTGATGAACCGAACGCCGAGGCCGGCTTCTGCTCTTCATACCAATCGCGTGCTGAAATAAGTTCGCTTGCAGCCTGCGGCCGAAAAACGAGTTGGGGCGCGCTCACTTCTTGTCAAGGAGGTTCTGCCGTAATTCAGACCAAGAGATTGCCGATTCGGGGTCAGCAGCATGCTCCTCCCAACGGCGGTCGAGTTCGGCCAAATCCGTCTCGCGAAGCTCGAATTCGGCGTCTCGCTCTTTGTCGGTCAGGCTTTCCCAAAGCGAAATCGCAAGCTCGGCGCGTTCGCTAGGAGGCAGCTTCAGTAATTCAGCGAATTCAGCGGCGGTCATGCTCCGATTCTGGCACGCTGACCGCCTGGCGGCAATACCAACGGGAAGACGAGAAGAAACGCGGCGATATCTGCTTTGCTATCGCCGCGCTGAAAAGACGATTGAGGCGTTACTTCGTCGCTGTTTTCTGCGCGGCCGCTGCCGGCTCCTTCCCGGTGAAGCGCAGGACAAAGGTGCCCCATTTGTCCTCGTTGAGATAGACATTGCCGCGCGCGTCCACGGCGACTTCCTCGCTCCAGTTGATCGGCGAAGCATGCGCACCACTTTGCTCGGGCAGGCCGGGCCGCTCGGGCGGAATGTAGTAGCCGACCTCCTTCACCAGCCGCGGATCGCTGATGTCGAATACGCGCAGGCCGGCATTGAACCACGCGACATACATCAGATTGCCGACCTTCTGCACTGCCGGGTTATGCACTTCCTGGTTGGTGTTATGCGGGCCGAAGCGGCCGCCCTTGTCGCAGAAATCCTTGTACGGCGCGTTCTTCGGCGGCACGGGAGTCGGGAAGATCGAGATCAGCCGCGGCTTCGCCGGATTGCTGTTGTCGATCATGCCGGCGAAATTCATGCCGTCGTCGCGGCAGCGCTCGTCCATCGCCTCGGAGCTGATATAGACGAGCTTGCGGTCCCAGAGCGGCAAGGTCGTGTGCGTCGATTGCGCGCCGACGCTGGCGAAAGGTTCGGTGATATGGAGCTTGCCGATCAGCTTCGGCTGGGTCGGATCGCTCATGTCGAGATTGATCATGTCGGGCATGTAGCCGGTCGTCAGCATCTTGCCGTCGGGGCTGATATTGGCCGGACCATGGAAGCCGGAAACCGGTCCAGTCGCCGGCTCGCCTTCTTTCTGGCCGGGCTGCCACCATTTGCCGACCTCTTTGGGATGCGCCGGATCGCTGACATCGAGGATGACGAGGATCTTGTTCTTGAAGCCCGGATAAGATGTCGAGAGATAGGCGTATTTGCCGCCGGGATAGGAATTGCGATGCGCCCCGGTCGTGCCGCTGCCCCAGCGCGACACTTCCTTCGGATTCACGGGATCGCTGATGTCCCAAAGGATGATGTCCGGGCCCTCTGCCGGCGTGCGGCGATCGAGCGAGGTGATCATCAGATTGTCGTTGATCGTCACCTGCGAGGTGATCCAATCCTTCGGCCCGTTGAAGGGAATGAATTTGACGAGCTTCGGATTGGCAGGATCGGTGACGTCGAGGATGCTCCAGCCCTGATTGAAGGAATGGCCCATATAGAGATACCAGCGGCCATTGCTCGGATGATTGAGCGCCATCTTGAACGCGCCGTAGCGGCCATCGAGGCCGGAGAAGCCGACCACCTTCATGTTTTCGGAGACGCCGCCCTTCGGAATCGAATCGGCCTGCGCGGGTCCGGCGGCGAGTGCTAGCGCGACGGCTGCGGCTCCCCACAAGGCGTGACGGGATTTCTTCGTGATGCCCATTCTTGCTTCTCCTTCAAAGGCCACGCTCGGCGTCGCTATTTGGTCGCTGTTTTCTCGGCGGGGGCCGCCGCCGGCTCCTTGCCGGTGTAGCGCATGATCCAGAGGCCCCATTTGTCGTCGTTCATATAGATGTTGCCGCGCGCATCGACGGCGAGCTCTTCGCTCCAATTGACGGGCGAGGCGTGTGCGCCGCTTTCCTCCTTCAAGCCCGGCCGCTCCGGCGGCATGAAATAGCCGACCTCGGTCGGCAGCCGCGGATCGCTGATATCGAAAATGCGTAAGCCGGCATTGAAATAGGCGATCTCCACGAGATTGCCCGGCTTCTGGATCGCGGGATTGTGTATTTCCTGGCTGACATTGTGCGGGCCAAAGCGTCCGCCCTTGTCGCAGAAATCCTTATAGGGCGCGTCCTTCGGCGGCCGCGGCGTCGGGAAGATCGAAATCAGCTGCGGTTTCTTCGGGTCGCTGTTGTCGACCATGCCGGCGAAGTTCATGCCGAAATCCTTGCAGTCCGACTTCTGCGCTTCCGAGCTGACATAAGCGAGCTTGCGATCCCAGAGCGCCAGCACCGAGTGCACCGACTGGATGCCGACGCTGGCGAAGGGATCGGTGAAATGCACTTTGCCGAGCAGCTTCGGTTGGGTCGGGTCGCTCAGGTCGAGATTGACCAGATCGGGCGTGTAGGGAAGCGTCGCCCATTTACCGTCGGGGCTGACGTTGACCGGACCATGGAAGCCTTCGGGATAATCGACCGCGGGCTCGCCGTCTTTCTGGCCCGGTTGCCACCATTTGCCGACATCCTTCGGGTGCGCCGGGTCGCTCACATCGAGGATGACCATGATGTTGCCCTTGAAGCCCGGATAGCTCGTCGACAGATAGGCGTATTTGCCGCCGGGATAGGAATTGCGATGCGCTCCGGTGTCGCCGCCCATCCACGAGCCGACCTGCTTCGGATTCTCCGGGTCGCTGATGTCCCAGAGCAGAATGGCGGGCAGCGGATCCTTCTCCGGCGTGAAGCTGTTGAGCGAGGTGATCATCAAATTGTCGTGCAGCGTCACCTGCGACGTGATGATGCCCTTGTCGTCGGTCTTGAAGGGAATGAATTTGACGAAGCGGGGCTTCGCCGGATCGGTGACGTCGACGATGCTCCAGCCCTGATTGAAGGAGTGGCCGGTGTAGAGATACCACTTGTTGTTGGCGGTGTGCTTGATCGCGATCTTGAACGCGCCATAGCGGCCGTCGAGACCGGAGAAGCCGACCACCTTCACATGCTCGCCTTGGCCGCCTTTCGGGATCGCATCGGCTTGTGCCTCGATTGCCGAAAAAGCCAACGTCAACGCCGCCGCGCCGAGCAAGGCCCCGCGGAATTTTGTGGCGCGGAATTTCGTGGTAACGCCCATTCCTCTTTTCCTCCCCAAAAGCCGCGCCGATCGCGCGGACGCATTGCCCGCCAAGTTGACAGGTTCGCGCGCGCCATGCAACGTCCGGCGCAGTCAGGGAGATGCGCATGGCGACGAAGAAACCGCCCGAGCCGAAGATCATCAACGCCGCCGATATCGATCCGCGTCACGATTGGACGCGGCCGATCATGGCGCTCGGGCCCAGCGCGGTCGATTTCGAAGAGCGCATCGATTTTCGCCGCCTCCATCGCTATCGCCTCGGCCGCACGCGCCAAGCGCTGGCGAAGTCGGGCCTCGGCTCGCTGCTGGTGTTCGATCAGTACAACATCCGCTACATGACCTCGACGGTGATCGGCAATTGGGCGCGCGACAAGTTCACGCGCTACGCGCTGCTCGCCGGCGACAGCGAGCCGCATCTCTGGGATTTCGGCTCGGCGGCGAAGCATCATCGGCTCTACGCGCCGTGGCTGCCGCAGCATAATTGCCATGCCGGCATGCTCGGCCTGCGCGGCGCGATCCATCCGAAGATCGGCTTGATGCGCTCGGCCGCCGAGGAGATCAAATCGATCCTCGCCGAGCACGGCGTCGCCGATCAGCCGGTCGGCGTCGATGTGGTCGAGCCGGCGATGCTCTTTGAGCTGCAGGCCGTCGGCTTGCAAGTGAGAGACGGCCAGCAGGTGATGCTCGATGCGCGCGAGCAAAAAAGCGCCGACGAGATCTCGCTGCTCAACATGTCGGCGGGGCTGGTCGATGGCTGCTATCAAACCATCGCCGAGCATCTGAAGCCCGGCATCCGCGAGAACGAGGTCGTCGCGCTCGCCAACAAGCGGCTCTACGAGCTCGGCTCCGACGATGTCGAGGCGATCAACGCGATCTCGGGCGAGCGCTGCTCGCCCCATCCGCATAATTTCACCGACCGCCTCATCCGGCCTGGCGATCAGGCTTTCTTCGATATCATCCAGAGCTTCAACGGCTATCGCACCTGCTATTACCGCACCTTCAATGTCGGCCGCGCCACCGACGCGCAGAAGGACGCGTATAAAAAAGCCCGCGAATGGATCGACAAGGCAATCGCGCTCGTGAAGCCGGGCGTCTCGACCGACAAGATCGCGGCGTGCTGGCCGAAAGCCGAAGAGATCGGCTTCACCAGCGAGATGGAGGCCTTCGGCCTGCTCTTCGGCCATGGGCTCGGCCTTGGCTTGCATGAGCGCCCGATCATCTCGCGGCTCAATTCCTTCGACGATCCGATGGAGATCAAGGCGGGCATGGTGTTCGCGCTCGAGACCTATTGCCCGGCCTCGGACGGCTACTCGGCCGCGCGCATCGAGGAAGAGGTCGTCTGCACGCCGAACGGCGCCAAGGTGATCACGCTCTATCCCGCGGAAGAGCTGCCGATCGCCAATCCGTATTGATAATTCAACGTCATTGCGAGCGAAGCGAAGCAATCCAGTTGTCGAGGCGAACTGGATTGCTTCGTCGGCACGACGGGCCTCCTCGCAATGACGATGAAATCTAAACTCGTCTGAACCCGCGCGGCGCGGCGTGCAAGCGCTCGAAGCCGGTCTTGGTGATCAGCACGCATTCGCCGGTTTGCACGCCCGCCTTGCCGTCCTTGGTGATGACGTTGGGCTGCACCACCATCATCATGCCGGCATTGAAGACCAGATCCGGCAGCTTGCCGGCGGGCCGGCTTTTCGAGCCGATGATCGGCGGCAGATAGCCACCGCCATAGCCATGCACCAGATCATCGTCGGTGGTGAAGCCGGCATCTTCGATCACGGTCGAGGCGGCGACGACATCGGCCGGCGTCGCGCCTTCGCGCAGGATGCCGGTGACGGCATCGAACGCGGCATCGGCGGCCTGGTGCAGATCGCGATAAAGCGGCGTCGGCTCGGCATCGACGGCGAAAGTCCGCAGCACCTGGCCGGAATAATCCCAAAACGCGGCGCTGATCTCGGTGAAGACCGCGTCGCCTTTCTCGATGCGGCGCGTCGAGGGGAATTGCCGCGGCACGTGACAATTCGGGTTCGCCATCGACGTGGCGCCGATGAAATGGATCACATTGACGCCGCCATAGGGCAGGTAGGCCGCCTCGATCGCCGCGCCCAATTCGCGCTCGGTTGCGCCCGGCTTGATGGCCGCGGCGAGACCGGCGAGACCGCGATCCGACATCAACGCGCCGAGCCGGTACCAGCGGATCTCTTCCTCCGACTTATAAAGCCGCCGCTGCATATAGGCGCCGCCGAGATCGACAACCTTCCCGAAGCGCTCAGTGAGTTGCGCGTAAGGCCGATAGCCGAGCGGGCCGATGAAGCCGACGCGGTCATGTTTCGCGCCTCGCTTTTCAAGCTCGGCGATCGCGCTGCCGATGCCGAAATCGCCGCCCCATTCGACATCCGTCTCGTTCGCGATTTCGCGCGCGAGGGCGACGTGGTTGTAATACTGGATGAACATCTTATCGCGCGCACCCGCCGAGACGATGCAGGCGGCTTCGGTCGTGGTCGGCCAATGGGTGAAATATTGGATCGCATTGCCGGCGCGATTGGCGCCATAGAGCAGCAGATGCTCGACGCCCGCTGCCGCCATCAGCTCTTGCAGCATCGTGCGCCGGCGCTGCATCTCGGCGGCGGAAAAGCGCGGATAGAACGCTTCCATGATCGGCCGCAAATCGGGCGGCAGTTCGGGGAAATAGAGGGGTTGAAGGGTGTCGGCCATGCGGCTAGAGCTTTCGCCAAAGCATTCGAGGAGAGCGCGACCATGGCATCCGATTTGAAAGGGCACAAGATCGGCTGGATCGGCGCGGGCGGCCGCATGGGCTTTTCGATGGCCGAGCGTCTCGCCAAAGCCGGCGCCGATGTCGCGGTCTGGAACCGCACCCGCGCCAAGGCCGAGCCGCTCACGAAAAGCGGCTGCAGCATCGTCGAAAGTCCTGCGGCGCTCGCCGGCCGCGATATCGTTTTCGTCACCGTCGCCGCCTCGCATGATCTCGAGGAAGTGGCGCTCGGCGCGGGCGGCGTGCTCACCGCCAATCAGCAGCCGAAGATCCTCATCGACAGCTCGACCGTCTCCGAAGAAGCATCGGCCAAGGTGCGCGCGGCAGCGAAGAAGCGCGGTGTCGAGATGCTGGCGGCGCCGGTCAGCGGCAATGCCAAGGTGGTGAAGGCGGGCAAGCTCAGCTTCGTCGTCTCCGGTCCGCGCGCGGCTTTCGATACGGCGCTGCCTTATCTCGATGCGATGGGCAAGGGCGCGAGCTATGTCGGCGAAGGCGAGCTCGCGCGGCTGGTCAAGATTTGCCACAACGTCTTCCTCGGCGTCGTCATCCAATCGCTCACCGAGGTGACGGTGCTGGCGGAGAAAGGCGGCGTGCCGCGCCACGCCTTCCTCGAATTCCTCAATCTCAGCGTGATGGGCTCGGTGTTCTCGCGTTACAAATCGCCGTCGCTCGTCAATCTCGATTTCACGCCGACCTTCACGCCGGTGCTTCTGAAGAAAGATCTCGATCTCGGCCTCGATGCGGCCGAGCGCACCGGCGCCTCGATGCCGGTGACAGCCGTGACACGCGAGCTGATCCAGAGTCTCATCGCGCGCGGCCACGTCGATGATGATTTCGCGACCCTCATCCTGCAGCAGGCCGACGCTTCAGGGCTAAAACTCAAGCCCGAGAACGTCAAAGTCGACGACGGGCTGCATTAAGAAATCACAATGAGGCAGTGAGCGGTGAGAAGTGGTTTTGCGCGCCCCTTCGACAAGCTCGGGAGCGGGCCTTGCTACTTCTCAGCGTCTCACCGTCTCTTTGTGAATCTTCTTATAAAACGACCGCTTCTGCCGGCAGGCCGAGGGCGAGGCGGCCCCATTGCGTGCCGTTGACGTCCCAGCTCAGCGCGTAATGCGCGTTCGCCGCATGCGCGTCGCGGAAGGCGCGCTGGATCGGCTGGTTGAGATAGACCCCGCCGCCCCCGGTCGCGGCAAAGAGCATGTTGACGGCTTCGGTGCAGAGCGAGGCGGCATAGGCGCCGTCGCGGCGCCAGCGCGCTTTCTGTTCGATCGTCGGCGTCACGCCGTCTTCGGTGATCGCCATCGCCTCGTCGCAACCTTTGAGCATCAGCGCTTCGGCGGTATCGGCGAGCGCCGCGGCCTCGCCGATCTTCAATTGCAGATTGGCGAGATCGGCGAGACGCCGGCCGGAATAGGTCGCGATGCGCGCATGCATCTGCTGGGTGAAATCGCCGATCGCGCCGCGCGCCAGGCCGAGCGACACACCGCTCACCACGAAGGCGAAGAGACCGAGTACGGGCAGCTTGTAGAGCGGCGCCGTATTGATCGCGCAGCCGGGCGCGGCGCCGCCGCCGACCAGCGCCGTCAACGGCAAGGTGCGATGCGCCGGCACGAAGACATCCTTCATCTCGATGTCCTTGCTGCCGGTGCCGCGCAGCCCCGCCGCATACCAGGTGTCGATGACGCGGTAGTCGCCGGCGGCGACAAGAAAGCAGCGCTGCTCGGTCGGC
>DATNGE010000245.1:0-11051 GCA_035606035.1 Allostellaceae bacterium
TTTTTCCTGCACCTCGACTTCGATCTTATCGTCGACCACGGGATAGATCCAGGCCGAAGCGAAGCCGGTATGACGGCGCGCATTGGCGTCGAACGGCGAGATGCGCACCAGGCGGTGCACGCCGCTCTCGGTCTTCAGCCAGCCATAGGCATCCTCGCCCGAGACGCGGATGGTCGCGGATTTGATACCGGCGCCTTCCCCTTCGCTCTCCTCGAGCCATTCCACCTTGTAATCGTGCTGCTCGCCCCAGCGGATATACATGCGCAGGAGCATCTCGGCCCAGTCTTGCGCCTCGGTGCCACCCGAGCCGGCATGGACCTCGAGATAGCAATCATTGCCGTCGGCCTCCCCGGAGAGCAGGCTGTCAAGCTCGCGCGCTTTGACTTCCTCGCGCAATGCGACGAGCGTCTTCTGCGCGTCGTCGAGCATCGCATTGTCGCCTTCGGCCTCGGCCAGCTCGGCGAGCGCCAGCGTGTCGTCGACTTCGCGCTCGATCTTGAGATAGCCGTTGACGCCACGATCCAGCCGCGTGCGCTCGCGCATCAGGGACTGCGCGCGCGTCGAATCGTCCCAAAGCTTCGGATCTTCGATCGCCGCGTTCAGCTCGGCGAGACGGCGCGTCGCATTGTCCCAGTCAAAGATGCCTCCTCAGCAGTGCCAACGACGACCGGATATCGTCGACAACTGCTAATATTTCCGCGCGCATAGGTAAGCTCTCAGCTATAAGCCCTCAGCCGTCAGTGTATCGCACCACTGGCAGAGAGCCCGATTTAATCTCTGATAGCTGATAGCTGAAAGTAGAAAGCTAATAAAGCCCGCCGGTGCCGCTCGTCGGTACGCGCTGCGGCGCGGCGTCCGCGCCGTCCGGATCGGAGGTATCGATCCCGAGGCCACTATCGGTCACGTTACCGCCAACCACCACGCCCGAGCTGGAGGAGCCAGGCTCGGTCCCAGGCTTATAGGCTTCGAGGATCGCATTCTTCTGATCCGGCCGGGCGAGCGCGCCGGTGGTCGGGTTGATGCGCACCAGCTCGATCCCCGGCGGGATGCGGAAGGGTGTCGCCGGTTGATCGGCGAGCGCCGCTTGCATGAAGTCGCGGAAAGCGGGCGCGGCTACGCTCGCACCTGTCTCGCGGCGTCCGAGCGTATGCGGCTGATCGAAGCCGACGAATACGCCGGCGACGAGATCGGGCGAGAAGCCCATGAACCACGTATCGTTGCTGTCGTTCGTCGTGCCGGTCTTGCCGGCGAGCGGCTTGCCGATGACCGAAATGCTGCGGCCAGTGCCACGTTGGATCACGCCCTCCATCATCGACACGATCTGATAGACGCTGCTCGGATCGTCGATCTGCGCACGATTGTCCGGCAACTCCGGGGGTGCCTGCCTGTCCCAGCCGATATTACTGCAACCGTCGCAGGCGCGCGTATCGGGACGGAAGATCGTGACCCCGTCGCGATCCTGCACCCGATCGATGAAGCTCGGCGAGATCTTCTTTCCGCCATTGACCAGCATCGCATACGCCGTCGCGAGCTTGAGCGGCGTCGTCTCGCCGGCGCCAATCACGAAGGAATATTCGCGCGGCATATGATCCATGATGCCAAACTTCTCGATCGTGTCGCCGACGGCGTCGAGGCCGATCGTCGCACCGACGCGCGCGGTGACGAGGTTGAGCGACTCCTCAAGCCCGATGAGCAGCGGCACGGGCCCGTAGAATTTCCGCTCATAATTGGACGGATTCCACTTCGGCAGGCCGGGTCCCTGATCGAGCACCAGCGGTCCATCGAGCACGATCGTCGAGGGCGTGAAGCCGTGATCGAGCGCAGAAAGATAAACGAATGGCTTGATCGCCGAGCCGGTCTGACGCATCGCTTGGGTCGCGCGATCGAACTGGCTTATCTCGTAGCTGAAGCCGCCATCGAGCGCGAGCACCCGGCCGGTATGCGGATCCATGGCGACGAAAGCGCCCGATACGGCCGGGATTTGGCGCAGCCCGTAAGCCGGTGTCGCCTTGCCGTTGCGCGGAGCTTGTGGCGCGAGCGCCTGCACCAAGACCACGTCCCCGGGCGCGACCACATCCGTTGCCTGGCCCGGCACCGGACCCACACCGGCTTCCGGTAGCGGCTTGCGCGCCCACTTCATCTCGTCAAAGGGGATTTGGCCGCGACTGCCGTCGGCAAGACCGATATCTGCGCCAGCCGCGGAGGTGCCGAGCACAATCCCGAGCTGCCAATGGACTTCATCGGCGCCCGCCGGCAGCGGAATCACCTTCAGCCGCGCCGGCCAGTCGCTTGACACTTCCATGCGCGTCACGGGTCCGCGCCAGCCGTGGCGCCGGTCATAGGCGATCAACGCGTCACGTAGCGCTTTGTTGGCGAGCGCCTGCAAGTGCGGATCGAGGCTGCTGCGCACGGCAAGCCCCGAGGTGTAAAGCCCCTTCTCGCCATAACGCTGCAACAGCTCGCGACGGACCTCTTCCGTGAAATAATCCGCTTTGACGATCTCGGTGTCGTCGCGATGGCGCAGCGTGATCGGCTTTGTTTGGGCGGCAGCGCCTTGCTCCGGTGTCAGATAGCCGGCTTCGACCATCCGATCGAGCACGTAATTGCGCCGCTCGCGTGCCGCTTCCGGATTGCGCTGCGGATTGTAATTGTTCGGCGCTTTCGGCAAGCCGGCAAGAAAGGCGGCTTCTTGCGGCGTCAACTCGTCGAGCGATTTGTTGAAGTAGTTGAGCGCTGCCGCTGCGACACCGTAAGCCCCGCCGCCAAGATAGATCTCATTGAGATAAAGCTCGAGGATGCGATCCTTACTGAGCACCTGCTCCATCCGGATCGCGACGAGCGCTTCGCGCATCTTGCGTTGAAGCGAGACCTCGTTCGTCAACAGAAAGTTCTTCGCCACCTGCTGCGTGATCGTCGACGCGCCGACCGGTCGCCGACCGCTGCCGTAATGCAGCAAATCGGTCACGCCCGCGCGCAGCATCGAGAGCGGATCGACGCCGGGATGCGTGTAGAAATTCTTGTCCTCGGCGGCAAGGAAGGCGTGGATCACCAGCGGCGGCATCGCCTTGATAGGGATGAAGACGCGCTTCTCGGTCGCGTATTCCGCCATCAAACGCCCGTCGCCGGCATAGACGCGGCTCACGATCGGCGGCTGGTAGTTAGCCAACTGCTCGTAATCCGGCAGATCGCGGCCGAAATACCAAACTGCCAGCCCGGCGACCCCGGCGCCTGCCAGGCCGACCAGAATTATCAGCACTATCAATATCTTAAGTAGCTTCATGTGATTGGCCCGTCGAGCCGACCTGCCGCCTGGGCGGCATTGATCGAGTCGACGGGATTTCGCCCCCGCCACTCCGGCACGAAGCCTAACCTGCCCCCGTTTTGTGGCGCGTTTGAGGCGCGAAGCCAAGCGCTTTCAGAATTAAAAGAGGTTAACGGCCGACCGTCCGGCGCGGGTTAACGGAGCGGTTGTGGCAAGGCCGCGTCACTTGTATCCTAATTGCGCGATGCCGCGCACCGTACCCTCCTCTGGGGTTGGCACGAGAAGCGCGGAATGGATTTTAACCCGAAGCCGTCCCGGCCGCCGATCTCGGGCCCCGGGGCCGAGCGCAGAAAGTTCCGCCATGGCCTCTTTTTCGGCGCCGTTCGACGGACCAAATCTCGGCACGAGCTTCGCCTCAACCAGGACAGCGCCACCCGTTCTTCGCGCGGGTGCGGTCGCGCCCCTCGGAGTTCATAAGAATGGCAAAGCGCATGCTCGTCGATGCGGCGCATCCGGAAGAGACCCGGGTCGTCGTATTGAATGGCCAGCGGCTCGAAGAATTTGACTTCGAGACCTCCACCAAAAAACAGATCAAAGGCAACATCTATCTCGCGAAGGTGACGCGCGTCGAGCCGTCGCTGCAAGCGGCCTTCGTCGAATATGGTGGCAATCGTCACGGCTTCCTCGCCTTCGGCGAAATCCATCCCGACTACTACCGCATTCCGGTTGCCGATCGTCAGGCGGCGCTTGACGCGGATCGTGCCGCCGAAGAAGCGGCAAACGAGCGGGAAGAGGAGAGTGTCGAGGCAGGGCTGCCGGTCGAACGCTCTGCCGACGCGCATGAGTCCGATGACGAGCATGGTGAGATTGATCACGATCATGCGGACAGCATGACCGAGGCGATGAGCGAGGATCGCCTCATTGACGACCTCGTCCCCGATCCCGAGGCTGCCAGCGAACGCGACGGCCACGACAGTTCTGCTTTTCCGGAGGATTCCGAAGCCCCGGCAAGCGTCGATATTCCGGTCGAGGAACCGAGCTTTAGCGCGACGGCCCCGGAAGGCCATGCTTTTGCGCATGACGACGGCGAACGCGGGGCGGAACCCGTCAGCGAAAGCACCGAGCCCCCCGAACTCACGCCAGCGGCCGAAAGTACACCGCCGATCGAGGTGGTTGCTGAGACGCCGGTCACCATCGAGACAATCGGCGGCGATGAGATCGAGGAAACTGCCCGGCCGCGCGCCCGGCCGCATCGCCACTACAAGATCCAAGAGGTGATCAAGCGCCGGCAGATCATGCTGGTACAGGTCACGAAAGAAGAGCGTGGCAACAAGGGCGCGGCGCTCACGACGTACATCTCCCTCGCCGGTCGGTATTGCGTGCTGATGCCCAACACGCCGCGCGGCGGCGGCGTCTCGCGCAAGATTACCAGCATGCAGGATCGTCGGCGGCTCAAAGACTTGATGAGCGATCTCGAAGTGCCGGATGGCATGGGCGTGATCGTGCGCACGGCGGGCAGCGAGCGCTCCAAAGCCGAGATCACGCGCGACTTCGAATATTTGCTGCGCCTTTGGGACGACATTCGCGAGCTGACACTCAAATCGACGGCGCCGGCCCTCATCTATGAAGAGGGCAACCTCATCAAGCGCTCCATCCGCGATCTTTACGCGCGCGATATCGACGAAGTTCTGGTCGATGGCCGGGAGGGCTACGACACGGCCAAATCCTTCATGCGCATGCTCATGCCAAGCCATGCCAAGCGCGTGAAGCTCTACAACGATCCCTCGGTGCCTCTCTTCCATCGCTTCCAGGTGGAAGGCCAGCTCGATGCGATCCATTCGCCGGTGGTGCAACTGCGCTCCGGCGGTTACATCGTGATCAACCCCACCGAGGCGCTGGTCGCGATCGATGTCAATTCCGGCCGCTCGACCCGGGAGCGCAATATCGAGGAGACCGCGCTCAAAACCAATCTCGAAGCTGCCGAGGAAGTCGCGCGCCAATTGCGCTTGCGCGATCTCGCCGGGCTCATCGTCGTCGATTTCATCGACATGGAGGAGCATCGCCACAACTCTGCGGTCGAGCGGCGGCTGAAGGACGCGATGCGGCACGATCGGGCTCGCATTCAGATCGGCCGCATCAGTCCTTTCGGTTTGCTGGAGCTGTCGCGCCAACGCTTGCGGCCATCATTGCTCGAAGCCTCGACCCAGCCCTGCCCCCACTGCAACGGCACTGGACATATCCGCTCTACGGAATCGACCGCCCTGCATCTGCTGCGTGCGCTCGAGGAAGAGGGCATGCGGCGCCGCACGGCGGAAATCAAGGTCGTCGTCGCTTCCGCCGTCGCGCTTTATGTCCTCAACCAAAAGCGCGCGACTTTGCAGCAAATCGAAGGTCGTTATGGCTGCCACGTGACGGTCGACGAGGACGAGACTCTGATCCCGCCGGCCTTCAGGCTCGAACGCATGCGCGCCTTCACGCCGGCGGAACTCGCAGCACTGCCGGTGCCGCAAGCAGCGGCTGTTCCGGTCGAGGAAGAGCCTGAGGCCGACGATAGCCTCGATGAAGCCGCGATCGAAGCGGCCGCGGAAGAATTCACCGGTAGCCCGCGACGCGGCGATGGCGAGCATCGCGATCCTTCCTCCTGGATCCCGCAAAGCGAAGAGGAAGAGGACGAAGCCGAAACGCCCCAGGCCGCCCGCCCAGATCATCTCGGCGGCGACGAGCAGCATGGCGACGGCCAAGGCCGTCGCCGTCGACGCCGTCGCCGTCGCGGTCGCGGTGGCGATCGCGACCGCACGCACGACCACGGTGCAGCGGCGATGCCCGTAGGTGAAGCGCCGCCACCCGATGCAGAAGGCTCGCCTATGGTGGCAGCCGGCGGCGAACCCGTCGAAAGCGATGGCGGCCGCGACGACGAATTGGGCGAAGACATACAGCCTGCCGAGTTGCGCGGTGGCGACGGCGAGGGCGACGGTGAGCACCGGCGCCGCCGGCGCGGTCGCCGCGGCGGGCGTCGCCGTCGGCGTGGCCAAGGTCAAGACCAACAGGGCGCTGAGCAACAATTTGGGAACGAGCGCGGGCCGCGCCTGCAGCTCGAACTACGACCGGGCGAACCTGGCTATTCGGGACCCGCGGAAGAGTTTGGCGAGGAATCTGATTTCGTTGCGGCCGAGGAAGTAGCCGAGGCCGACGTCATAGAGACCATACCTGCGCGCCAGGAGGCCGCGCCGCGCGACGCTCGCCCTGGAACCGAGGACACTGCGGCAACGCCGCCCGCCCCAGAAACGCCGTCCGCTCCAAGCGAAGCAGAAGGCGATACCGAGCGCACGCCGGTCGCTTACAACGTCTCACCACCACACGAGGTCAGCGGCCCCGCCCCCAACCCGCGCCGCGGCTGGTGGCGCCGCTAGAGGAGGGCGCGAGCCCTTAGCGCTTCCAGTTGCGCAAGCGGCGCGCGGCTTCCGCGATATCGGCGGTCGCGCCGGCAAAGCACAGCCGCATCGTCGCATGTCCGCGCTTCGGGTCGAAATCGACGCCAGGCGTACACGCAATGCCGATCTCGCGCAGCATGCGGCTGCAGAAATCGCGACTGTCGTTGGTCAGCGCGGCGATATCGGCGTAGAGATAGAAGGCGCCGTCCGCCGGCGCGAAGCGTTCGAAACCGGCCTTCGGCAACTCGGCGAGCAGCAGCGCGCGATTTTCGGCATACCGCCGGCAATTCGCTTCGAGCTCCTCGGTCGCATCGAAAGCTGCGAGCGCCGCGTGCTGCGCGAGCGCCGGCGGCGAGATGAATAGATTCTGCGCGAGACATTCGACCGCACGCAGCATGTCCGGCGGCACGATCATCCAGCCGATGCGCCAGCCGGTCATCGAATAATATTTCGAGAAGCTGTTGATGATGATCGCATCGGGACTCAGCGCCGCCGCGCTCGCTGCTGACTTTTCATAGGTGATGCCGTGATAGATCTCGTCCGAGATCAAGCGAATGCCGGCAGCATCGCATTGCTTCGCAATCGCTGCAAGGATCGCGCCATCGATCATGCTGCCCGTCGGATTGGCGGGGCTGGCGATGATCAGCCCGTCAATCCGATCGCGCTCGCCGCGCAATAGACCGAGTGTCGGCTGGTAGTGCTCTGCCGGCCCAGCGGCGAGCTCGACCGGCACGAGATCGAGCGCCGTCAGGATGTTGCGATAAGCCGGATAGGATGGCGCCGCGAGCGCGACGCGCTCGCCGGCATCAAAGGCAGCGAGAAAGGCGAGGATGAAGCCCGCGGATGAACCCGTTGTGACGATGATCCGCGCCGGATCGATCGCCACGTGATAAGTGCGTTGGTAGTGGCGGGCGATCGCCTCGCGCAGCACCGGCACGCCGAGCGCGTCGGTGTAGCCGAGTACCTCCCGATGCAGCGCCGCTTCCGCCGCCGCGACGACGGCACGCGGCGCCGGCGTCGAAGGCTGGCCGACCTCGAGATGAATGACATTGGAGCCGCCCGCGGCACGCTCATTCGCCTCGCGCAACACATCCATGGCGATAAAGGGCGGCACCAAAGCACGCCGCGACAGCTTGACGCTCATCCGCCCCCGTAAGGTTGACGGCGCTGTGCCGATAAGCCCATGCTGCCGCTGGATTTGTGGTAGGATACAGACTCAATGCGCATCTGGTCCGGTATTCTATGCATCGTATTCGCGCTTTGCACGGCCCTCGTGCCGCGCGCTCATGCGCAAGACTCGATCAGCTTTCTGCGCGATGCGGAAATGGAACACGTGCTGCGCGCCTGGATGACGCCGGTCTGGAAGGCCGCCGGCCTCGATCCCACGGCGGTTCACGTCTATGTCATCAATGATCCGACCCTTAATTCTTTCGTCGCCGGCGGTCAGAACATTTTTCTGAACAGCGGGACGATCATGAAGGCGCAGAACGCTAACCAGCTCATCGGCGTTATGGCGCACGAAACCGGTCACATCGCCGGCGGTCATCTCGCCCGCAAAACACAGATCATGAAGAACGCGATGATCGAGAGCGTGATCGGCATGGTGCTCGGCGGCGCGGCAAGCGCGCTGGGCCACGGCAATTCCGGTGGCGCCGGCGTCCTCGCCGGCGCCGATGTCGGGCAGCGCGCTTTCCTGCGGAATTCGGTCACGATCGAAGCTTCGGCCGATCAGGCGGCGTTGCGCTACCTCGATCGCACGCATCAATCGGCGCGTGGCCTGCTCGAATTCTTCGAAATCCTCCAGCAGGAAGAATTCCTCACAGCCCAGCATCAGGACCCCTATCTCATCGACCATCCATTGACCGAGGAACGTGTCAATTACCTCCGTGAGCATGTCGCGCGATCGCCCTATTCCAGCGCGAAGGATCCGCCGGAATGGGTGGCGCAGTTCAACCTAGTGAAGGCAAAACTCGGCGCTTTCCTCGGCGCGCCGTCGCAAGTTCTGGCGGCTTATCAGGCGAGCGATAATTCGGAGGCGGCGCGGTATGCGCGAGCCATCGCCTATTACCGCATCCCCGATCTCAAAAATGCGATCCCGACGATCGACGGGTTGATTAAGGATTTCCCGAACAATCCCTATTACGACGAGTTGAAGGGGCAAATGCTGTTCGAGAACGGCCGCGTTGCCGATGCGGTTGCGCCTTATCAGCGCGCCGTCCAGATCGCGCCGGGCGAGCCGCTACTCAATATCGAGCTGGCCCAGGTGCAACTCGAGACAAACGATCCCAAATATCTCGCCGCGGCGAAATCGGAACTGACCGGCGCGCTACGCGACGAGAGCGACAATCCCGATGCCTGGCGCTCGCTTGCCATCGTCTATGGCCGCTCGGGCGATATCGGCATGGCGGCATTGGCGATCTCCGAGCAGAACATGGCACAAGGCGACTATCGACAGGCGATCGGACAAGCACAACGGGCGCAGCAATTGCTGCCAGCCGGCCCGCAGCGCCAGCGTGCCCAGGATCTCCTGGCGGAAGCCAAGCGCCAACAGCAGCAAGCGCAGAACAAGTAGCGGGCTATGATCCTTGCTCGCCTCCTACGCCTCGGCGCACTGGCGTTGCTCATTGGCGCCGCTGCCCTTCCCCGTCAAACGTCAGCCGCTGATTCCCCATCTCCTGCGCCACAAGGCAGCATGCCGAAAGACCGTGCCAGCTTGGATCAAGCGATCCACGATTACTTGATGGCGCATCCGGAAGTGATTCTCGATGCCCTTAAAGCTGCCCAGCAGCAGGCCGACGCGCAAGCGGTGGAGCAATCGCGGCGTGTCATCGCGACGAAACGCAAGGAATTACTCGACTCACCGGACGACCTCGTCCAGGGCAATCCCAAGGGCGATGTAACCTTAGTCGAGTTCTTCGATTATCGCTGTCCGTATTGCAAGCAGATCGAGCCCTCGCTCGACGCGCTGCTGAAAGAAGACGGCAAGCTGCGCATCGTCTACAAGGAATTCCCGATCCTTGGCGAAGCCTCGGTCTACGCGGCGCACGTCGCGCTCGCTGCAAAGAAGCAGGGTAAATATGCCGAATTCCACCGGGCGATGATGGGGACAAAAGGCGACATCGGTGACGAGACGGCGCTCAATGTCGCCACTTCGCTCGGCCTCGATGCGAGCAGGATCAAAGCTGACATGAGCGCGCCCGAGATCGACAAGGTGATCGACAAGAATTATGCGCTCGCCGATGCCCTCAGCATCCAAGGTACGCCGGCGATCATCGTCGGCGAGACGCTTATCCCCGGCGCGGTCGATCTCGATACGCTGCGCAAGGACATCGCGGCGGTCCGTGGCGGCGGCTAAGCGCCCGGCCAGCTTTCGATAGGCCCGACCGGTTTCAGCAAGTCGGGCCCATCCGCCCGGTTGGAATTGACGGCGCGATCGAGCGGCACCGCTTCCAATAAATCGTTCCGCGACGGCATCAGGAGTTCGAGCGCAGCTTCCACCGGACCGTCCGGATCGAGCCAGGTCGCGTAATCCTCGGGCGTCAGCACCACGGGCATGCGGTGATGAAAGCCGCTCAGGAAATTGTTCGCCTCGGTCGTGATGATGGTGAAGCTGTCGAGCGCGGCAGCAGGATCGTGCCGCGGCCCCCAACGTTCCCAGACTCCGGCGAAGGCAAAAGGCGCACGGTCGCGCCGCGCTATCAGATAAGGCTGCTTCGACGCATCACCCTCGCGCCATTGGTAATAGCCGTCGGCGGGAACGAGACAGCGCCGCCTTTGGGTAGCACCGCGGAACGCCGGCTTTTCCAAGAGTGTCTCCGCGCGCGCGTTGATGAGCGGCGGCCCGGCTTTGGGATCGTCGGCCCAGGGCAAGACGAGGCCCCAACGTAGCGCGGCGATGCTGCGCTGGCCGATAGGCTCGCGGCGTTGCCGGATGACCGGAACCTCGAGTGTCGGGGCGATGTTGTAGCGGGGCGCGAGATTGGGCCGTTCGATGAAGCCAAAGATCCGAGCCAATTCTTCAAGCGCCGTCTTCAATAAATAGCGGCCACACATCGCAATCACTCCCCCGCGCCGCTATGGTAGCGCAATGAACGCCGATCTGCGCGAATTGCTTGAAGGCGCGCGCTGCGCCGCGCGCGCTGCGGCGAAGGCGATCCTCGAGATCTACGAGACGTCGTTCGCGGTACGCTCGAAAGCGGACGCGTCACCCGTGACGGAAGCCGATGAGCGCGCCGAAGCAATCATCGTCGCAGCATTGACGAAGCTCGCGCCGGAAATCCCGGTCGTCGCGGAGGAAATGGCGACACGCAGCGCGGTCGCGGCCGGGGCACGTTTTTGGCTCGTCGACCCACTCGACG
>DATNGE010000246.1:0-5013 GCA_035606035.1 Allostellaceae bacterium
GAAGCGCCGCTCAAAGCGCTGCTGGTCGACAGCTGGTACGATTCCTATCTCGGCGTCGTTACCTTGGTGCGCGTCAAGGACGGCGTGCTCAAAGCCGGGATGAAAATCCGCATGATGGCGACCGGCGCGAGCCACGGCGTCGAGCGCGTCGGCGTGTTCACGCCGAAGGCGACGCCGGTCCCCGAGCTCGGGCCGGGCGAGGTCGGCTTCATCACCGCCGGCATCAAGGCGGTCGCGGATTGCAAGATCGGCGATACGATCACCGAGGAGCGCCGCCCCGCGGCCGAGCCGCTGCCCGGCTTCAAGCCGGTGCAGCCGGTGGTGTTCTGCGGTCTCTTCCCGACCGACGCTGCCGATTACGAGAAGCTGCGCGACAGCCTCGCGAAGCTCCGCCTCAACGATGCGAGCTTCGAATACGAGCCCGAGACCTCGGCCGCGCTCGGCTTTGGCTTCCGCTGCGGCTTTTTAGGCTTGCTCCATCTCGAGATCATCCAGGAGCGGCTGACGCGCGAATTCGATCTCGATCTCATCGCCACCGCGCCCTCGGTCGTCTATCGCATTCACCTGACGAACGGCAAGACGATGACGTTGCACAATCCGGTCGACATGCCGGACCCGGTGCGCATCGATCACATCGAGGAGCCGTGGATTCAGGCGACGATCCTCGTGCCCGACGAATATCTCGGAAGCATCCTCGCACTCTGTGAGGAACGGCGCGGCGTGCAGAAAGAGCTGACCTATGCCGGCAAGCGCGCGATGCTGATCTATCGCCTGCCGCTCAACGAGGTCGTGTTCGACTTCTACGATCGCCTCAAATCCGTGAGCCGCGGCTATGCCAGCTTCGATTATCAGCTCGAAGGCTACGAGGAAGGCGATCTCGTGCTGTTGAACATCCTCGTCAATGGCGATCCTGTCGACGCGCTCGCGATCATCGTTCACCGCTCGAATGCCGAGCGGCGCGGCCGCGCGCTCTGCGAGCGGCTGAAAGAGCTGATCCCGCGTCAGTTATTCCTCATCGCCATCCAGGCGGCGATCGGCGGCAAGGTCATCGCGCGCGAAACCGTGAAGGCGCTGCGCAAGGACGTGCTTGCCAAATGCTATGGCGGCGACATCACCCGCAAAAGGAAGCTGCTCGAGAAGCAGAAAGAGGGTCGCAAGCGGATGCGGCAATACGGCAAAGTCGAGATTCCGCAATCCGCCTTCCTCGCCGCCCTCAAAATGGGCGACGAGTAGCGCCGCCTAATGGTGCTTGCGCCGCCGCGCGGCGGCGGCGCGGGCGCTCCAGAACAGCGCCATCGACAGAACGAAAAGCACCGGCACGGCCCAAAGCGAGAGGGCCGGCGCCAGCAGGTAATTCCAGAGCCAGGGTATCGTGCGCAGCACGTCGGCGCGGAAAATACCGAGGCTGCCCGCACTGAGACCGGACCAGAGCCCGTCCAAGCTCAAGGGGCCGGTGAATTCGGCGTCAGGCGTGGCGCTGCGCCAAGCGAGGACATCCCGCACCAGAACCGCGGCAGCCACGAAGAGGAAAATCCAGCCGAAGAAACGACTGATCATGCCCAATATCGTGAACGAGACCGCGATTTTGTGCAACCAAGATAGGGTTGAAAACCCAGCGTCTTGCAGGTTTATAGGTTAAGGCGAGGTTAGGCTCCGCACCCAATGCGAGTAAGGGTGAGATCAAGGGAGAGGTTGGTGATGCGAAGGAAGACGGCATGGCGGGCACTGATCGCATTGGTGCTCGCGTCGGCGGCGCTGATGCCGGCGCGCGCCGCCGACCCGGTCGCGGATTTCTATCACGGCAAGACGCTGCGCATCATCGTCGGCTTCGGCGTCGGCGACGGCTTCGATATCTACGCCCGGCTTCTCGCGCGGTTCATGACGGCGCATCTTCCGGGCGAGCCGACGATCATCGTGCAGAACATGCCGGGCGCCGGCAGCCTCGTCGCGCTCAATTACGTCAACAACGCCGCGCCGCGCGACGGCACGGTGCTCGGTATGGTCAACCCGGTCACCACGGTGCAGCACATGCTGCAGCCCGAGGTCGCCAATTTCGATCCGCTGAAGCTCAATTGGATCGGCAGCATGACGACCGATTATTACAATTGCGGCTTCTGGACCGATAAGCCGGTGACGCTCGCCGATCTGCAATCAAAGCATTTCACCGTCGGCAGCACGGCGACCACGGGCGGCACCTATGCCGGGGATCGCGTTTTCGAGGCCGTGCTGCATTTGGATTTCAAGATCGTGCCCGGCTACACGAATCTCGGCGAGTTGCGTCAGGCGGCCGAGCGCGGCGAGGTGCAAGGCTTTTGCGGCGTCATGGCCATGACGCTCAAATCGACCTTCTGGCCGACCTATGTCGCCAAGCAATTGCAGATCCCGGTGCGCGCCACCTTGACGCCCGATCCCGATCTGCCTGACGTGCCGAACGCTTTCGATCTGGTCAAAGGCGAAGCGGATCGGCAGTTGCTGATGCTGCTCGCGGGGCCCTGGTATTTCGGCCGGCCGTTCATGGCGCCGCCCGATGTCCCGGCGCCGCGCCTCGCGGCGCTGCGCGCCGCTTTCGCCGCGACGCTTGCCGATCCGGCGCTGCTCGCCGAGGCGAAGAAGGAAAATCTCGAGATCCATCCGCTCGGCGCGGCCGAGATCGTCGACACGATCAAGGAGATCGACAATATCCCGCCGGCCGTGATCGAGCGCGCCAAGCCGATGTTCGGCGTCGGCGCGAAGTGACGCCTCAATGTCGTCATTCCCGCGCAAGCGGGAATCCAGAATAACCATCCAATCGTTTCCCTGGACCCCGCTTTCGCGGGGGTGACGGTAAGGGGATTCAGCTGCCGATGAACTGCCGTGTGTTAGGACCGCCTACTCCGCAGCGGCGCGAGCGACCTTCAGCGGCGCGGTGCGCGGCAGGTCCTTGATTTGTGGGTAGACCTCGCGCGCGAAGAGCGTCATCGCCTTGACGGTGCGCTCATGTTCCATGAAGCCGGCGTGATCCATCATCAAGAGATGATCGAAGCCGCCGACGAGATCGTAAAAGCGCTTGATCTGCTTGACGACGTTGTCGGGCGTCCCGCTGATGAGGATGCCCTGGTCGCGCAGCCAGTCGAGCGATGCCGTGCGCGCCGCGCGCTCGTTCGGGCCTTGCGTCGCGCGCATCGCCTTCACATTCGCAATCACGGGCATGTAGCCCGGCGGATTGCGGAAATGCGGCTCGGCGCGGGGCGCGGTCAGATACCAGCGCAGCTCCTCCGCGCCCTTATCCGCCTCGCTCTCGGAATCGGCGACATGGACGAGCGGCATATAAGCGCAACCGCCGCCGCCCGGCAGGCCGTGCTCGACGAAATGCTTGCGATAGGTGTCGAAGAGCGGCCGCACCTTGTCATGCGGCAAGAGGAAATTCGCGAACACATAGCCGCGCTCGGCGCAGCGCCGCGGCGTCTCGAGATCGCTCGATCCCGTCACCCAGATTTGCGGATGCGGCGTCTGCAGCGGTCGCGGCCAGACATTGATGCTGCGGCGATGCCAGAAGCGGCCTTCGTAATTGAACGGCTCGCCGATCGCGCGCCACGCCTGGAGGACGAGATCGATGCCGTCCCAGAGCTTCTCGCCGGTATAGGTCGGGTTGGTGTTGGCGGCGTAGACCTCGTACGGCACGCCGCGCACGAAGCCGCAATCGAGGCGGCCGCGCGAGATGCAATCGACCATCGCCATCTCCTCGGCGACGCGGATCGGATCATTGCGATGGCCGATCGGATTGCCGAGGACGCAGATGCGCGCCTGCTTGGTCTGGCGCGCAAGGATCGCGGCGGTCAGCGGCGCGCAAGTGTCGATGCAGCTCGGCGTCTGGTGATGCTCGTTGAGCATGATGTCGAGGCCGAGCTCGTCGGCGATCATGTGCTCATCGAGATAGCGGTTGTAAAGCTCGGCGCCGAGTTTCGGGTCGAAGAACTTGTTCGGCAGGTTGATGCGCGTGGCGGGCTCGTCCTGCGGATAATGCGGATAGGGCATTTCCGTGAAGTGCCAGGCTCTCATGCGTTTGCTCCCAGGAATTCGCCGATGTGACGCAGCATGGCATCGGGTTGCTCGAGATGCGGATAATGCGCGGCGTCGGCGATGGTCGCGACGCGCGCACCGGGAATGAGCTTCGCGAAGCCGCGTGCGTAATCGACGCTGGCGATCCCGTCCTGCTCGCCCCAGAGGATGAGGGTCGGTGCAGCGACGCGATAGAGCAGATGCTTCAGCTTGGGATTGTGGAGATAAGGCTCCCAGGCAAAGCGCGCGAAGGATTCGCGGTCGCGTGCGATGCGGCTGAGCTCCTCGTCGCCGAGCCTGGCCAAATCGCGCTTCATCGTATCGGGTTCGCGGAATTTCAGCGCCGCTGTCTTCGCCGGGCCGAGCTGATAGATGTCGGCGAAGTCGCGCTCGGTCGGCCCGCCGAGCTTGACGCCATAAGGATCGATCAGCACGAGGCGCGCGAAGCAATCATCGTCCATCACCGCCATCTCGGCGGCGATCCAGCCGCCGAGCGAGCAGCCGATCGCCGGCACGCGCGTAAGACCGAGCTTTTTGAGGAGCGACAAGAGCAGGTAGGCCTGATCGGCCGGCTGGGTCAGCCAATCCGGCCGGCTGGAGCGGCCGAACCCCGGCGGCGAGGCGAGAACGACTTCGAAGCGCTGCGCGAGCCCCGCGACGAAGGCGGACTCGCCTTCAAGCATGTCCTCACCCGGCAGAAGCAACAGCGGCATGCCCTTGCCGCGGCGCATGATCTCGATCTCGGCGCCGCCGATCGTCACGAACTCATCACCCGCCATACCGCCCGACTCTCGCCTCGCTCTGTCTTTTCTCGC
Source organism: Allostellaceae bacterium (assembly GCA_035606035.1). Classification (GTDB taxonomy): domain Bacteria; phylum Pseudomonadota; class Alphaproteobacteria; order ATCC43930; family CGMCC-115725; genus CAIKMD01. Next base: position 4,854 of record DATNGE010000246.1, read on the forward strand.
CAACCCGTCATGCCCCAACAAAGTTCTTGCGAGGGGTGTGGCTGGCGGAGGGAGTGGGATTCGAACCCACGATACGGTTTCCCGTATACACGCTTTCCAAGCGTGCGCCTTCGACCGCTCGGCCACCCCTCCCGCTCTTTGGGAACGCCCCTAAAGCTAG
>DATNGE010000247.1:0-3279 GCA_035606035.1 Allostellaceae bacterium
GAGAGACCCAGCACCTCGACCGGCATGGCCGGCGTCGCTTCGGTGACGTTCATGCCGCGATCGTCGATGAGGGCGCGCACCCGGCCCCATTCGCTGCCGGCAACGAAGATATCGCCGACTTTGAGCGTGCCGCGCTTGATCAGAACGGTGGCTACCGCGCCGCGACCGCGCTCGAGCTGCGCCTCGATCACGCTGCCTTCGGCCGGGCGATGGGGATTGGCCTTGAGATCGAGAATTTCGGCCTGCAGCAGGATCGCTTCTTCGAGCTTGTCGAGATTGGTCTTCTTGAGCGCCGAAACCTCAATATCGAGCACGTCGCCGCCGAGCCTTTCAACCACGATCTCGTGCTGCAGCAGTTCCTGCCGCACTCTTTCGGGATTGGCGCCCGGTTTGTCCATCTTGTTGATCGCGATGATCATCGGCGCGCCTGCCGCTTTGGCATGGCGCAGCGCTTCGACCGTCTGCTCCTTGATGCCGTCATCGGCCGCGACCACGAGCACGACGATATCGGTGACATGGGCGCCGCGCGCGCGCATCGCCGTGAAGGCCTGATGACCCGGCGTGTCAATGAAGGTGATCTTCTGACCGCCGTGCAGCGTGACCTGATAGGCGCCGATATGCTGCGTGATGCCGCCCGCTTCGCCGGCGGCGACATCGGTCTGGCGCAGCGCGTCGAGCAGCGACGTCTTGCCGTGATCGACATGGCCCATGACGGTGACGACCGGCGGCCGCGGCTCGAGCGAAGCATCCGGATCGTTGTCCTGCTTCAAGCCCGCCTCGACATCGGCTTCGGAGACGCGCTTCAGCCGATGGCCGAATTCGCTCACCACCAGCTCCGCGGTATCGGCGTCGATGCTTTGATTAATGGTCGCCATCACGCCCATCTTCATCAGCGCTTTGATCACATCGCCGCTGCGTTCGGCCATGCGATTGGCGAGCTCTTGCACGGTGATGGTCTCAGGCACGACGACATCGCGCACGATCTTCGTCTGCTCTTGCAGCATCTGAAGCGCGCGCTGCTTCTCGCGCTCGCGATGGCGCTTGACCGAAGCGAGGCTGCGCTGGCGCTCGTCGTCATCGGTGTTGATCGCGCGATTGACGGTGAGTTTGGCATTACGGCGGTGATCGTCGCGACGCGGCGCGGCGGCGGGACGGCGCGCTGGCGCGCCAGGGCGGGCCCGGCGCGGCTCTTCCTCGGGCTCTTCTTCGACGACCTTGATCTTGCCGGCGGCTGTCAGCGCCGCGACCTTCGCCGCGGCGGCCTTGCCGGCGCGATCCGCGACTTCGCGGCGAGAATCCTCGGCGGCCTTCTCTTGCTTGCGGCGATCGTCGTCCTGTTTGCGGCGCTCGGTCTCTTCGGTCTTGCGCTTGGCTTCTTCCTCCGTCGCCCGGCGCTTGTTCTCTTCCTCGAGGCGCCGCGCTTCTTCGGCGGCGCGGCGCTCCTCTTCCTCGCGCTCACGCTCGCGATCGGCATCGGCCTGGCGACGCGTTTCCGCATCGGCGATCGCGCCTTTCAGCGCGCGAACGCGATGCGCCCGCTCTTCCTCGGTGAGACCTTGCGGCAAGACAACAGGGCGGCGCGCCGGTGCGGCCGCTGCCGGCTTGGCGGCAGGCGCCGCAGCAGCAGCCGTCGTCGGCGTCTCGGCGGGCTTATCGCCGCCCGGCCCCACAACGCGCTTCTTGCGCACCTCGACCTGGACGGTCTTGGTCCGGCCGTGCGGAAAGCTCTGGCGCACCTGTCCGGTCTCGATCGGCTTGCGCAGCTCGAGTTTCCCGCCGGTGCGACCGAGACTCAGTGGCCGCTTATCCTGGTCCGTACTATCGCTCACTCACTTCCACCTTTACGCCGGCGCGGAAGCCTTGCAGCCGCCGTGCTTCGACAATGAACAAATCTGCCAGCCGCCCTTTGCCGAGAGCGACGTGTACCGCATGCTCGCGCCCGAAGGCGACGCCCAACTCCCGCGCGTCGAGACAGGCGACACGGGGCAGAGACGGGGCGAGCGCGGTGAGCTTTTCCTGCCCGTCCGCCGCCGCGTCGGTTGCCTCGACGAGCAGCGCCGCCTTGCCCCCGCTGAGAGCTTCCTTCACGCGGACAAAACCCGCCACAGCCAAACCCGAGCGGCGCGCCAGCCCGAGAATCTCGATACACCGCCGCACCAGCAACGCGGCGACGCGATCCTCAAGCCCCTCCGGAACGACCACCGGCGCCTTCGCGGCACGGGTAAAAACCCGCTTGCTCGACGCCTCCAACACTATAGCTCGCTGTGCGGTGACCCACAAACCCCGGCCGGGCAGTTTGCCGGCGATGTCGGGGACAATTTGGCCCTGCGGATCGACAACGAAGCGCAAAAGCTCGGTTTTCGGCCGCACCGCGCCGGTAACGAGGCAGCGGCGCGACGTTTCCGTCAGCGCTTCTTCGCCTCCCTCATCGGCCAAAGCGGGTGCGGTCAAGCGGCATCACTCCCCCGCTGCGGGCTTCTCGGCCGCGGCCGGCTCATTCTCGAACCAGTGCTGGCGCGCCGACATGATAATCGCGTTGGCCTGATCCTCTTCGAGCTTCGCGCCCGCGCCGGCCCCCATCTCGATCAGCTCGTCGGCGGCAAGATCGGCCAAGTCATCGAGCGTCTTCACGCCCTTCTCGCCGACGGCCACCAGCAGCGCGGGCGTCACGCCCTCGATTGCTGCGATATCATCGCTCACTCCGAGCTCTTGGCGCCGCTTCTCGTAACGCTCGTTTTGCTCCTCGAGGAAGGTGCGGGCGCGCTGCTGCAACTCGCCGGCGACGCTTTCATCGAAGCCCTCGACGCTTGCCAATTCCTCGACCGGAACGAAGGCGACCTCCTCGACCGAGCTGAAACCTTCCGTGACCAGCAGATGCGCGATGACGTCGTCGACATCGAGCGCTTCGATGAACATCTTCGAGCGGGTGCGGAACTCTTCCTGGCGCCGCTCGCTCTCTTCCGCCTCGGTCAGGATGTCGATATCCCAGCCGGTAAGCTGCGAGGCAAGGCGCACATTCTGGCCGCGGCGGCCGATCGCAAGCGAAAGCTGGTCATCGGGCACCACGACTTCAATGCGGCGCTGCTCTTCATCCATAACGACTTTGGCGACTTCGGCGGGCGCCAGCGCGTTGACGACAAAGGTCGCCGGGTCGGACGACCACGGGATGATGTCGATCTTCTCGCCCTGCAACTCGCCGACGACGGCCTGGACGCGGCTGCCGCGCATGCCGACGCAGGCGCCGACCGGGTCGATGCCGCTGTCGCGCGAGATGACCGC
>DATNGE010000248.1:0-14137 GCA_035606035.1 Allostellaceae bacterium
GACCTTGCCGGCGAAGATCGACACTGTGCTCGTTCATCACAATGCGCTGCTGCGCGGCCTCGGCTCGCCCGAGGTCGAGGCCGGGCCGTTGCTGCAAGCGCTGAAAGAGATCGCACCGAAAGTGCTTCCGTATGCGGTGCCGGCCTGGCGGCTGCTCGATGAGGCGAAGAAGGAGAGCAAGCGCGTGCTGTTCGAAGGCGCGCAAGGCATCATGCTCGATGTCGATCACGGCACCTATCCTTACGTGACCTCGTCGCACACGCATCCGGGACAAGCGGCGTCGGGCGCGGGGCTCGGGCCGGGCGCGATCGGCTATGTGCTCGGCATCTGCAAAGCCTATACGACGCGCGTCGGCAGCGGCCCATTCCCGACCGAGCTGACGGATGAGATCGGCGAGACGCTCGGTCAGCGCGGCAAGGAATTCGGCGTTGTGACGGGCCGGAAGCGGCGCTGTGGCTGGTTCGACGCGGTGATGGTGCGTCAGGCGGTGAAGACCGCCGGCATCAACGGCCTCGCGCTCACCAAGCTCGACGTGCTCGACGGCTTCAAGGAGATCAAGGTCTGCACCGGCTATCGCCTCGGCAAGGAGCTGCTCGATCGCTTGCCGGCGAGCGCCGAAGCGCAAGCCGCGGTCGAGCCGGTCTACGAGACGATCGAAGGGTGGAGCGATTCGACGCGCGGCGCGCGCTCCTGGGCGGATCTGCCGGCACTTGCGATCAAATATGTGCGCCGCGTCGAAGAGCTGATCGAAGCGCCGATCGCGCTGCTCTCCACCAGCCCCGAGCGCGAAGACACGGTGCTGGTGCACGATCCGTTTGCTTGAGACTTAACCCGTCATTGCGAGCGAAGCGAAGCAATCCAGTGGCTGAAACAGACTGGATTGCTTCGGCCTTTGGCCTCGCAATGACGATGAAAAAAATTAATCCGCTTCGATCGTGATGATCGGCGAAAAGAGTCGCTTCGCCGCGTTGGCGTAGGCGCGGGTGAGGGCGCCGTCGATCGCGCCCGCAACCACGCCACCGATCAGCGGCGTCAGCCGCGCGACGCGCGCGCTGCCGTGGGCGCCGTGCAGCCCGCCGATACGCGCGAGGCGCCGCAAACCCTCGCTCGAGAGACTGGCGACGGCTTGCTGCGCGAGGCCGGCGCCGACGCCGATTCCCGCGTCCTTCACCACATCCATCAACGTCGTGCCGCACAGACAGGCGAGCACCACGGTGCGCACCTGATCGCTGCGCAAATCGTGGCCGCGCAGGGCCGCGATCGCCGCGACCATGCGGATCTGGATATAGAGCGCGCTCAGCACGTTGGCCGGCAGGGCGATCGGCAATGTCGCGAGCCCGCCGAGATTGGTGAGGAAGCCGGCGGCTGCGGCTTTCGCCACCTGCCAGCGGATGAGCGCGGCGATCGCCTCCTCGTCGGTTGCGCATTGCCGCTGATAGCTGGCAGCGAGATCGGGCGCGCCTTCGAGGCCGGGCACGCCGTCGATCGCGCGCTCGTAAACCCATTGCAGCGCCGAGACCAGCGCTCCCATCGCCTTCACATCGAGCTTTGTCGCCATCCTGTTACCAAAATCGGCTGTCGCTTATGGCTCGGCCGTCATGCGTTTCGGCGTCGCGTGGGCGACGTAATCCTCGACGATCTGACCGAGCTCCGTCAGGTGATTGTAGAAGAAATGATCGGCGCCTTTGACGATGCGATGCTCGATCGTGATGTCGCGCTGGTGCTTGAGCTTCGCGACGAGCTTTTGCGCCGCTTCCAGCGGCACGACCTGATCCTGATCGCCGCCGATGATGAGGCCCGAGGCAGGGCAGGGCGCGAGGAAGCCGAAATCGAGCATGCCGGCGGGCGGGGCCACTGCGACGAACGCGCTGACCTCCGGGCGGCGCATCAGCAGCTGCATGCCGATCCAGGCGCCGAAGGAGAAGCCGCCAACCCAGCATATCTTGGAGTCAGGATTCGTGGTTTGCAGCCAGTCGAGCGCCGCCGTGGCATCGGCAAGCTCGCCCTCGCCGCGATCGAATTGGCCTTGGCTGCGGCCGACGCCGCGGAAGTTGAAGCGCAGCGCCGAGAAGCCGCAATGCAGGAAAGCGTGAAACAGCGTGTAGACGACCTTGTTGTTCATCGTCCCGCCATGCTGCGGATGCGGATGCAGCAACAGCGCGAGCGGCGCGTTCTGTTCCGTCGCGGCGGTGTAGCGCGCTTCGAGGCGGCCGGCGGGCCCGTTGATAAAGACCTCAGGCACGGGAAAAACCCGACAATAACACTAAGCTTTTCCGTCGGTTATCCAACATCAATCACCGGCTAAACTTGATAAGGCTACTAGGATAAGTTATATGTCCGGCGAGGCCGTCGCTCCCGGTTCGTGCTGAGAGGGACGCAAATAATAGCACAGCGAATCCCATGATTTTCAAGAACCTACGCGACGATATCGCGAATGTGTTACGGCTCGATCCGGCGGCGCGCTCCTCGCTAGAGGTTGTGCTCTGCTACCCCGGCTTGCATGCGGTGATGTTCCACCGTCTGGCGCATGGTCTATGGCGGCGCGGCTGGCTGGTCGCCGGCCGGTTCGTTTCGGCAGTCAGCCGCATCCTGACCGGCATCGAGATCCATCCCGGCGTCAAGATCGGCCGCCGACTATTCATCGATCACGGCCTTGGCGTCGTCATCGGCGAGACCGCCGAGATCGGCGACGATGTCACGCTCTATCAAGGCGTGACCTTGGGCGGCACGTCGCTTAATCGCGGCAAGCGCCATCCGACACTGGAAGATGGCGTGATCGTCGGCGCGGGCGCCAAGGTGTTGGGCGCCTTCACGGTGCATCGCGGCGCGCGTATTGGCGCCAATGCCGTGGTGCTGCAGGACGTGCCGGAAGGCGTCAGCGTTGCCGGGATTCCAGCCAAGCTTGTCGGCGAGCGGCCGAAGCAGGAAAAGGCGCCCGAATTCCTGCCCTATGGCACGCCTTGCGACGAGACGCCCGATCCGATCGCCTGCCAGCTCAGCGTGCTGCATGGTGAGGTGGCGCGGCTCCGCGCGCGACTCGCCGCGCTCGAAGAGGAGCGTCTCGCCTCCTCGGTTCCCGCCGGCTTCGATCCCGCCCGAAGGAGCGCCAACGAGTGAGACTCAGCACCAAAGGACGCTACGCCGTGATGGCGATGGTCGATCTCGCCAAGCATTGCAATGGCGAGCCGATATCGCTCGCCGAAATCGCCGAGCGGCAGGAAATCTCGCTCTCCTATCTCGAGCAGCTTTTCGCCAAGCTGCGCGCCGGCAATCTCGTCAAGAGCGTGCGCGGCCCGGGTGGCGGCTATCTCCTGGCGCGCGGCGCCGATGGCACGCGCATCTCCGACATCATCCTCGCGGTCGACGAGCCGATCCGCGCGACGCGCTGCACGCCCGGCGCGCCGACCGGCTGCGCCGGCAACAAGACGCGCTGCCTGACGCACGATCTCTGGGAAGAGCTCGGCAACCAGATCCATCTCTATCTGAGCTCGGTGACGCTTGCCGATGTTTGCGCCCACCGCGTGCTCGGCCGCGCCGGCGCGCTGCATTGCCAGGCGCAAGAGCGCGCGATCGCGGTTCCGGCGCCGGGTGTCGCGGCGCAGTAGTTTTTCGCGGCAATGCGCACAGCCTATCTCGATTGGAATGCGACAGCGCCGGTCCGGCCCGCAGCCGCGGCCGCGATTGCCGCCGCGCTCAGCGCCGCCGGCAATCCGTCCTCGGTGCATCGCGCCGGGCGCGCAGCGCGCCGCCTGCTCAACGAAGCGCGCGACGCGGTCGCCGCCCTCGTCAACGCGCGCGCCGATGAGATCGTCTTCACCAGCGGCGGCAGCGAGGCCAATGCGCTAGCGCTCGCAGCTTTTCCGGGCCGGCGCATTCTGATCTCCGCGATCGAGCATGATTCGGTGCGGGGGAATGCGCCCGCTGCCGAGGTCATTCCGGCGCGCGCCGACGGCTGTGTCGATGTCGACGCGCTCGATCGCATGCTCGCCGCCGATCAGCAGCCGGCGCTGGTCTCGGTCATGTTCGCGAACAACGAGACCGGCGTGATCCAAGACGTCGCTGCGATCGGGCGCACCGCGCATCGCTACAATGCGCTCTATCACTGCGACGCGATCCAGGCGGCAGGCAAGATCGCCGTCGATTTCGCGGCGCTCGATATCGATTTGATGACGCTCTCCGCGCATAAGCTCGGCGGCCCGATGGGCAGCGGCGCGCTGGTGGTGAAGAGCGGCCTCGCGCTGCAACCGTCGCTGCGCGGCGGCGGACAGGAGCGGCGGCTCAGGGCCGGCACTGAAAATCTTCCCGGCATCGCCGGCTTCGGCGCGGCAGCCCGCGCGGCGGCAGCATCGCTCGCGGCTTATGCCGATGTCGCCAAGCTCCGTGACCACGCGCAGCAGCGGCTCTGCGCGCTCGCGCCCGACGCCGTCGTCTTCGGGGCCGAGGCGCCGCGCCTGCCGAACACGCTCTGCATTGCGATGCCCGACGTGGCATCGTCCACGCAGGTGATTGCGCTCGATCTCGCCGGCGTCATGGTCAGCGCCGGTGCGGCCTGCTCCTCGGGCAAGGTGACGCGCAGCCATGTGCTCGATGCGATGGGCGTCGCGCCTGCGCTGGCCGAAAGCGCGATCCGCATCAGCCTCGGCTGGACGACGGGCGCCGAGGATGTGGATCAGCTCGGCGATGCCTGGGGCGCACTTTATTCTCGAACCCGCGCGAGGGTCGCATGACCGCCGCGATCGCCCGCAAAGCTAATCAGCCGCCCGTCTATCTCGACTATCAGGCGACGACGCCGGTGGATCCGCGCGTCCTCGCGGCGATGCTGCCCTGGTTCACCGAAAAATTCGGCAATCCTTCCTCGATCACCCATGCCTATGGCCGCGAGGCCGAGGCCGCGGTCGAGCGCGCGCGCGGCCAGCTTGCCGCGCTGATCAAGGCCGATCCGCGCGAGATCGTTTTCACCTCGGGCGCGACCGAGGCCAACAATACGGCGGTCAAAGGCGCGCTGCGCTTCCATAAGCAATTCGGCCCCAATAATCAGGTCAAGGATCACATCGTCACGCTCGTCACCGAGCATAAATGCGTGCTCGAAAGCGCCAAGGCGATGGAGGCCGAAGGCTGCCGCGCGACCTATCTGCCGGTCGAGAGCAACGGCATCGTCGATCTCGATCGTCTGAAGAATGCGATCGACGACAACACGGCGATCGTCTCGGTGATGGCAGCGCATAACGAGATCGGCGTGATCCAGCCGCTCGCTGAGATCGGCGCGATCTGCCGCGAGCGGGGTGTGCTGCTCCATACCGACGCGGCCCAGGCGGTCGGCAAGATCCCGATGGATGTCGATGCGATGAACATCGATCTGATGTCGATTTCCGGGCATAAAATTTACGGGCCCAAAGGCATCGGCGCGCTCTACATGCGCCGCCGGCCGCGGGCGCGCGTCACGGCGCTGATCGATGGCGGCGGGCAAGAGCGCGGCATGCGCTCAGGGACCCTGCCGACACCGCTCTGTATCGGGCTGGGCGAAGCCGCAGCCCTGGCCGAGGCCGAGATGGCAGGCGAGGCCAGGCGGCTTTTTGCGCTCCGCCAGCGCTTTCTTGCGGGCATAAAGCACGCTCTGCCGCAGACCATCCTTAACGGCGATGCCGAGCAGCGCCTCCCCGGCAATCTTAATTTGAGCTTCCCCGGCATCCCGGCGCCGGCCCTGATGGAAGCCTGCCCTGCCCTGGCGCTCTCTACCGGCTCGGCCTGCACGGCGGCGGAAATTGAGCCTTCTTTCGTGCTTCGCGCCCTCGGACTTTCCGACGAGCTGGCGGCCGCCTCACTGCGTATCGGTCTGGGGCGGTTTACCACCGAGGATGAGGTCGATTTTGCCGTCGCGACCGTGGCGGCGGCGGTCAAGCATCTCGGCCAAGCAGGGGTGACAACCCGGCTGGCGGCCACCACATAAGGGTGGTATTCAAACGGTAGCCCCTATATCGATGCCCATGGCGACAACCACCGCGACCCGGCCCCCTCCGAAACAGGCGATGACCGTCACCGAAGCGGCGGCGCAGCGCATCCAGCAATTGCTGGAAAAGCGCGGCAAGCCGTCGGTCGGGATTCGCGTCGGCGTGCGCTCGCGCGGCTGCTCGGGCCTCACCTACACGCTCGAATATGCCGACGAGAAGGGCAAGTTCGACGAGGTGGTGCAGGCGAGCGGCGTCACCATCCTGATCGATCCCAAGGCGACGATGTTCATCATCGGCACCGAGATGGATTACGTCGAGGACAAGCTGCAATCGGGCTTCACCTTCCGCAATCCCAACGAAAAAGGCCGTTGCGGCTGCGGCGAATCATTCCACGTCTAGTGATGCCGTGACCAAGCTGTTCCAGATCGAGGAGCCGGACGGCTCGCCACTCGACCCAACGGGGCCCGGCGCGGCGGTCGGCATCGGGATCGAGAAAGCCGGGCGGACGCTGCACGGCGCGGTCGCCTTCGCGGTCGGCGGCAATGCCGAAATCTTGCCGAACGGCGACGGCGAGCGCGTGCTCGAGAGCGGCGATCTTGGCGAGCTGCTGCTCGGCTTGCGCTCGCGCGCCGAGAAGCAACTCGCCCGGCCGGTGACGCATGCGGTGGTGATGCTGCCGCCGATCGAGGAGGGCCCGCTCGCGCTCGCCATCGAAGCGGCGGGGCTCATGTTGCTCGATAGCGTCGATCCCGGGACGAAATCGGCCGAAGCCGCCGCGCTCGAAGCCGCCGCCCTGGCGGAAGATTTGGCGGCCAAGGATTTGCTGCCGAAAAGCTGAGCTGAGATTTTTCATGCCGAAGATGACATTTATTCAGCGCGACGGATCGCGCCGCGAGGTCGAGGCGCCGATCGGCTTGTCGGTGCTCGAGATCGCGCATCGCAACGACATTGATATCGAAGGTGCGTGCGAGGGCTCGCTCGCCTGCTCGACCTGTCATGTGATCGTCGATTCGGAATGGTACGAGCTCTTGAAGGACGCGACTGAGGACGAGGAAGACATGCTCGACCTCGCTTTCGGCCTGACCCAGACCTCGCGCCTTGGCTGCCAGATCATCATGACCGAGGAGCTCGACGGCCTGACCGTGCGCCTGCCGCAGGCGACGCGCAACATGATGAATGTCTGAGCGCGGCGGTATTCGCGTAGCTCGTCGAATAGAATTCGTCATTCCCGCGAAAGCGGGAATCCAGGGAAATATCTCGTTGTTGCCCTGGGACGACCCGTTCACGCGCTCTTCGCGCGTGAACCCGAAGGGCACGGCCGCAAAGAGCGGCCGCGCGGGTCGTCCGCTTTCGCGGGGGTGACAACTAAGGAATGATCTTGCGCTAAGTTACGATGGTGGACCTCGATCTTCCCAAGCCGCCGAAGGATTGCCGCGTCGTCGTGGCGATGTCGGGCGGCGTCGACAGCGCGACCACGGCCGCGCTCATGGTCGAGGCGGGCTTCGATGTCGTCGGCATCACCTTGCAGCTTTACGATCACGGCGCGGCGACCGGGAAAGCGCATAGCTGCTGCGCCGGGCAGGACATCCACGACGCGGCACGCGTCGCCGAGCGGCTCGGCATTCCGCATTATGTCTTGGATTACGAGAGCCGCTTTCGCCGCGATGTGATCGATACTTTCGCTGATGCTTATGTGCAGGGCGAGACGCCGATCCCTTGCATTGCCTGTAATCGCACCGTGAAGTTCCGCGATCTGCTCGCGATGGCGAAAGAGCTGGACGCCGACGCGCTGGCGACCGGCCATTACGTGCGCCGCATCGCCGGGCCCGAGGGCGCGGAGCTGCACCGCGCCGTCGATGACACGCGCGACCAAAGCTATTTCCTTTACGCGACGACGCGCGCGCAGCTCGAGTATCTGCGCTTTCCGCTTGGCGCCATGAGCAAAGACGAGACGCGCGCGTTGGCGCGGCGCTTTGCTCTGCCGGTCGCGGCGAAGCCCGACAGCCAGGATATCTGCTTCGTGCCGACCGGCTCTTACGGCGATCTTGTCGCCAAGCTCCGGCCCGAGGCGAATGCGCCGGGCGAGATCGTCGACGAGCAGGGCCATGTGCTCGGCCGGCATGACGGCATCATCCATTTCACCGTCGGCCAGCGCAAAGGCCTGGGCGTTGCCGGCGGCGAGCCGCTTTACGTGCTGGGGCTTGATGCTGGCGCCAAGCGCGTCATCGTCGGGCCGCGGGCGGCGCTCGGGCAGCAGCGCGTTTTGCTGCGCGAGGTGAATTGGCTCGGCGCCAGGCCTGCTGGCGAGATGCGTGTTGCCGTGAAGCTGCGCTCGGCACAGCCGCCGCAGCCCGCGACCTTGTCGCTCGACGGCGGCGGCGGCATAGCGCTGCTCGATGAGCCGGCGCTCGGCGTCGCACCGGGCCAGGCCTGCGTTGTCTATGACGGCACGCGCGTGCTTGGCGGCGGTACCATCATGCGCGCGGCGAAGACCGCGGCCACCATCACAAAGAGCGTCGATCCGATCCACGTCTCATAAGGAACGCGTCGCATGGATCTCGGCAAGATTCCCATCGGCCGCGACCCGCCGCACGACATCAATGTGATCGTTGAGATCCCGCAGGGCGGCGCACCCGTCAAATACGAGATCGATAAAGAGTCAGGCGCGCTGTTCGTCGATCGCTTCCTGCACACGGCGATGTTCTATCCCTGCAATTACGGCTTCGTGCCGCATACCCAATCGCGCGATGGCGATCCGCTCGACGTGCTCATCGCCGGACCCAATGCGGTGGTGCCGGGCTCGGTCGTGCGCTGCCGGCCGGTCGGCGTGCTGCTGATGGAGGACGAGGCGGGACCGGACGAGAAGCTCATCGCAGTGCCGGTCGACAAGCTGCATCCGTTCTATACCGATGTGAAATCCTACGCCGATCTTCCCGCCATCATGCGCGACCAGATCGCGCATTTCTTCTCGCACTACAAAGGCCTCGAGCCGGGGAAATGGGTGAAGGTGACGCGCTGGGCCGGGCCCGATGAGGCCGCGGCGATCATCACCGAAGCAATCGCGCGCGCGAAAGCCTAATAGGGCTGTGGCTCGGGAAGCCGTTTCGCCGCTTCCTCGACCAGGCTGAGATCGGCGTAATGCTTCACCGGCACATCGCCGCTGATGAACCCCAGGGCTTTCATCACCGCGATATTCTTCTGCAGCGAATCGAGATTGGGCTTGAGCTTAGGGTCGACGTAGCTGTCCTCTTTGGTGAAGAGGAACGGCGCGAGACCGGCTGCCGACTGCTTCGTCAGATTGGCGGCGATCGCGACCGCCGCCTCGTGGTTGGCGGGATCGCGAAACCAGCGGATGACGCGCATCATATCCGCGAAGAAATCGACCATTGCCGCGCGATGCGCCGCAATGAAGCCGGCGCGCGCGGCCTGGATTGTCATCTGCGAGGGCCCCAGCGCATCAGCGGCGCTGAAGAGGACATGCGCCTTCGCCTGCATGTCGGGGCTGCGCGCCCAGGGGTTGGCACCGGTGACAAGCGCGGCTTTACGCGACAAAAGCATCGCCGGCATGTTGGCATAATCCGTCTCGATCGCGGTGTAGTCGCGCTTGTCGTCGAGACCGTGCTGATGCAGCATCCAGCGCATCGCGACGTCGAAAGCGCCGCCGGCGCCATTGGTCGCGATCACCTTGCCTTTGAGATCCTCGGGCTTCGCGATGCCGCCATCGTTCAGCACCATGAAAGAGACCGAGCGATGACCCTCGGCGCCGTCCTGATTGGCGTCGGCGACGACGCGCACGTCGTCGAGATGCGCGTTGAGCACGGCGACAGCGAGGGTCGAATAGCCGAGCGAGACGATATCGGCTTCGCCCGAGGCGAGCGCGGTGAGCTCGAGCGAGGTGCTTTGGAAATGCCGCGGCTCCAAAACATAAGATGTGCCGAAATGCTGCAACAAATCTTTTTTCTCGAGCAGCAGCGGCGAGAAGCCGCTGACCAGCACCGTGTAGCCCGAGCGAATGGTGACGGGATCGGCGGCGGCGCTGCGCGCGGCGAGCGGCGTGCCGAGGATAAGGGGCAGGACGAGGAGAAGCAGGCGGCGGCGGGTCGACATACTGCGATCATAGCCGACCCGCTCGCGCGGCGGCACGGTTGTCGCGGCATCGGGGTTTGGTGGCGAATCGAACGCGTCGAGTCGGCGCGACGAATACGAAGCGTGGTCTCGCGATCGATGCAAAAGTCGCTTTGTTTTCAATGCGTGGTTCAAATAAAATGACGCCGTAAATGAATCGGTGCGCCACCCTCCCAGGCATTCTCGCGGTCGTGCAGCAGGCGTTCGGCTGACAAAAGGGCTTCGGTTTGATGTCTGAGACAAGCTATGACGCCGTCCCGTACGGGAATGAAACGCATCCGCGGACCCATATTTCCCATCTCTTTACCATCGGCCGCCTCTTCAATCTGACGCCGCCGGATTTTCGCAAGGGTCGCGTTCTCGAGCTCGGTTGTGCCTCGGGCAGCAATATCATCCCCATGGCCGCCGACTACCCCGACGCCCAGTTCGTCGGCGTCGATCTATCCGAAGCGCAAATCCGCCGCGGGCAGGAGCTGATCGGCCGCGCCGGGTTGAAAAACATCGATTTGCGCGCGCAATCGATCGCGGATTTCGGCTCGGCGGAACCTTTCGATTACATCATTTGCCACGGCGTCCTTTCCTGGATCCCGCCCGAGGTCCGGACAGCTTTGCTCAAGCTCATGCGCCAAAACCTTTCGTCCGACGGACTCGCCGTCGTCAGCTACAACGCGATGCCCGGCTGGGGCGCGGTTCGCAGCCTGCGCGACATCATGCTTTACCACACCGCGGGATTTCCGACGCCGGCCGAGAAGATGGCGCAAGCCCGCGCGCTGCTTCAGTTCATTCTCGACAGCCAAGGCGATTCGAGCAGTCCCTATCGCAATTTCCTCGAGCAGGAACTCAATTTATTGAAGGGGGCAAATTCCAATTATTTTTTTCACGACCATCTCGAAGAACACAATCAGCCCTTTTATCTGCACGAAGTCGTGGCGATGGCGGCGCGGGAAGGGTTGGCCTATGTCGCCGACACCGACGTGCCGTCGATGTTCCTCGGCAACTACAAGCCGAACGTCGGGCAGCTGCTCGCGGGCACGAACGACCCTGTTCGCATCGAGCAATATCTCGATTTCGTCACCAACCGCCGCTTCCGCTCGTCGGTCCTGATGCGCGCCGGCACCCCGATCAATCGCAGCATCGCCTCCGCGCGCATCGAGGAGCTCTGGCTGCAGAGCCTGCTGAAGCCCGAGAACGCGGTCGCCGACGGGGAGCTCGCCCCGGATATCGTCGTCCGGTTCAGCACCGAAACAGGCCTTCCCCATACCGCACGCGGCGCCCTCAGCGTGGCGCTGCTCTCGATGCTGTCGCGATTTGGCCGGCCGGCGACCGTGGCGGAGATTGTCGTCGCGGCACGCGAACGATACCGTTTACCCCAATCGGAGCCCGAGCTGCGGCAAAACCTATGCGAGATCGCGCTGCGCCTATTCCTGATGCGGATTGTCGTATTGCGCAGCGATCCGGCGCGATATGTGGACACGATCTCGGAACGCCCGGTCGGCTTGCCGCTCGCGCGCGTTCAAGCGGTCGACAGCGATCGGGTCACGAATGCGTTTCATCAGTCCGTGGCCATCGATCCGACCGGCCGGATCATTCTGCAAGCGATGGACGGTACCCGCGATCGCGCGGCGCTCGCCGAGCTCGTTGCAAAGGCGATCACGAGCGGCCGGCTTACGCTTCTCCACAATGGCAACGCCGTCACCGACGTGGCGGCGATCGAACAGAATGCGGCGACGACAGTCGATACTTTGCTGTCGGGGTTCCGTGTCAACGCCTTGCTGTCGGCATAAGGGTTTGGATTGATGTCTGAGACCAGCTATGACGTTGTTCCTTATGCCAACGATGCGCATCCACAGACGCATATCGCCCATCTCTTCACCATCGGCAGACTCTTCAATCTGACGCCGCCGGATTTTCGCAAGGCTCGCGTCCTTGATCTCGGTTGCGCGTCGGGCAGCAACATCATTCCGATGGCGGCCGAATACGCCGACGCGCAGTTCGTCGGCATCGACTTATCGGATGCCCAAATTCGCCGGGGGCAGGATCTGATCGGCCGGGCCGGCTTGAAGAACATTGTTCTCAAGGCGCAATCGATCGCGGATTTCGGGACGTCGGGGGAGCCCTTCGACTACATCATTTGTCACGGCGTGTTTTCCTGGATCCCTCCCGATATCCGGACATCCCTCCTGAAGATCGTGCGCCAGAACCTCTCACCCAACGGCCTTGCCGTCGTCAGCTACAATGCGATGCCCGGCTGGGGCGCGGTTCGCAGTCTGCGCGACATAATGCTCTACCACACCGCGGGATTTCCGACGCCGGCCGAAAAGGTGGCGCAAGCACGCGCGCTCCTCCAGTTCATTCTCGATAGCCAGGGCGATTTCAACAGCCCCTATCGCGCGTTCCTCGAGCAGGAAGTCAATCTCCTGAAGGCGGCGAATCCCAATTATTTTTTCCACGAATATCTGGAAGAGCATAATCAGCCCTTTTATCTCCACGAAGTCGTGGCGATGGCGGCGCGGGAAGACCTGGCCTATCTCGGCGACACCGACATGCCGTCGATGTTTCTCGGCAACTACACGCCGCATGTCGGGAAGCTGCTCGCGGGTACGAACGACCCTGTTCGCATCGAGCAATATCTCGATTTCGTCACCAACCGCCGCTTCCGCTCGTCGGTCCTGATGGTCGCGGGAGCTTCGATCAATCGCAGCATGGCCGCGGCGCGGATCGAGGAGTTCTGGTTACAAAGCCTGTTGCAGCCCGAGACCCCGGTCGCCGACGGGGAGCTCGCCCCGGACGCCGTCGTTCGCTTCAACGCCGAAACAGGCCTTACCTACACCGCGAGCGGCGCGCCGATCGTGGCTTTGCTCTCGGCGCTATGCCGGCACGGGCGGCCGGCGACGGTGACGGAGATCGTCGCCGAGGCGCGCGAAAGATACCGTTTGCCGCAATCGGAAGCCGAGTTGCGACGGAGCCTCTGCGAGACCGCGCTGCACCTCTTCCTGGCGCGGGGCTTAGAGCTGCGCAGCGACCCGGCACGCTATGTCGATACGCTCTCGGAGCGGCCGGTGGTCTTGCCCTTGGCGCGCGCCCAAGCGGTCGATAGCGACCGCGTCACGAATGCTTTCCATCGCTCCGTGATTTTCGATCCGCTCGGCCGGTTCATTCTCCGCGCCGTCGATGGGAGCCGCGATCGCGCGGCGCTCACCGCGTACCTGATGACCGCTGTCGCGAGCGGCCAGCTCAAGCTCGAGCACGAGGGCAACGCCGTCACCGATGCAGCGGCGATCGAGCGGAATGCCGCGGCGGCCGTCGATCATTTCCTGTCGGCATTCCGCGCCAATGCGTTGCTGTCGGCATAATCGTTGATGTTTTATTCGAGAGGAAGGCATGTCTGACATCGATCAAGTGCGGAACGATCTCGTCATCGCCAACCGCGTTCTCGCCTTGGAGAACGTCGTCGACGCCTATGGCCATGTGAGCGTCCGCCATCCGGCACGGCCGGATCGCTTTCTCCTGTCGCGCTCGCGCAGCCCGTTTCTCGTCGACGCGTCGGATATCTTGGAATTCACGCTCGAGGGCAAACTCGTCGGCGACGACAATCGGCCGCCCTATCTCGAGCGCTTCATCCACGCGGCGATCTATGAGGCGCGCCCCGAAATCAGCGCTGTCGTCCATGCGCATGCCGAGGACATCCTGCCGTTCAGCATCAGCACGACGACAAAGCTGCAGGCCGTCATCGGCTCCGGCAGCAATCTCGGCCATGACGTGCCGGTGTGGGATATTCGCGAGAAATTCGGCGACGGCACGAACCTGCTTGTGACCAACATGGATCACGGCCGCGACCTGGCGCGGCGGCTCGCGGGCAACACCGTTTGCCTGATGCGCGGCCATGGCTTCGCGGCGGCGCAATCGTCGCTGCAGGAAGTGGTCCAAACGGCGGTTTACTTGCCGCGTAATGCTCGGGTGCAAATGGCGGCGATGAGGCTCGGTGACATCGATCCGTTGTCGTTCAACGAGATCGAGGTAAAGCGCTCGTCCCATCGGCGGTCGAGCCCCGAATCTTGGCGCGC
>DATNGE010000249.1:0-21047 GCA_035606035.1 Allostellaceae bacterium
AGCGCCGCGATGACGGCGAGCAGCGCCTCGCCGCGCAGCACGGCGACCAGGCAGGTGACGAGGCCCAGCAAGGCCATGGCGCCGAAGGCGCCGAGCAGCTTGACGCGGATTCCGGTGCCGGCGCGGCTCGAGAGTGCCTCGCTTTGGCTGATCGCCGCCATAATTCTTCCTCTGCGGCGCGGCGAGTCGGCCGCGCAGGGCCGATTATCGCGACGCCCCGGTTAGGGCATCCTTAAAAATTAGCGTTAACGAAATGCGGTGAGGCGCGAAAAGCCATCGAATGGAGTAGCTTGAGGGTGCGGCTGGGCGGAGCCCGTCCCCGGCGGGACGATTGCATGCCACGCGGCGTCTGTTAGCTTCGCGCGATGCTCGGTCTTTTGCCCCGGCTCGTCATCAGCCTCCGCTTCGCCGTGGCGGCCGTGGTCGGCTTCGGCGTCTCGCTCGTCCTGCCTGCCGCCCTACCTGCGGCGATGCGCGGCGCGATCGGCTGGGACGCCGGCGTGCTGCTCTTCTTCGCATTGACGCTTTTCGTCATCGGCGGCGGCGATTCATCCGGCTTGCGCAAGCGCGCGAGTCTCAGCGACACCCATCTCTGGATTCTCCTCGTCGTCGTCGTGATCGCTGCGGCGGCAAGCTTCGCCGCGCTCGCCTTCGTCCTGCAAAAGCCGCAAGGTGCGGTGACCACCTCGCTGGTCGCCCGCGTCTGCGTCGCGGCCGGCACCCTCGTGCTGTCCTGGATCTTGGTCCATGCGATGTTCGCGATCCGCTACGCGCATTATTTCTACGGCGATCCGGAAGCCGACGGCACGCCGCGCGGCGGCCTCGCTTTCCCCGGCAAGGGTCATCCCGATTTCTGGGATTTCATGTATTACGCTTTCGTCGTCGGCATGACCTGCCAGGTCTCGGACGTGCAGGTGCTGACGAAGCCGATGCGCCGCCTGACTTTGGCGCATGGCGTGCTCGCCTTCTTCTTCAATGCCGGCGTTCTGGCGCTCGCCGTCAATATCCTCGCGACCGCGCTCTGAGCTTCATGCGCTCCTTGCCGTCACGGTCGAAATTTGCCGGCCCCAGCCAGCGCAGATAGGCGCGGCGCAGCCGCGGCCAATCGCGATCGACGATCGCGAACCAGACCGTGTCGCGGCTTTCGCCCTTGATCACCATGTGCTGCCGGAAATAGCCCTCGCGCTGGAAGCCGAAGCGCAGGGCTGCGCGCTGCGAGCGGCGATTGCGCGCATCGCATTTCCATTCGACCCGGCGATAGCCCCAGCGCTCGAAGCACTGGCGCAACATGAGAAAGATCGCCTCGGTCGCGCCGCGGCTCTTCTGCAACGGCGCGGCGAAGAAGATGTTGCCGAGCTCGATCACGCCATGGCCCGGATTGATGCGCATGAAGCTCGCCATGCCGAGGGCGCCGCGCCGCTTGTCGACGATGGCGAAGAAGAGCGGGTCCTCGGAATCGGCGCAGGCCCCGAGCCATTGAGCGAAATCTGCCCGGCTGATGAACGGCCCGATGAACATGAAATCCCAGAGCCGCCGGTCATGGCCGGGCCCGTGCGTCGCCTCGTAGAGCGAGACGGCGTGACGACGCGATTGCAGCGGCTCAAGCGCCACATAGCGGCCGCGGAGCGGCAGCCGCGCCGGTTCGCGCGCCGGCCGCCAGCGGAATTGTTTGGCTGCCATCGGCGGATTCTTAAGGTCCGAGCTGCGCGGCCGCTTCCCAGCGGCCGGCCCAGGTCTCCGCTATCGTCGCCGGCATATCTCTTTCTCCCCGATCGGTCCCGGCCAGAGCCCTTCGCGATGCGGGCCGTCCAGCGCTTCTGATTAGCGACTTCCCTGTACAAACGCACCAACAGCGCGGCGCTCGGTCCTTCCGGATCGAGCGCCGCGCTTTTTGCGTTTCGGGGCTCAGCTTCGCCCGCGGATCGCATTGAGCACGCGCCGGCCGATACGTTTCGCGCGCGTCAGAAGCTTGCGCCTTCGGCTGCTCTCTTGGGCGCGCCGCAGGCTTTCGATCGCATTCGCTTTGGCGGTGCGCCAATGACCCCAGGCGTCGGTCCGGCAAAAAATACTGTAGCCGTTGCGGAGAGTCTGATCGTCCGCGAGGTTCTCGTAGAGCGGATCGCGCATCAGGCGTTGCCGCGCGGCGTAGCATTTGAAGGCGTTCGTATCGTCGAGGCAGATGATCTTGGCGCCGTAAACATCCTCGAGCTCGGCCGAACCCGTGAATTCCGAGCCATCGATCAGCACGAGATCGAACTGCTCGATGCCGTTGGCCCGCTTGATCTCGGCAATGCCGTCGCGGTCGAGCTCGGGATGCTCCTGAAGATATTGCAGGCCTTCCGCGCGCCAGCCGAAGATGGTGGCGAGATCGTACTGATTAAGCGCGGTGCTGTGCGTTTGGTAGAACACGCGTATCTCGGCCTCGCTCGCAACGCGCGATGAGCGGACCGACGACATGTTGTAGCAGCGGACGAAATCGTATTTCTGAAAGCTCCGCTGCAACTGGGCGAACCGCGCGCGCGACACTTCGAGGCAATAAAGGACTGGGTTGTGCCGGTTCAGGCGCAGCGTGCTGACGAGGGCCTTGGTACTGCCTTCGCCCGAGGACGATCCGATCTCGAGCACGTGCTTCAGGTCTTCGAACATGCCGAGGCCTTTGAGCGCCTCGTAGAAGGCGTCGTCGAGGATTTCCGGCGCAATCAGCCGATCAGACGCCGATACTTGGTCCACTGGCGAAATTCCCTCACATGATCGCTACCCGCGATGCGGGATTTAAGCATGTGCAGAGGCGAAGGGCACGTGGAGACACGTCTTTGCCGCCGCGCTCCCGCCCGAGCGACAACCCAGGTCTCGGCCAGGTTTGCGGCATGTGTCCGCCGACTCCGCGCAGGCGCAGAAACCCCTTGCCACGCTCGGCGCCGAGCGCTTCAATTCAGTGATACGGCTGGGGTGCCGGCGTTCGGCCGGCTGAGATCATACCCACGGAACCTGTCTGGGTCATGCCAGCGAAGGGAGCCCATGCACGGCCAAACATCGCGCAGCAAGCTGAAGATCGCCGTCATCGGCGGCGGCGTGATCGGTTTGTCGGTCGGCTGGCGCTTGGCACAGGCGGGTTGCGCGGTCGAGATTTTCGAGCGCGGCGAAGCCGGGAAGGGCGCGAGCTGGGCCGCGGCCGGCATGCTCGCCGCCGGCGTCGAGACCGAGCCGGGCGAGCTGGCATTGCACGGGCTTTGCCGCGCCAGCCAGGAAGCCTGGCCGCGCTTTGCCGCCGAGCTCGAAGCCGCCTCCGGCCAAAGCGTCGAGCTGCGCCGCGAAGGCACGCTGATGGTCGCGCTCAACCGCGACGATACCGCCCAACTCCGCTACACCTACGATTTCCAGCGCGCCCATGGCATCGCGCTGGAATGGCTTAACGGCGCGCAAGCACGCCAGAAAGAGCCCTATCTTCATCCCAATCTCGCGGCGGCGGTTTACTGCGCGGGCGATCATCAGGTCGAGAACCGCAAGCTCGTGCGCGCATTGCGCGCCGCCTTCGTGGCCGCCGGCGGCAAGCTGCACGAACACACCGACGTCACGGCGATCGAGAGCACCGCCGGCCGTGTGACCGGTATCGCGCTCAAGAACAGGCGCGTCGATGCGGATGTGGTGGTGCTCGCGGCCGGCGCCTGGTCGGGCGAGATCGCGGGCCTGCCGCCGACTGCCAAGCCGCCCGTACGCCCGATCAAAGGCCAGATGCTGGCGCTGCGCATGGATCCGGCGGCGCCGCTGCTCCGCCACGTCGTTTGGACGCCGCGCGTTTATCTCGTGCCGCGTGCGGATGGCCGCCTCCTCGTCGGTGCGACCAGCGAAGAGCGCGGCTTCAACAACGACCTCACGGCGGGCGGCGTTTACTCGCTGCTCGAAGGCGCGTGGCGCGCCCTCCCGAGCGTCGAGGAATTGCCGATCGACGAGATGTGGGTCGGTTTCCGCCCCGGCTCGCGCGACGATGCGCCGCTTTTGGGGCCGGGCGAGATCGAGGGATTGGTTTACGCGACCGGCCATCACCGCAACGGCATTTTGCTGACCCCGGTGACGGCGGACTGCATCGCGCGCTATATCCTTGAAGGAGAGGTCGCCGAGGTGATCCGGCCGTTCGCGATTTCGCGCTTCGCCGGGTCGCAGCAGGCTACGGCCAAGGAAAAGGCATGAACGCGATCATTCGCGTTAACGGCAAGGACGAGCAGGTGAGCGCTGGCACCGTGGCGGAGCTGCTCGCGGCGCGCGGCATCATCAAGCCGAAAGGCGTCGCGGTCGCGCTCAATGGCGCCGTCGTGCCGGCAAGCGGCTGGGCCGGCGCCAAGCTCGCGGCCGGCGACCGCATCGAGATCGTCAAGCCTTTCGGCGGCGGGTAAGCCATGGCGCCGGATTCGACCCAGACCGTGACCGACGCGCTCACCATCGCGGGCCGCAGCTTTGTCTCGCGCCTGCTCATGGGCAGCGGCGGCTATCCCAATCAGCAGGTGCTGCTCGATTCGCTGCAATCGGCACAGCCGGCGCTGGTGACAGTGGCGCTGCGCCGGATCAGCCTCGAGGCCTATGCCGAGAGCCTCGTCGATCTCCTCGACGGCTATGCGCTGCTGCCGAACACGGCAGGCTGCGCGACGGTGAAGGATGCGGTGCTGACCGCGCAGCTCGGCCGCGAGGCGCTGGAGACCAATTGGGTGAAGCTCGAGCTGATCGGCGATCGCGAGACGCTTTATCCCGATGTCGAGCAGCTGCTCGTCGCCACCGATCAGCTGGTGAAAGACGGCTTTATCGTGCTGCCTTATTGCAACGATGATCCGGTCACGTGCCGCAAGCTTGCCGATCTCGGCGCCGCCGCGGTGATGCCCTTGGGCTCGCCGATCGGCACCGGACTCGGCATCGCCAATCCCTACGCGATTGAGCGTATCGTTGCGACCAGCCCCGTGCCGGTGATCCTAGACGCGGGTATCGGCACGGCGTCGGATGCGGCGCAGGCAATGGAATTGGGCTGCGATGGCGTGCTGCTCAACACCGCCGTCGCCAAGGCGCGCGATCCGGTGCGCATGTCGCTCGCCATGCGCTACGCGGTCGAGGCCGGGCGCGGCGCACGGCTCGCTGGCCGCATCCCGAAGCGGACGCAGGCCGAGCCGTCGAGCCCACAGCTGGGCCTCGTCGGCGGGTGAGCCTGGCGCTGCGGCTCCCTAGCCCGCCGGTTCTCGTCATCACCGATCGCTATCAGGCGCAGCGCCCGCTCGAGGAGATCGCCGCCGCGCTCTTCGACGGCGGCTGTCGCTGGCTCAGCTTGCGCGAGAAGGATCTGCCGGTCCCGGAGCGGCGCGCGCTGCTGCAGCGCTTCGCAGCCCTCGCCAGGGAATTCGGCGCGACCGTGACGGTGCATGACGATCTCGATGCCGCCGCAGCGCTTGGCCTCGGCGTTCATCTACCGGCGCACGGCTCGATCGTTGAGGCGCGGCGCGCGCTTGGCGCGAAAGCGCTGATCGGCATCTCGGCCCACGATGCCGCCGAGGTGGTGAACGCCGCCGCAACCAGCGCGGATTACGCGACGCTCAGCCCGATCTTTCTCACGCAAAGCAAGCCCGGCTATGGCCCGGCGCTCGGCCTTGATGCGCTGAGCGGCCCATGGAAATTGCCGGTGTTGGCGCTCGGCGGTGTCGATGGCGAGAACGCGGCGGCCTGCCTTGAAGCGGGTGCCGCCGGGGTTGCCGTAATGGGCGAGGCGATGCGCGCGGCGAGCCCCAAGGATTTCATGGCTGGTTTGCTGGCGCATCTGCCCGAGCGGCTTGCCGGCCGATCCGGGCTCGTCCCATAGTTCCGAAGGAACTCTGCAACGGGAGGGTATCAGCGTGATCGAGCTTTACTATTGGCCGACGCCGAACGGGCACAAGATCACCATCTGCTGCGAGGAAGCCGGCATTCCCTATACGATCAAGCCGGTCAACATCCAGACGGGCGAGCAGTTCAAGCCCGACTTCCTCAAGATCTCGCCCAACAACCGTATGCCGGCGATCGTCGATACCGAGTCGGCGGATAAAGGCGCACCGCTGAGCGTCTTCGAATCCGGCGCGATCCTCATCTATTTGGCGGAGAAGACCGGCAAGTTCCTGGGCAAAGATTTGCGCAGCCGGATCAAGACGCTCGAATGGCTCGCTTGGCAGGTCGGTGGGCTCGGCCCGATGGCCGGGCAGGTCAATCACTTCGTCCATTACGCGCCGGAGAAAATCCCCTATGCGATGGACCGTTATGTCAAAGAGGTCAGCCGGCTTTTTGCCGTGATGGACCAGCAACTCGCCAAAAGCCCTTATCTCGCCGGCGATTTCTCGATCGCCGACATGGCTTCCTATCCCTGGACCGCGATCTGGGAACGCCAGCAACAGAAGATCGCGGAATTCCCGAATGTGAAGCGGTGGCTCGATACCATGCGCGAGCGGCCGGGGGTGAAAGCCGCTTACGAGAAGGCGAAGGCCTATCAGTCAAACCGCTCGAACACCGACCCCGAGGTGGCGAAGATTCTCTTCGGGCAATCGGCCGCGACGGTGCGTCGCTCCGGCTAACCATCCGCGCGGCGCGCGGAATCGCGTGCGGCGTCCCGAAAAAGCGAAAGCCGCCACCCGCTCCGTAACGCGGATGACGGCCTACTTTGCCTTTCGACAAGGCAGCGAGCGATTAGAGCTTGCCGCCGATCGTCGTGAACGTCGTACCCAAATTGCCGCCGACAGTCGTCGCGCCGGTGATGATCGCAACGGCGATGAGCGCGGCGATCAGGCCGTATTCGATGGCCGTCGCGCCGGACTCGTCAGCGAAAAGCTTCTTGAAAATAGACATGGTCGATTTAGCTCCTGGACCAGGTTGGTGACGCGGCTATCCTCCCTGTCGCAAATTAAAGCCGAATTAACAGGACAATATAAATTCAACTAAAGATAGTAATATTGCCTTCAATCGTGGAGTATTATTGTAAAAAGCGCGATTAATACTGCTGAAATTTGCGTCTAATCCGGGATAAATCCAGGCTATTGCCGGCAACGTAGACGACGTATACGAACGGCGCGCACTGCCGACGCGCCGCGGATTTGCTGTTGATCAAATGTCAGATATGCCGCTGCCATGCGTGTGACTTGCGCGCAACATGCGCTGAAGATCGCACAAATGTGGCCGGAAATTTGTCGCGAATACGGCGAAACATGTTACTATTCACACGTATTGCGTTCGATCGAACGATCGGGACAGGTGCGGCGAGGCCCCTCCTGCCCGCACCTCAAAAAGAACCTCAGGAGTACCAAAGAATGAAGGCGTTAATTTCCGCGTTTGCTCTGCTCGCGTTCGTCGGCGCGTCGACCGTGCCGTATGTGGCGCATGCGCAGGGCCAGAGCTCCACGCCGAGCACCTCGACCACGAACAAGTCGGCACCCGCCAAGAAGAGCACGGCGAAGAAGACCGCCAAGAAGAAGAGCACGGCGAAAAAGACGGCGAAGAAGACGTCGAAGCCCAGCAGCACCAGCTCGGCGCCGAAGACCATGTAATTTCGCCGGCGATCGGCGAGGAAAAGCCCCCGGAGCGAGCGCTCCGGGGGCTTTTTTCATGTCCGGCGAACGCGCCGTGCGCTAGCGGCTTAAGGTGTTTTCGATGCGCTGCAGGCGAAGACGGCTTTGGTTGGCGTCAGCAACGGGCAGGCATCGATATCGACGCCCTGGCTGGTGACCTGCGGCGTTGCCGCCCCGCCGCAAGCCAGGACGGCGGCGTCCCTGATCGTCTCCGGCTTATTCCAAAGCCGGCTGTAGCAGATCGCGACCCGGTTGCTCGAAGGCGCGGCAGTCGGCGTCGGGGGGAGCGGCACCGGCGCGAGCACGGGCGCATCCGGCACCATGTCGGGCATGGTCGTGGTCGTTCCGTAGACGATGATTGGCGCGGCCGGCGGGGGCGGCGCCCCGGCCTGGTCCGGCGTGTAAGTCTGATAAGGCGCCGGCAGGCCACAGCCGCTGAGCGCCACAGCTAAAATCCCGAACATGCAAAGCGTGCGCATGCGCGAAAGCTGGCGCATCGGCGGGCGCGGCGCAACCATCTTCTTCGTCGCGGCGGCGTGCTCTATCATGGCGCAATGACCCTCGATCCTGCCCTCATCACAGGCTACCACGCGCATATCTATTACGACGCCAAGACTCGGGACACCGCGGCGCGGCTGCGTCAGGCGATCGGTGAACAATTCGACACGCAGCTCGGCCGCTGGCACGACGTGGCGGTCGGGCCGCATCCGATTTCGATGTATCAGGTTGCCTTCGCGGCGAGCGAGTTCCCGAAAGTCGTGCCGTGGCTGATGCTCAACCGCCAGGGCTTGCGCATTCTCGTGCACCCCGAGACCGGCAACGGCTACCGCGATCATGCGATCTATCCGCTCTGGCTCGGCGAGCCGGTGCCGCTGCGCTTCGAAGTGTTGCGCGGCGAGCGCTGATCGGTCAGCCCCGAGGAACCGCGGCGCCGCCGCCGCGTTCTCCTGCCATGAAGCTTTGTACGCTGTTGCTTGTCGCGCTCGCACTCGGCGGATGCGGTGTCGTTGCCGCGCCGTGCCGCATCGGCTCGGCTGGGCTCAAAGCCGTGCCGTTGGTCGGGCACGTCGCCGCCGCGCCGACTGACGCCTGCGCGAATGTGATCGATCCGGATTCGGTCTCGGGCTCCTGAGCTTTAGGACTTCGGAGGCTTCGGCGAGCGGGCGATGAAGGTCGTCACCCCGAGTGAATGGCCTTGGAGCGCTGCGACCAGCTGATCGCGGTTCATGCCCGCTTGCAGCGTGCCGGGTGCGATATCGGTCGCGACCAGCGTGATCGTATAAGGATGCGGATAGTCGGCGGGGTTGGGGCAAGGACCGGCCCAGCCGACTCTGCTCGTGCCATTCTTGCCGGCGCCGAACGCGGTGTCGCTATTTGCTTCGCCTTCCTTCAGCCCCTTCTTGTCGGCAGGAATGTCGTAGGCGACCCAATGCACGAAGCCCTGGCCGGCGCGCGCCACGGGATCGACCATGGTAATGGCGAAGCTTTTCGTGTTGGCGGGCACATTGTCCCATGACAGCGGCAGCGAGACGTTCTGCCCTTTGCAATTGCCGTTCGGATTGGTGCCGACATATTTCTCCGGCATATAGCTGAAAGATTTCATCGCCGACGAATAAAGAACGAAGAGCTTCGGCCGCGGTGTGTCGGCGGCGCTAGCCGGCGCTGTGCTTATGATCCAAGCCAGCGCCAGCGCGGCGACGGTAAGTATGGCGTGCTTCAACATGCGACTTCCTCCTGGTTGCGCGTGATTAGGGCGTCGTTTGGCGATAGCGCACGACCATGCTGGCCGGTCCGAGGCTATGGCCTTTGATCATCTTGAAAAGCCCGTCGCGATCGAGGCCGGGCTGCAGCGAGCCGGCCGGGATATCGAGCGCGAGGAGCTGGATCACGTAATGATGCGGCGCATCGGCCGGCGGGCCGCAGGGGCCGGTATAACCGTCGCTGCCGCGCGAATTCCTGCCTTCGGTGATATCTGTCGCCGCGCCATTGCCTTCGCCTTCCTTGAGCGATTGGCGCGTCGCGGGAATGTTGTAGGCAATCCAATGCACCGAGCCCAGGCCGCGCAGCCCGTCGGGGTCGGTCATGATCAGCGCGAAGCTCTTGGTGCTGGGCGGCGCGTTCGACCAGGCGAGGGGCGGCGAGACGCTCTTCCCCAGTCCGCTGCCACGGCAGTTATTGCCGGCATATTTCACCGGCAGCATCGCGTCGTCTTTGATCGTCGGCGAGGTGAGGGTGAAGAGCTTCGGCGTCTCCGCCGTAGTTGCAGCGGTTGCCGGCAGCGCCAGCGCGGTGGCGATAACCGTGGCGATAGGCAGACGCGGCAGACCCATCATGCGTTCCCTTCGGACTGTCTTCGTTGGCGCAGACCAATCCTACCGGGTCGCGAGCGGTACCACATACCGCTTGTCGAAAACTTGATCGCCGCGCACTTCCGGCTTCACCATGCCCTGTGCCTGGAACCAGGCGAGCTGGCGCAGGATATCGCTCACATCGAGGGTCGCGCCGGCGTCGATATAAGAAATGCCGGCGCGAAGCTGCTCGGGACTCTGCCCGACATATTTTGCGATGATCTCCAAGATTGCCGCGGCGTCGGCACCGTCGCGCCGTTTCTCGTCCGGTCCGATGAAAGCGTTGTGATAGTCGAGCGCGCCCTTATGGAAGGCGCTGAGGAAGCGCTTCACCAGATCCTGGTCCTGATCGGCGTGCCTGACGGAGGTGAACAGCGCGCCGGTTTGGATGGGCGTGACGTCGCCGACGTAGCCGACCAGTTTCAAGGCGCCGCGATTGATCGCCGGCGCGGCGACGGTCGCGAGGATGACGCCGGCATCGACCTGGCCGCCGACCGTGGCGCTGACCTGATTGGGCAGGGATTGCAGCGGCACGATCCGCACGGTCTTGGGATCGATATTGAATTTCTGCTCGATAAGATTGATCGCGTAATGCGATGGCGCGCCGAATTGCGTCGTTGAGATCGAATGCCCGCCGAGCGCGGCAAAGCTCTTGAAGCCGAGATCGTACGCTTGGTTTGAGACGACGAAAGTGAACACCGGGAAACCCGGTACTTCGCGGGCAAGGCCGCTGATGATGCGGATCTTGTTCTGGCCGGCGAGATTGTAAAACGCGGCCCCTGGCCCGGTCGCGCCGAAATCGATATCGCCCGAGACAATCGCGACCGCGATCGGCTCGGCAGAATCGAACGGCAGGATCTCGGCGTCGATGCCTTCAGCGCTGAAATAGCCGCGCTCTTGGGCGATGAAGTTCGGACCGTTGGCCGCGACTTTGACGATGCCGAGCTTGACGTGCTCGGCGGCTTCGGCGCTGCTGGCTGTCAGCAGAGCCAGCGCCGTTAGTACACCGGTCGTCCTCAATCGCATGTCGTTTACCCCCTTGCCTGCCATGCTAGCACGGCCGTCCACATCCGGCGGGAGGCGCTTGACGCCGGATTGTCGCGATCCATACTGGACGCGTTCCAGAGGGGAGCCCCGAGACGAGGGCTGAGACGAGGCGAGGCAAAAGCCGCCGCGAACCCTTTGAACCTGATCCGGATCGTGCCGGCGTAGGGACAGGAACGGCGCCCATCGAAATTCCGCGCCACCCTCTCGCCAGAAAACCGGGTCGGATCATCCCCTCGTATCGGGAAGGAGATCGTCATGCCCGAAGGCGCTATCGGCCAGAACTTCAAAGTCTCGACCGGCCCGCTGCCGGCGTCGCGCAAGGTGTTCGTTCCCGGCAAGCAGCACGGCGATGTGCATGTCGCGATGCGCGAGATCGATCTCGAGCCCCACGCGAAGGAAAAGCCGATCCGCGCCTACGATCCTTCGGGCCCGTATACGGACCCGGCGGTCGCGATCGATATCCGCGCCGGCCTTGCGCCGCTGCGCGAGAAATGGATCCTCGCCCGCGGCGATGTCGAGCGCTACGCCGGCCGCGAGGTGAAGCCCGAGGATAACGGGCTCGAGGGCAAAGAGCAGAGCGCGGTGCCGCTTTTTGATCGCGCCGGCCGCCAGCCCTTGAGGGC
Organism: Allostellaceae bacterium; assembly: GCA_035606035.1. Lineage (GTDB taxonomy): Bacteria > Pseudomonadota > Alphaproteobacteria > ATCC43930 > CGMCC-115725 > CAIKMD01. The sequence goes on from DATNGE010000249.1 coordinate 11,581, forward strand.
CAAAGGCGGCAGATCAGTCTCGCAGCTCGCTTATGCCCGCGCCGGCATCGTCACGCCCGAGATGGAATACATCGCCATCCGCGAGAATCTCGGCCGCGAGAACCTCAAGCTCGATCCGAGCGGCGAGAGCTTCGGCGCCGCGATCCCCGATGTCTGCACACCCGAATTCGTGCGCGACGAGGTCGCGCGCGGCCGCGCCATCATCCCCGCCAATATCAATCACCCGGAAAGCGAGCCGATGATCATCGGCCGGAACTTTCTGGTGAAGATCAACGCCAATATCGGCAATTCCATCGTCACCTCCTCGGTCGCCGAGGAAGTCGACAAGCTGGTCTGGGCGATCCGCTGGGGCGGCGACACCGTCATGGACCTGTCGACCGGCAAGAACATCCACACCATCCGCGAATGGATCATCCGCAACGCGCCGGTGCCGATCGGCACAGTGCCGATCTATCAGGCGCTGGAGAAGGTCAATGGCAAGGCCGAGGACCTGACCTGGGAAGTGTTCCGCGACACGCTGATCGAGCAATGCGAGCAGGGCGTCGATTACTTCACCATCCATGCCGGCGTGCGGCTCGCTTACATCCCCCTCACGGCGAAGCGCGTCACCGGCATCGTCTCGCGCGGCGGCTCGATCATGGCGAAGTGGTGCCTCGCGCATCACAAGGAGAATTTCCTCTACACGCGGTTCGAGGAAATCTGCGAGATCATGAAGGCCTACGACGTCAGCTTCTCGCTCGGCGACGGCTTGCGGCCGGGGTCGACCGCGGATGCCAATGACGAAGCGCAGTTCGGTGAGCTGAAGACCCTGGGCGAGCTGACCAAGATCGCTTGGAAGCACGATGTCCAGGTGATGATCGAAGGTCCCGGCCATGTGCCGATGCAGAAGATCAAGGAGAACATGGATCTCCAGCTGAAGCACTGTCACGAGGCGCCGTTCTACACGCTGGGCCCGCTGGTGACCGATATCGCGCCGGGCTACGACCACATCACCTCGGCGATCGGCGCGGCGATGATCGGTTGGTTCGGCACGGCGATGCTGTGCTACGTCACGCCGAAAGAGCATCTCGGCCTGCCGGACCGCAATGACGTGAAGGACGGCGTCGTCGCCTACAAGATCGCGGCGCATGCCGCCGATCTGGCCAAGGGCCATCCGACGGCGAAGGAGCGTGATGATGCGCTGTCGCGCGCCCGGTTTGAGTTCCGCTGGCGCGATCAGTTCAACCTCGCGCTCGATCCCGAGACCGCCGAAAAGTTCCACGACCAGACCTTGCCGGCGGAAGGCGCGAAGCTCGCGCATTTCTGCTCGATGTGCGGACCGAAATTCTGCTCGATGAAGATCTCGCAAGAGGTCCGCGACTATGCCGAGAAGGGCATGGCCGAGAAATCGGCGGCCTTCCTCGAGGAGGGCGGCGAGATCTACAAGGTCTTGGAAGGCAAGGCGGTGGCGATCGAGTAGGACGCCCCACCATGCCTGACACGCCCGAAGCGATACCGCAGGCGATCAGCCGGGACTATCCCAACCGGCCCTTTGCGGCGGCGCTCGCCATTTGCTGCAAGCCCGATGGCCGCATGCTCTTGGCACAGCGCGCCAAGGGACCGAGCACAGCCGTCGGCCGGTGGGGCTTCCCCGGCGGCATGCATGAGGTCGGCGAGACCATCCTCGCCGCCGCCCAGCGCGAGCTCAAAGAAGAGACCGGCATCGACGCCATGCCCAGGCGGGTCATCGACGCCTTCGATGTCATCGGCAAGGATCCGGACGGTCAAATCCGGGCTCACTACGTACTCGTTTGCGTGGTGCTCGATTGGGTCGCCGGTGAGGGTCAGCCCATCGAGGACGCCTCGGCCGTGGGCTGGTACACGGCCGACCAGGCCTTGGAGAGGCTCGAATTGCTGCCCGATACGCTGCGCCTGATGAAAGCCGCGCTTGCGGTGTAATGTCGCGTCGGAACCGCTTGGAAAGGCTTGATTTCCCAGCGGCTCGACATTAGGTTGGAGTCTCCCGCAAACTATTGAAAGGAGGTGATCCCGTGTCTCATTGTCATCAAGAGCGGTTGGAGCAAACCGCGATCGGGATCGCTGCCTCGGCAGGAGTCTCTGACCGCGTGTAGCGAGTATCGCGGCAATGCTCCGCCGCATATGACAAATGGGAAGGGCCGCCCTCGGGCGGCCCTTCTACTTGGAGGCGCACCCCGCCGGCTAGGAACCTTTGCCGCGGGAAAGCCATTATTCCCGGGTTTCCCATGGATTCGGATTGGAGCGGGAGCAGAACATGCGCGGCTTAATGTGGGTGGGGGTCATCCTCATCGTGGCAGGGATTATTGGCCTGGTGATCAACGTGGTGCCGATCCATCACCAGGAGCAGGTCGCGAAGATCGGGCCGATCACCGCGACCAAGGACACCGAGACCGATTACGTCATCCCGCCCTGGGCGAGTATTGTCGTGATTGTCGTCGGCGCCGGCTTGGCTTACGCCGGCACGCGCCGCACCTGACGCCCCCTCGCGAGAGGCGTCTGCTTGCCTTTGCTGGGCGCGCGCGATAGACCCGCGCGCAATGCTCCAAACCATCGGCGCGCTTCCCGTCGCGCGCAAAATCGCCGAGTTGCGCCGCACGGTCGCGGAATGGCGCCGCGGCGGCGAGATCGTCGCGCTGGTGCCGACCATGGGCGCGCTGCATCGCGGGCATCTCGCGCTTATCGCGCATGCGCGGGCCCGTGCCGACCGCGTCATTGCGACGATCTTCGTCAATCCGACGCAATTCGGGCCGAGCGAGGATTTCACGCGCTATCCGCGCGATGAAGCCGGCGATGCGGCGAAGCTCGCCGCGGCTTCCTGCGATCTGCTTTTCGCGCCCGATGGCGCCGAGATGTATCCCGCCGGCTTTGCCACGACGGTGTCGGCCGGGCCGCTCGCCGAGCCGCTTTGCGGCCGCTTCCGTCCGGGGCATTTCGACGGCGTCGCCACGGTGGTGACGAAGCTGCTGCTGCAGGCGCATCCCCATATCGCCTGTTTCGGCGAGAAGGATTACCAGCAACTGCAGATCATCCGCCGGGTCACGCGCGATCTCGATATCGAATGCGCGATCGAGGGCGTTCCGATCGTGCGCGAGAGCGACGGCTTGGCGCTGTCCTCCCGCAACGTCTATCTCACGCCGGAAGAGCGCCGCCTCGCGCCGGCGCTGCATCGCGCATTGGTCGATGCGGTTGCCCTCGTGGCGCGCGGCGCGCCGCCGCAAGAGGCTGCCGCGGCCGGCCGCGCGGCGCTGGAGCACGCCGGCTTCGCTAAGGTCGATTATCTCGACCTCGTCGATGCCGAGACCCTGCAGCCGCTCGTCGATCAGGGCAGGTCCGGCCGCGCGCTAGCGGCGGCGTGGCTCGGCAAGACGCGGCTCATCGACAACGAACCGGTGCCAGCGCGGGGGGCGCGATGAGAAAACGCGCCTTTGCGCTCGCGCTCGCTTTTGCGCTGCTGGTGCCGGTCGTATCACGGGCGGGAGCGGACAGCGACGCGCTCTTGCAATTCGGCCTGATCGGCCATTGGGCGTTCGATTGCCAGAAGCCGCCGAGCCCGGCCAATCCTTTCATCAATTTCAATTTTACGGGCAGTGGTCAGCCGACGCGGCAAATCATTACCGGCAAGCCGGAAATCGATAGCCGGGTGCCGTTGAGCAACGTCACGATCCTCGATGCGCTGCATCTGCGCCTCTCCTATCCGCAAGGCGGCGTCACTGTCACGGTGACATTGCTTATGGAACTCGGCCGCGTACGACCCTATGAGGCCATCGCCAGCGACGGCACGGTCTCGGTGAGCGGCGGCAATGTCACGGCCACCGGCCAGCCCACGAATTGGCTGCTCAAATGCCCCGATTGATGATGGTTGCATCGCGCTACGGAATGGTGCTGCGGCGTGATACGTTCTGATCGGCGGGCGAGAGGAAAAGGATAGGCGTGGCGAAAATCCTGGTGACCGGCGGCGCCGGCTTCATCGGCACCGCGGTGGTGCGGCAGTTGCTGAGCGAGGGCGAACAGGTCGTCAATCTCGACAAGCTCACCTATGCCGGATCGAACCCGCCGCTCGGCACGCTCGGCGAAGGCGGGCGCTACACGCTCGAAGTCGCCGATATCGCCGACGCTGCGGCGGTGGCTCGCATCTTCGCGGAGCATCGTCCCGATGCGGTGATGCATCTCGCCGCCGAAACGCATGTCGATCGCTCGATCGATGGCCCCGCCGATTTCATCCACACCAATCTCGTCGGCACCTTCACCTTGCTCGAAGCCGCGCGTCGCTATTGGAGCGCGCTCGATGCGGCCGGCAAAACGCGCTTCCGCTTCCATCTCATCTCGACCGACGAGGTCTTCGGTTCGCTCGCCGATGGCGAGGAGGCGGACGAGAAGGCGCGCTACCAGCCGAACAGTCCCTATGCCGCCTCGAAAGCCGGGGCCGATCACCTCGCGCGGGCCTGGCATCGCACCTACGGCCTGCCAGTGATCGCGACCAATTGCTCGAACAATTACGGGCCTTGGCAATTTCCGGAAAAGCTCATCCCGCTGATGATCCTCAACGCGCTCGATGGCAAGAAGCTGCCGGTCTACGGCCAGGGCAGCAATGTGCGCGACTGGCTCTATGTCGGCGATCACGCCGCGGCGCTGAGCCTGGTGTTGCGCCAAGGCCGCGTCGGCGAGACCTACAACATCGCTGGGCGCGAGCAGCACGCCAACATCTCGATCGTCAAGATGATCTGCGCGATCCTCGACGACGCCCTGCCGCGCTCGCCGCATCGTCCGCACGAGAAGCTGATCGAATTTGTCGTGGACCGGCCGGGCCACGATCTCCGTTACGCGGTCGATGATGCGAAGATCCGCCGCGAGCTCCAATGGCGGCCGAAAGAAACGCTGGCCAGCGGCCTCAAGAAAACCGTGCAGTGGTATCTCGACAATCGTGCTTGGTGGGAGAAAATTCGCAGCGGCAGCTATCGCGGCGAGCGTTTGGGAAAGATCCAATGAAGGGCATCATCCTCGCCGGCGGCTCCGGCACGCGGCTCTATCCGTTGACGCGCGCGGTGTCGAAGCAGCTCTTGCCGATCTACGACAAGCCGATGATCTATTACCCGCTGTCGACCTTCATGTTCGGCGGCATTCGCGACATCCTCATCATCACGACGCCCGGCGACGCCCCGCATTTCAACGCGCTGCTCGGCGATGGCAGCCAATGGGGCTTGCGGATTTCCTACGCGCGGCAGCCTTCGCCCGACGGCATCCCGCAGGCTTTCATCCTCGGCCGCGATTTCATCGCCGGCGAGGCCTGCGCGCTGGCGCTCGGCGACAATCTCATCTACGGCGACGGCCTCACCGAGATGATGGGTCACGCCGCCGCGCGTGAGGTCGGCGCCAGTGTCTTTGCGTATCGTGTTCAGGATCCCGAGCGCTACGGCATCATCGAGTTCGACCGCTCGGGGCGCGCGCTAACGATCGAGGAAAAGCCGAAAGTGCCGCGCTCCGATTGGGCGATCATCGGGCTTTATTTCTTCGATCGCGACGTCGTCTCGATCGCAGAGAAGCTCAAGCCCTCGGCGCGCGGCGAGACCGAGATCACCGACGTGATCGACGTTTATCTGAAACGCGGCACGCTCGCTGTCGAGAAGCTCGGCCGCGGTCACGCTTGGCTCGATACCGGCACGCCGGAAGCGATGATCGAAGGCTCGGAATTCGTCCGCACGCTCGAGAACCGCACCGGGCAGAAGATCGGCTGCATCGAGGAAGTCGCCTATCGCCAGGGTTTCATCGACAAGGCGCAACTGCTGAAGCTGGCGAAGCAAAGTGAGAAATCGACTTATGGCCGCTATCTGCTGCGGCTCGCCGAGGAAGAAGAGGGCGGCTAGCGCATCGTTGCTTATAAGAGGGGTGGCGCGATGGGGAGGAGAGCATTTCTGACGCTGGCGCTGGTCGCGGCGCTGCTGCTCGGGGCCGGCGGCCGCGCAAAGGCGGAGCCGGCGACGATCCATGCCGGCTGGCTGGTCGTGCCGAACATGATCTTCCCGATGATGCCGATGAAGCCCGAGGTGCTGCACCATTACGGCAAATCATATGTCCTCGACCTTATCCATTTCACGGGGACGCCGCCGCAGATCACCGCCCTTGCCGCGGGCCAGATCGATCTATCGCCGATCAGCTTCTCGGCCTTTGCGCTCGCCGTCACCAATGCGCATCTCGCCGATTTGCGCATCATCGCCGACGGGCTGCAGGATGGCGCGCCGGGCTGGCAGACGAACAGCTTCCTGGTGCTGAAGGACGGCCCGATCCATAAGGTCGAGGATCTGAAGGGCCAGGTGGCGGCGAGCAACGCCTTCGGCGGTGCCGTCGATATCGGAATGCGGGTCATGCTGCGCAAGCACGGGCTCGAGGATAAGCGCGATTTAGCGATTATCGAGGTGCAGGTGCCGAATATGAAGGCGGCGCTTGCCGAAAGGAAGGCGGCACTCATCGCGCCGCTGCCGCCTTTCACCAACGATCCCGAGCTCAAAAGCATCTCGCGCGCGCTGTTCGAGCAACGTGAGGCGCTCGGCGTGTCGCAGACCATCATCCTGACCGCGCGCACGGGATCACTCGCCAAGAACCGCGCCGCCTGGGTCGATTTCCTCGAGGACCAGCTCGTTTTCCTGCGCTGGCTCACCGATCCGCCGAACCACACGGCCGCGGTGGCGCTCGCGGCGGGCTTCAACAAGACGTCGCCCGAGAAGCTCGATTGGGCTTTCACCCATGCCGATTCCTATCGCGATCCGAAGGGCCTTCCCGATCTAAAGGCGCTACAATCCAACCTCGACATGATGACCGAGCTCGGCTTCGCCAAAGAGCGTGTCGCGGTCGACAAATACCTCGATCTCAGCCTCGTCACCGAGGCGGCATCGCGGATCAACTGACACTCGCGGGAGGCGCGCATGATCAAGACCAGAGGCCTCGTCCATTTCACCATTCCGGTGACCGATACCGCACGCGCCAGGGATTTCTACTGCGGTGTCCTCGGCATGAAACTGCTGCAGGATACGGGCGCGCGCGGCATGGTGTTTCTCGATAGTGGCGGCGATTGCGTGATCCTGGCCAAGACCGAGAAGCCGATCTCGACCGCCGGCGAGCGCGATATTCATCACTCGTTCCTCGTCGCCCATGAGGATTACGCGCCGGCCCTCGCCGAGCTCAAATCGAGCGGCGTCAAATTCCTCTGGGAGGAAGATCGCCAGGACGGCATCGTCGACGGGCCGCGGGCCTATTTCGAGGATCCCGACGGCAACGTGCTCGAGATCATCGATCTCACACGCTATGCCGGCGCCGCCGACTAGTTCTCGGCCGCAACTTTGCGGGCAGCCTCGATGATCGCGGGCGGCGTTGCGTAAAGCTGCTGGACGATCTTCTCGGCTTCCTCACCGGTGTGCGGCGAGACGGGCAGACGCTGCGATTTCGCTTCGGCGAGAAAACCGGGATCTTTGACGGCGGCGACGAAAGCCTGGCGCAGGATGGCGATACGATCTTTCGGTACGGCGCGCGAGGCGATGAAGGGCCGGCCGAGGTCGCCGCCGCCAGTCAGGAAGCGAATGATCTGACGCGCATCGTCGCTGGGCGCGAGGTCGAGGATATAAGGCGTCTCGGGTGCCATCCCATCCGGCACGCTCCTCGAAGTCCGCAGCAGCGGGTGAAACTTCGGGCTCTTCAGCCATTCGGCGGGTACGCTGCTCCACGAGCCGCACATGCCTTGCACCTCGCCGCGCTCGAGCGCCAGCCGCACCTCGGCGCTGCCGGAGTAGCCTTTCGCTTCCGCGATATCGAGGTTGAAGACACGCTGCAGGATCTTGGTGTTGAGATCTTCGGACGAGCCCGCGCCGGCATCGCCGAAGAGATAATGCTGGCCGCGCATCTCGGCGATGCTTCGGGGCGGATTGTCGCGCCAGACAAAGCAGATGGTGGCGTCTTCGGCGATGCTGCCGATCCAGGCGTAGCGGCGGAAATCGAAGGGCGTCTTCTCCGGCTCCATCAAGGAGGCGCCGAGCAAGCCGAAATTGAACTCGTTGATCACCGTGCCGTCGGTCGGGGTATTGACCTCGAGATGCGCGACAGCGGTCGCGCTGGCGGCGCCCGGCGCGTTAACGACGATCACATCAGGATGGCCGGGGATGTAGCGGCCGATATAGCGCGCGAGCAGCCGGGCGTTGGTGTCGAAGCCGCCGCCCGGCGGAAATCCGATGGTGATTTTGAGCGTCTTGTCCTTGTAGAAATCGTCAGCCGCCGCAGGCGATAAGAGAGCGAGCGACGCGAGCAGCGCCGTCATTGAGCCCAATAATGTCGCGAGAAAAAATCGCCCGCGCATGCTGCCTCCCCGGCTCGCGGTGAGGATATCACAACGCTAGCCGAAATCGACCTCATGGACGAGATGCGGCGCACCATATTCGCGCAGCAGCCGCTCGGGATCGCGCGGCGGCGCCGCGCCGCCGGCTTCGAGATAGGCGCCGAGATAGCGCGCATGGCTGATGACGGCGCGGCCGAAAGCAAGACGCTCGCGCTCATAAAGCTGCAGCGCCGCCTCGATATCTTCCCCATGCGCCGCGAACGCGGCGACCAGTCCCGCGGCATCGAGGGCCGCTTTGCTCGTGCCGGCGGCGACATGCGGCCGCGCGACAAACGCGGAATCGCCGAGGAGCGCGACACGGCCGAACACCATGCGCGGCGCTTCGAGATCGGTGATCGATTGCAGTAGCGGCTGCGCCACCCGGCCGACGATCTCGCCCAGCACCGGCGGCAGGACCTTGCGAGCATCGGCTTTCATCGCCGCGACGAATTCGGAACGGATGAGCGGCGGCGGGATCGCAAGGCCGTGATCGCGCCCGCTCGCATCGGTGAAAAGCGCGCGCTGCTCTGCGGGCGACGCGGGCCGATACCAAATGAAATAATAGCGGCGATGGCCCGGCCGCGGATCGTTATCGGCGCCCGGCACCGGCAGCGAGACGACGAGCTCGTTGTCGGGGATGGTAAAGGCTGCGCGCTCGAGCAGAAGCTCATGCGCGCTTGGCGGCAGATCGCGCTCGGCGAGGGTGCCGCGCCAGGCAATGTAGCCGGCGGGCACCGGCGCGATCTCGGGCAGGTATTGCTTGCGCACCGTCGAATAGACGCCGTCGGCGCCGATCAGCAGATCGCCGCGCTCGCGCGTACTATCAGCAAAGATAGCGGTGACGCTCGTTCCGTCCTGCTCGACGCGCTCGACCACCCGGCCGGCGTGATAGAGCGCGGACGGGAAGGCGGCGCGCAACGGGCGATAGATCGTGCCCCAGGTGCTGCCATGCCAGCCACGCGGTATCTCGACGCCGATCGTGGCGTCCTGTTTCAGCCAAGCTGAGCGGCGCACGTGAAACGCGAGCCCGGGATTGACCGTGGCGCCGGCGCGGGTAAGCGCCTCGAACAATTCGGCCGAGGTATTGAGCCCG
>DATNGE010000250.1:0-3916 GCA_035606035.1 Allostellaceae bacterium
TGCCATGATCGATGAGCGAACGGCCGCACAGCGGGATCAGCGGCTTCGGCGTGTGATCCGTAATCGGCCGCATGCGCGTGCCGAAGCCGGCCGCGAGGATTATCGCCGTGTCGATCATGGCTTCTCCGCCGGAATGTGCCGCAGCTCTGGCGGGATGTTGCGGTCGAGCCAGGCTTTGACCGGCGCCAACACGGGATGGCGGAAATTGCCCTCGAGCAGCCGCCACAGCCGCGGGATGTACGCGAGGTAGCGCGGCTTTCCGTCGCGCCGGCACAGCCGCGTGAAGATGCCGATGACCTTGCAATGACGCTGCGCGCCGAGGACGACGAACGACGCATCGAGCGCGGCGCGGTCGAGGGAGGGGAAGGCGGCGCAATAGCGCGCATACATCGCGTTGACGAGCTCCGGCCCGATCTCGCGCCGCGAATCCTCGAGCAGCGAGACGAGATCGTAGGTGATGGGGCCAAGCACCGCGTCCTGAAAATCGAGCAGGCCGCATGCCGCGAGCCCGTTGCGCCCGGCGATGCGCATGAGATTGTCGACGTGAAAATCCCGCAGCACAAGCGACTCGGGCACGGCGCGCGCCACCGGGAAGAGGCCTCTCCAAAGATCGAGATATTCCGCCCGCAACGCCGCCGGCGTGGGTTGGCCCGTGATCGCCGGCGAATACCAATCGACAAGCAGCGCGGCTTCGTTCAAGAGCCGCGTGTCGTCGTAAGGCGGAAGCCACGGCGCATGCGCCGCATCGAAGCGGCGATGCAGCGCGATCAGCACGTCGATCGCCATTTCATAAAGCGCGCGCTCGTCCTCGCCTTGCGCCAAGAGCCGCGTGAAGGTGCCGTCGCCGAAATCCTCGATCAGCAGGAGCCCCGTCTCTTCCTCGGCGGCGAGGATCGCCGGCGCGCTGAAGTCGAGCCCGCGGAGGTGGCGCGCGACGGCGAGATAAGGCCGCACATTTTCCTGCGGCGGCGGCGCATCCATCAGCATTGTCGTGGTGCCGTTCCGCGCGAGCCGGCAATAGTGCCGGAAAGAAGCATCGCCGGCGAGCGGCCGGCGTTCGGCATCGGCCCAGCCGTAGGCCGACAGGAACGCATCGATCTGCGCTGCGCGCTCAGTCATGGTGTAATCCGGCAATGCGCGCGGCCCAAGCGGGCGACGGCGCGAGCGTCGCGATCCGCGCCGTCTCGCTTGTCCCCGCGCCGAGCGCAATCTGAAGATGCTCGCGCGGCATCAGCCCGCCCAAGCGCTCCGGCCATTCGATCAGCGCGATGCCTTCGGCGAATGCGTCCTCGATGCCGAGTTCGTAGGCATCCTCGGGCCTCTCGATGCGATAGAGATCGAAATGCCAGATGGCGGGGCCGGTCGCCGGCTGATAGGTCTCGACCAGCGCGAAGGTTGGACTCGGGACTTCGCCGGCGTCCATCCGCGCAGCGATGAAATAGCGGGCGAAGGTGGTCTTGCCGCTGCCGAGCGGCCCGGAGAGGCCGATCACGTCGCCTTGCCGCGCGCACGCTGCCAATTCCGTCGCCAGGGCGGCGGTCGCCTTCTCGTCGGGCAGGTCGATGGCCAGAGCCGTTACGGCAGTCACACGCTCTTTTTACGGTGTCGGGCCGCGCCGCTGCAACCTTGCAGCGCCGCCAGCGCGCCGCCATTTTACCGGCGAATCGACGCGGGTAGCAGAATGGCGGAAAGCGTGCAGCAGACGGATGTCGCGATCATCGGCGCCGGACCGGTCGGACTCTTTGCCGTGTTCGAATGCGGCATGCTCGGGCTCAAATGCCAGGTGATCGATGCGCTCGACATGGCAGGCGGGCAATGCAGCGCGCTCTATCCGGAGAAGCCGATCTACGACATCCCCGGGCACCCGGCGATCGACGCTGCGGGCCTCATCGCGCGACTCGAAGAACAGGCGGCGCCCTTCGCGCCGGCCTATCACTTGGGCCAGCAGGTCGAGCGACTAGCGCGGATGGAGGATGGCCGTTTCCGGCTCGAGACCAGCCGCGGCACCGTCCTCCACGCAAAAGCCGTGATCATCGCTGCCGGTGTTGGCGCCTTTGGCCCCAATCGGCCGCCGCTCGACGGGATCGAGAGCTATGAAGGAAAGAGCGTCTTCTATCTGGTCGCGCGGCGTGAGGCGTTCCGCGACCAGCGCATCGTCATCGCCGGCGGCGGCGATTCGGCGGTTGATTGGGCGATCTCGCTTGCCGAGGTCGCGGCGCGGGTGATGGTCATCCATCGGCGTGCCAAATTTCGCGCCGCTCCCGAATCGGCGGCACGGCTCGATGCCCTCGCCAAGGCGGGCAGTATCGATCTCGTGATCCCTTACCAGCTTGCCGGGCTCGAGGGCGCGAACGGCAAGCTCGCGGCAGTGGTCGTCGCTGATCTCGAGGGGAAGACGAAGCGACTCGAGGCCGATGTGTTGCTGCCCTTCTTCGGCCTCTCGATGAATCTCGGGCCGATCGCCCAGTGGGGGCTAGCGCTCGACCATCACCACATCACCGTCGCGCCCGCGACCTGCATGAGCTCGGCGCAGGGGATTTTCGCCATCGGCGATATCGCGACTTATCCCGGAAAGCTGAAGCTCATCCTCTCGGGCTTTGCCGAGGCGGCGCTCGCCGCCCATGCGATCCACCCGCTGGTCCGTCCTGGCGAGGCGCTCCATTTCGAATATTCGACGACGAAAGGCGTGCCGGGGAAGGTCTAATCTCGGCGCTCAGCCGACCGCGCGCAGCCGCGGCTGAACCCGCGCGCCTTCGTTTTGGATGGGCAGCTCGGCATTGAGCCAGCACGTGACGGTCGTGCCCTCGCCCGGACGCGAACGCAGCTCGACCGAGCCGCCATGCAGCTCGATGAAGCTTTTGACGAGGGCAAGGCCGAGGCCAGCGCCCGATTGCCGGGTGTTGGCCCGCTCGAATTTCTCGAAGATGCGCGCCTGATCCTCGGTGGCGACGCCGACGCCGGTATCGGAAACCACGAGTGCGACGCGCTCGCCTTCGCGCCGCGCCGCGACCGTCACGCTGCCGCCCGTGGGCGTAAACTTGAGCGCGTTGGAGACGAGGCTGAACATCACCTGCTTCAAGCGCCGCTCGTCGCCCGGCACCGTGCCGATCGTCGTCGGGCAATCGAATTCGAGGCGCAGACCGAGATTGCGCGCCTGTGCCTGCTGCAAATTGAGCACGCTCTGCAGCATCGCGTGGATGTCGACGGGGCTGGTGTCGAGCTCCATATAGCCTGCCTCGATGGTCGCGAGATCGAGGATGTCATCGACCAGCCGCGTGAAGGCTTGCGCGCTTTCGAGGATGTTCGACGCATAGCCGAGCTGCCGGGGATTGAGCTCGCCGGCGTAGGTCTTGTTCGTCAGCATCTCGGCGTAGCCGGTGATCGAGGTCAGCGGCGTGCGCAGCTCGTAGGACACGTTGGCGAGGAATTCGCTCTTCAAACGGCCGGCTTCTTCGAGCGCTTCGGTGCGCTCGCGCAGCGCGTTCTCGACGCGCCTAGTGTCGGTGACGTCGAGATAGGAAAGCAGCGTGTTGCCGTCAGGCAGCGGCAAGGTCACGGCCTGCAGCACCGAGCCATCGCGGCGGTGGAGCGTCGTGCTCGAGGCGCGATCGGTCGTCAGGCGCCCGACCAGCCGCGCCTTGCGCTCGGACCAATCACCGCCGTCATCGAGGAAATCGCGGAACTTGTCGGCGAGCTGACTGACATGCGGCTCGCCACCGGTATCCTCAGGCGTTAGCCCCCACATTTTCGCGTAGGCGGGATTGGAGAGCTTCAGCCGTCCGTCGCTGCCGAACACGGCGATGCCTTCATATAGGTGGTCCAGCGTCTCGCGCTGGACCTCGATCGCCGTGTTGTAGCTGCGCTCCAGCGCGAAACGATCGGTCACGTCCTCATAGGCGAAGATCAGCCCGCCTTG
>DATNGE010000251.1:0-22051 GCA_035606035.1 Allostellaceae bacterium
CTCGGCGGCGGGATGGAGCGGCACGCATTGCGGCGTGTCGATCGCTTCTTTCGCCATGCGCTCGACCGGGAGATCGCCGGGCTCTTCCCAGGGGATGTTCATATTGCGCGCGGCGAGGCCGGCGCAAATCTGCTCGACCAGCTTGTCCTCGGCATCGGCACGCACGAACACCGTCCAGCCGCTGAAATCGATCGAGAGCACATCGGCGGGCAGCTTCGGATAAGCCGATTTCGGCAACACGGCGCGACGATAGCCCATCTCCTCGAGCTTCTTCACCGTGTTCTCGCTGAGCGACAGGATACGCATCCCGGCATCGAGCGCTTGCGGCACCCAGGAATGCGCCGCCTCGTCGAACAGCGCATCGACATCGCCGTTGATCAGCGCCTTGAAGGTCGGCGTATGCGGCCAAGGCACCGAGCCTTTCTTCAGCACCTCGCCGCCCCACGCGGCGATGTCCTCGCGCGAGAAGCCGGCCGCGGCCGCGACATCATCGAACATGTGATGAAGCGTGTGATCGAGCGCGCCGCGCATCATGATTTTGAGCTTCGGCTTCTTCGCGGCGATATCCTCGAAGCGCTCGATGCCGGTCTCGGGGCGCACCGCGAAGACGAACTGGTCCCAGGACGGGATCACCGTCACCGCGCACAACGGAAGCGGCTCCTTGAAGATGCTCTTGCCTTTCACCGCGACCGAAAGCACGCAAGCCGGATTGATGATCGCGAGATCGGCTTCGCGTTTGGCGACCGCGAAGATGCCTTCGGCCGAGCTCACCGCGAACAAGGTCACCGGCTTGCCGCCTGCCGCATTGCGCAGGATCACCTTGGGCTGGAACCATTGCGGCACCGGATGCTCCGGCGTGCCACCGCATAGCTCCGACGCGATCTCCAAGACCAGACGCGAGCGCGTGACACTGGGATTGACGGCGGGCGCGGTGTTGATGGGCATGCGAGTTCCTCCCCTTTACGGCTCCACGCTTTTACTCACTTCGTCATTCCCGCGTAAGCGGGAATCCAGGATGCACCGTGCTGTCTACCTGGACCCCCGCTTTCGCGGGGGTGACGACGAGAATATTGGAAGCCACTTTTCGCATGCGCGAAGTGCAAAAAACTCTGGGCTGATCGGCCTGCATTGCCGATTGTTGGTCCCGCTTCGTCTGCTACTCTTGCCCATGTGAGCATGCCCGCCAGCACGTCCCCCGCCCCGTTCCGGATCCCGTCCGTCATCAAGCGCAACATGACTTTGTTCGCGCTGTCGCAGACCTTCACCGGGGTCGGGATGTCGTTCACCTACAGTTTCGGGCCGCTGATGGTGCTGGCCTTGACCGGCGCGCCCGATCTCGTCGGCGTGTCGGTCGGTCTCGTCGGCCTCAGCCGCTTCCTCGTCGCTTATCCCGCCGGCAAGATCACCGACACCTATGGCCGCAAGCCCGGCATCCTGTTGGGGCTCTGCCTCGCCCTCACCGGCACGCTGGTGGTGGCGACCTCGATGAGCTTTTCGAGCTTCACGCTCTTCGTCATCGGCGTCCTCATTTTCGGCATGGGCATGAACGCGTCGCAGCAGCTGCGCGTCGCTGCGACCGATATGTTCCCGCCGAGCCATCGCGCGACCGCGCTCGGTTATCTCGCGACCGGCTCGCTCTTCGGCCTCGTCATGAGCCCGCTCGTCATCAGCATCTCGCAAGCCATCGCCGACCGCACCGGCGCCGATCCGCTCGGCCTCGGCTGGTTCCTGCTGCCGTGCCTCATCGTGCCGGGCATCTGCCTGATCTTCTTCGTGCGGCCCGATCCGAAATACATCGGGCAGAATTTGCATCTCTATTATCCCGGCGTCGTCACGCATTCGCGCCATCGCGAGGAAGCGGCGGCGTTCAGCGCACTCGGCCTGTTGCGCCGGCCGATCATCCGCCTCGCGATCATCTCGAACTGCTCGGTGCAGGGAAATATGGCGATCGTGATGGTGCTGAGCTCGCTCGTGCTCAAGGATTGCGGCACCGGTCTCACTGGTATCGCGATCTCCAGCATGTGCCATTCGGCCGGCATGTTCGCGTTCACCATTCCGCTGGGCAAGCTGACCGACCGCTTCGGCCGCGATGTGGTGATGTTTCCCGGGGTCGCTACGGCGCTCGCCGGCGCCGGTCTTGTCGCCTACACCCATTCCTATTTCCCGGTCACGGTCGGCGCATTCCTCGTCGGCATCGGCTGGGCGGCGGCGAATGTTTCGGCGACGGCGCTGATCGCCGATCACTATATGACCGCGACGCGCGGCCGCGCTCTCGGCTTCAACGATACCTGCGCCGCCGGCATTTCGGTGCTGATCGCGCTCGCGACCGGACCGCTGATCGCCTGGGTCGGTCTGTCGGGCGCCGGGCTCATGGCCATCCTCCTGGCGCTGCCGCCGCTGCTGATGCTGATCGCCACCGGCGGCACCAAGCGCATGGCCGCGCACGCCGCGGTTGCGACCGCCAGCGACAGCGACGACTAGGCTTCCTCTCCCTCTCCTGCCCGATTGAGCCTGCACCGCCTCCGCGGTGTTCATGACAGGAGGATTGGGCGTCGAGAGGAGCATCTCATTTGGCAGAGGACGAGGCCGCACCGGCCAATAAGAGTCAGCGCGCACTCGATTGGGTCAACTTTTTCATCGCCGATGTCGAGACCGCTTTCGGCCCGTTCATCGCCGTCTATCTGATCGCCAACGGCTGGTCGCAAGGCACGATCGGGCTGCTGCTCACCATCGGCGGGCTCGCGGCCATCCTCAGCCAGCTCCCGGGCGGCGCGATCGTCGACGCGGCGCCGAACAAGCGCCTGCTGCTCGCTTGCGCGATTGGGATGATCGCCGCGGGCGCGTTGATCTTCGCTTTCTTCAGCAACCCGATCATGGTCTTCGCGGCCGAGATCCTCCAAGGCGGCACCGCCGGCATCGTCCGCCCCGCCGAAGTGGCGATCGGTCTCGGCCTCGTCGGTCATCGCGCCTTCAATCGCCGCCTCGGCCGCAACCATCGCTATGGTGCCTTCGGCACCGCTGCGACCGCGGCGACACTCGGCCTGCTCGGCCATTTCGTCGCGCCGTGGACGATATTTTTAATCGCAGCGGCGCTCTGCGTGCCGGCGACCATCGCGCTGACGCAAATTCGCGGACAGGATATCGACTATGCCCGCGCCCGCTCGGCCCGCGACCGCGAGAAGCCGCGCGATGCGGCCCCGATGCGCGAATTGGCGAAGCATCCCATCCTGCTGATCTTTGTCGGCAGCCTGGTTCTCTTCCAGCTCGCGAACGCCTCGCTGACGCCGCTCGCGAGCGAGCGCGCCGGTCAACAGCATGCTGAAATCTCCGTGCTCTTCACCTCGGCGATGGTCATCGTGCCGGAAGTGGTCACGGCCCTGCTCGCGGCATGGATCGCGCGGCGAGCACAGGATTGGGGCCGCAAGCCTCTGCTGCTTATCGGTTTTGGCGCGCTGCCCGTACGCGCGGTGCTCTTCGTTCTCGCGCCGGGACCGTGGTGGGTCGTCGCGGCGCAGGCGACCGGTGGCCTTACTTCCGCAATCGTCGGTATCATGACGCCGCTCGTCATCAGCGACGTCATGCGGGGCAGCGGCCGCTACAACCTCGCGCAAGGTTTCGCCGGTACGGCGCAGGGCATCGGCAGCGCCATCACCAACGTCGCGGTCGGCTTTCTCGCGCAGAGCTTTGGCTACACGATCGGCTTCTTCACCCTCGCGGCGATCGCGGCTTGCGGCTGTGCCGTTATCTTCTTCTTCATGCCCGAGACCATGCCGTCGGAATTCCACCCGTCGCGGCGGTGATCGTTACCTATCGTGTCATTGCGGCAATTATCGAACCGGCACGAATTGCGTCGTGAAGAGCGCGCTATCGGGCGGCTCGCTCGGCAGCGTTCCCATCTCGACGTACGATTTCTTCAGCACCGCGACTGCCTGCGGATCGAAGGTGCCGTCGAGGGTGAACATCGGCAGTTCGAAATCGTAATCCTTCTCGACGACGCTGAGATCCTGTTGCAGCACTTTCTGCGCCAGCGCCGCGGTCTCGGCGCGATGCGCTTTCATATAGGCGATCGAGGCGAAGAAGCCCTTGAGGAAGCGCCCGACGAGCTCCGGTTTCTCCGCGACCAGTTGCTTCGGCGCGAAGACGACATGCGTGATGAAATGCGGCGCGTAGTGATCCATCGAGATCAGCATGCGGCCCTCTTGACGCGCTTCGAGGCCGAAGCCGGCTTCGGTCGAGAGCACCACCGCGTCGATCTGATGAGCCTTCAGCGCCGCGATCGAGGCCTCGACCGCGCCGAGCGGCACGGTCTTGACGCCGTCCTGGCCCCAGCCTTCTTGAATCGCCATCTGCTTCGCCAGCCAATCGCTGAGCGAGCCCGAGGTCGAGACCGCGATCATCTTGCCCTTGAGATCGGCGACAGTCTTGATCGGCGAATCCGCGAGCACGATAGCCGAGATGTTGCGCGGCGGGCCCGCGAATTGCGCGACGCCGATTGCCGCGCCGCCCTTCGAAGCAAGCGCCATGCCCGGCCCGCTGCCGAGACCGAAATCGACGCTGCCGGCGACGAGTGCCTGCTGCACCTTCGCGTCACCGCCGAGATTGGCGCTGTCGACATCGAGACCGAGCTTGCCGAAGATGCCTTGCTCGATGCCGATATCGACCGGCAGGAAGGTCCAAGCCGTGCCTTGCGCCTTTCCGACGTGAACCGCGTCATTGGCGCGCGCTTCGCTCGCGACGAAGAACGCCATGGCCAAGGCGACCAACGCGCACACGACCTTTTTCATCGGCACTCCCCTTCACGTTGAGCGCACACTATCGCGGAATAGGGATCGCGTCACGCTGCGCTATGTTATGATCGCGCTAATAAGCCGCGGCATCGCCGCGCAACGATCGGGGAACGGGAATGATCGGCACGACTTTCTTGGAGCGGCGGCACTTCCTCGCCGGGCTCGGCGCCGCCGGCGCGGCGACATTGCTGCCGGGCGCGCTCATCAGCGACGCGATCGCCGCGCCGTACAAGCCACGACGCATCGACGTGCATCATCACGTGCCGCCGCCGGCCTATATCGAGTGGATGGCGCAAGGCAACCCAACCTTCCGCTCGCCGCTCGATACCGGCGCATGGTCGCTCGCGAGCGCGCTCGCCGATATGGACAAATACGGCATCGAGACGGCGATCGTCTCGAGCCCCGATCTCAACGGCCGCCTGCCCGGCGATTTTCCCGGCGTGGTGCGCAGCTGCAACGAGTGGCTGGCGCAGCTCACCATCGATCATCCCGGCCGTTTCGGCTGCTTCGGCATGATGCCGCTGCCAAATGTCGATAAAACTCTCGCCGAGATCAACTATACGCTCGACACGCTGCATAGCGACGGCGTGCGCTTCGCCCCGTCCTATGACGGCAAATATCTCGGCGATGTTGCCTTCGATCCGGTGCTCGCCGAGCTCAATCACCGCAAGGCCGTCGCCTTCGTCCATCCGACCCAGCCGCAATGCTGCGGCCAGATGATGCCGGATGTGGTTTCGGCGATCGTCGAATTCCCCTTCGATACGATGCGCACGATCACCAGCCTGCTCTACAGCGGCCAGTTCGCGAAATATCCCGACATCAAATGGATCTTCTCGCATGGCGGCGGCACCTTGCCGATGCTCGCCGGCCGCATCTCGGGCAGCTTCCGCAATCCCAAGATGAAGCCGCGCGCCCCGAACGGCCCGATCTACGAGCTGCAGAAAATCTATGTCGACACGGCGAGCGCGTTCTTCCCCTGGTCCTGGGCCGGCGTCCTCGCCCTCTCCGGGCCGAAGCACATCCTCTTCGGCACCGACGATCCCTATGTGAAGGTTCCGGACGTCGATGCCGGAATCAAAGCGCTGCATCTCCCGCCGGCGCTGCGCGCCGCGGTCGATCGCGAGAACGCGCTGCCGCTCTTCCCGCGCTTCAACAAGAAGGCGTAAACAGCGCCTAAGGCGTGACGCCGCTGCCGTCGCCGAGCGGCAGCGCGTCGATCAGCACGAAAGCCATGCGCGCCACCGTCGTGCCGATATTGGCCCAGGCGTGATTGGTGCCGCGCTGAACGACGATATCGCCCGGCTTGAGACGCGTCGTCTCGCCGCTATCCAAGCGCATCTCCATTTCGCCCGAGAGCACGATACCGTAATCGACCGAATTGGTCTTATGCATCGGCGAGACCATGCCGGGCTGGAAATCGACGATGCGCAGCACCGAGCCGTCGGCGCAGGTAAGGCCGCTCGCCAGGTCGGCACCGTCGCGCTCGTCGGTATTATCGGCCGGGCTGGTTTGCGTCACCCACAGCTTCGCGAAGGCGGCGTCGCCGCTCGGAATGGCTTGCGCCTCGACGACGCGATCCGATTTGATGATCGCCTTGCCGTCGCCGCGATGACCGGTCACGATCCGCCGCACGCCGCTCATTTCTTCCTCCGCTTCTGCTATCGCTTTACCGCACCGGCCGCGCGCCGCGGAGACCGCCGCCAATACTGCACGCCGCGGTCGAGAAGGTGACGCTCGCGCCGCGCAATCGCGCGATACGGATCGGACGCTCCGGCTGGCGCGGGACGCCCGAGACTATAGGAAAGCGCCGCCCGCCTGTCGCGCGGCCGCGGTTCGCCGCGATCAGACTTTCTGCTTCAACCAGCGTTCGATGCGCGCCATCAGATTCTTGGGATCGAACGGCTTGGTGATGAAGTCGTTGCCGCCGGCGGCGATGCCGGCTTTCACGTCCTGCGCCGTGCGCCGCGCGGTCACGAAAGCGACCGGAACGCGCTGGCACGACTCGACGGCGCGGATCTGGCGGCAGAGTTCAAAGCCGTCGACCTCCGGCATCTGGATGTCGAGCAGGATGAGATCGGGCGCGATGTCGCGCACCAGGCGCATGCATTGACTGGCGTTGCTCGCGCCGAAGAAGCGATACCCGGCGCCGGCGACCACGTTCTTGAGGATGTCCAGCATCTCGCGCGAATCGTCGACCGCGACGATGACCGGCTTTTCCTGGGCAATGGCAGAAGTCATGTCGGTTCTCCTTAACGTCAGCGTCAGGCGGCCTTCGCCGCCTGGTAATCGCGTATCAGCGGTACCAGCGCCTCGGCTTCCGCGGCGAGCACGGCCGCCACGGCCCGGGATTTCGCTCCATCGCCAGATTGGCAAGCGTGCTGCAACTGCCGCGCCAGCGCACTGAGCCGCATGCCGCCGACATTGCCGGCGATCGCGACAAGATCATGCGCTTCGCGCGCCGCCACCCCGAACTCCTCGCCCGCGATGAGCCGAAGGGTCAGCGCGACACGCTGCTCGATCGCCTCGATGAGGCTCGAGAGCAGCGGCATGAAAGCCGCACCATTGGTCGCGGCGCTCAGCTGGTCGAGCTTGTCGCGATCGAAACGCGCGTCGCCTTTGTTGTCGTGGCGTTCCGGCGCCGGTAGCGGCTTGCGCTCCTCGCCGGCGCTGTGGAAGGCGGCGAGATGCTGCAGCTTCGCCAAGAGCACATTCGCGTCGAACGGCTTGGAGACGTAGTCATCCATGCCGGCGGCGATGACCTCCTCGCGCATTCCCGCCATGGCATGAGACGTGAGCGCGATGATCGGCACTTGACCGGCGCGGCCGGGCAGCTGGCGGATTTCCCGCGCTGCGCCCATGCCGTCGAGCTCCGGCATCTGCAGATCCATGAGGATCACGTCGTAATCCTTGGCACGTGCGGCATCGACCGCCTGGCGGCCGTCATCGGCAAGATCGACGCGATGCCCCGCTTTCGCGACAATCAGCTGCGCCACCTGCTGATTGATCTTGTTGTCCTCGGCGATCAGCACATCAAGGGCGCGCGGCGGCACGGCCGTTGCCGCCACCGCATCAGGCGCTTTTTTGGCTGGCGCTGCCACGCGCTCCAGCGGAATCTCGAAGCAGAAGAGGCTGCCCTCGCCCGATGCGCTCGAGAAGCCGATCGTGCCGCCCATCAATTCGACGAGTTGCTTGGCGATCGCAAGGCCGAGACCGGTGCCGCCGAAGCGGCGGCTGATCGAGACATCCGCCTGGGTGAATTTCTCGAACAAATTCGCTTGCGCCGCCTCATCGATCCCGATGCCGGTATCCGAGACTTCGAAGCGGACAACCGCCTGATCGCCGAGCTCGCGCGGCACGCTGACATCGATATCGACATGGCCGCGATCGGTGAATTTCACCGCGTTGCCGGCGATGTTGAGCAGCACTTGGCGCAGCCGCACCGCATCGCCCCGGAACCAGCCGTAAGCCCCCGGATGGACCGCCATGCCGAGCCGCACATCCTTCTGCGCCGCGCGCGGCTCGAGGATCGAGACGATACCGTCGAGCGCCTTGCCGAGGTCGAAATCGGCATACTCGATCTCGACCTTGCCGGCTTCGAGCTTCGATTCATCGAGGATGTCGTCGATGATGCGCAAGAGCGCCGAGGCGGAATCGCCGATCGTCCGCGCATAATCGCGCTGCTGCGCGTCGAGCTCCGTCGCCATCAGCAGATGATTCATGCCGAGAATGCCGTTCATCGGCGTGCGGATCTCGTGACTCATATGGGCGAGGAAGCTCGACTTCGCGTGGTTCGCCGCGTCGGCATGCTCTTTCGCCGCGCGCAACGCTTCCTCGTTCCGGACGCGCTGCGTGATGTCGCGCGCGACGACGACGGACTCGGTCGAATTCCCATTCGCTGCGGATGACCGACGCCAGCTCGCCTCGACCGAGATCATCTCTCCTTTCCGGTTGCGGCAGCGATAGACGACGAGCGCCTCGCCCTTGTCGCGCACCTCCGCTTTCGCTGCGGCAAGCGCCGGCAAATCGTCGGGATGCACGTAGTCCTCGAGCTTGCTCCCGATCAGTTCCTCCGGCTCATAGCCATAGAGCCGCCGCGCCGCCGGCGAGACGTAAATTGCCTCACCGTCACGCGTCAGAACGATCAGGTCCGAGGAATTGTCGGCGAGGAGGCGGTAGCGCTCTTCATTCTCGCGGGCGCGTTTTTCGGCGAGGGCGCGACGGGCGAGCTCGCGATACAGCACCCAGCCGATGGCCACAATAACGACGATAAAGCACGCGACGAGCATGCAGACGATGACCGCCTTATGCCACCAATCGATGAGCACGGCCGCCTTCGGTACCGCGACGCTGATGAGCAACGGCAAATCGCCGATCTGCTTGTAGACGAAAAGCCGTACCTCGCCGCTCGCGAGATCCGGCCCCTCGAACTCTCCGGCACGCGCGTTCCTGAAATGCTGGAAAATCGGCGCCTTGCCGAGGTTGCGGCCGATATCTTGAGCACGATAGGGGGAGCGCGCGATCATCGTGCCATTGGTCATCAACAGGGTGATCCACGCGCCGTTATCGGTCTTGATGCCGTGGAACAACTGCTCGACATATTTGAGGCGCAGCGCGCCGGTCACGATGCCGGCAAAGCGCCCATCCGCATCGTTGAGGCGGCGGCTGAGAACCAACAGCTGGTCGCGGTCGGTCGTGCGGCCATAGGGCCCCGATAAGCGAATCCCGAGATCGGGATCGTCGCGATGCATCGTGAAGAAGTCGCGATCCGAGAAATCGGTCCCCGGCTCGAGCCGCGCGGTCGAGCTGAGCTTCAGCGTGCCATGCTTGTCGATCACCAAGATCGAGCCGTATTGCGGTGCGTGCGAAGAATTGTCGAAGAGGATCGCGTCGCGCAGCTTCGGGCTGAGCGTGTCGATCTCCGGCAGCTTCAGCCCGTCGACCACGGCTTGCAGCGAGAGCGTATAGGTTTCGAGATCGCGGCGGATCTCGACCTCGAGAGTCGAGGCGAGGTTCTGCGACACCTGATAGGCGGCATCGATCGCCATTTCGCGCGTGTCGAACAAGCGCCAGCTCGTAAGGCCGATAGCGCCGCAGAGAATTGCGGCCGCTCCCGTGATCAGAATCACCGCCGGCGTCTTTCGTAGACGGGTCACGCGCTTGTCCGTTTTCTCGTGCTCGCGAACGCGGGCAGCGCCGCATGACGCGCCCCGTGTCTTAGGCTCGGCGCGAAAGGTTAATTTAGGCCGAAAACGGGCCCTCACGGCTGCGCGAGACCGCTAAAAATCAAACGAGTTTCGAAGGGCTTAACGGCCGCAACGCGGCCCGTTTCTATCGAGAGTGGAAAGTTAAGGCCGACGCCTTTCGTCAGCGCTTGCGTGCGACCATGTCGATCAGGGCGCACATGCCGCCGCGATGCTGCATGCCCTCGGGCTGCTCGCGATCATACTCGGCGAGGTGCAGCATGTCGCATTCGGCAAAGGCGGCGCGCAGCAGCTCCGCCGTGTACATATTCTCGATGAAGGGCGGTCCACCCGTGCCATAGGCGACTTGCTCCGGACGATAGCCCTGGATCATGACGAGCCCGCCGGGCTTCAGCACGTCTTTCATCTGCCGAAAGATGCCGTCCCGCCATGCCGGCCCGGCAAATTGAAAGAGGATCCCGACGACGAGATCGAAGCGCGGTGGTCCCCACTCCCAGCTCTCGAGATCGGCACAGACCGTCTCGATCGTCACGCCGAAGCGCTTGGCAAGCTGCTGCGACTTGGCGATGCCGATGGGCGAGAGATCGACGCTGGTGACTTTGAGCCCTTGGCGCGCCAGCCAGACGCCGTTGCGACCTTCGCCATCGGCGATGGCGAGCGCGGTCATGCCCGGCTTCAAGCGGTGCGCCTGATCCTTGAGGAACGGGGTCGGCTCGGTGCCGAACCAATAATCGGCGCGATCGAAGCGCTCATTCCATTGCGCGAGCTCGCGCTCTTTCGGGCGCGGCGGGGTCGGCGGCGTCGGGATGGGTGCCGGCATGGCGATAGAATTCCCCAGATGCCGCCCCGGTTCAATGGGCGCGAGAAGCTAGCGCGTGCCGGGCATAAGTTGCGCCAGCGTCACGCCTGCATTGGCGAGCTCGAGCACCTGCTGGCGCTGACCCGAATCGAGATCGCGCTCGAAGATCAGCCGCTGATTGTCGCGCGCATTTGGCAGTGCGGCGCTACTCGCGGCGCCGTAGAGCAGAAAGGCCTCAACCGGATCGCGCGCCATGCCGATCGCATTGAGCTTGCACCAGGCGAGCAATTCGATCGCGCGCGCATCGCCATCGCGCGCGGCTTGCGCGAGCCACGCGATATCGTTGCTGCTGGGGCGACGCGCCTGAATGCGCGTGGCAACGACCTGTACCGGATCGACGGCGCGCGCGGCCGGCGTGGCGGCCGGCGCGAGGCGTTCGATCGGCGCAGCGGCCGTTGGCACCGCGATTGGCGCAGCGATATCGGCTTGAGCGATGGCCGGTGCTGAAGCCGCTGGCTGCTTCACGATCTGCTGCGCATCGCCGCAGACCGCAGCGCCGCTTTCGAGACATTGGAAGCGGCCGCTGAGGCTAAAAAATTCTGCCTGCGCTGCCGGTAGCTTGGCCAGCAGAGCGGCGGCAGTAATCGCGCCGAGCATGAAAATGCGTTGCATGCGCGCTATCCCGCAAATGCCATGCCAGCAGATTGGCCCGAAAAAACCGGGCATTTGCGCCCCTACGCGAATGAAGCGGCAAATCTTGCCGCGAATTTACGGAGGGAATGGCTGAAAATGCCGGCTCAAACGTTATTGTTTATGGCTCAGCCCGTGTCCAGAACAGTCCGCGCTTTTGCAGCGACTCCGCCACAAAGCTGCCCCGTTTCTTCGTACGCTTGAGGGATGGATGCGATGCGATGGGTCTTCTCAATCGGCACCGGCGCGGTCATCGGCATTGCCGCCGCGCTGGCGCTCGAGTTGAGTTTTCGATTGATGCGTGGGCCGCAAGCTGCCGCGAACGGACCGGCGATGTCGCGCCCGGCGCCCGTCGCGCGGCTATGGCCGCTGGACATCGCAATCGTGTTTTTTTCCATCGCCTTCTATACCATCGTCGGTTATCAGCATCGGCCGCTGTCACCTGTCGCCGCCGAGAGCACGGCAAATGATGCGTCCGCCGCGACGGCTGCAACGCCGCAAGCCGAAACGGAGACCGCAACGCTGAGCATCGGCACAGTCACGCTGGCCTTTGCGCCGCCCGCCGGAAGTTGCCTTTACCCTGCGCCGCTGCTCGAAGCCGTTCGCGTGCAGCAAAGCAAGCTCAACCCCGACAATGTCATCGACACGGCTTTCGCCGATTGCAACCAGCTGCGCGACACGGCCCCGCATCAAACCCGCATCCGCGATTTCGGCCTGCTGATGACGCCGAAGGCCGACCTCAACCAGCGCGTCGACCGCGCGATGATCGATCAGATGGCGGGCGCGATGCCGGATCAGACGAGCGTCAAGGCAATGCTGGATCAGCGACTCGTCGCGGCCGAGAGCAAGCTCGCCCTGCAAAGCTTCTCCGCGCTCGGCGCGATCGACCGCGATCCGCAGGCGATTTACTTCGCTTATTTGTCTAAAGCCCAAGGCAGCGACGGGATTTACACCCAAGCTTGCGTCATGGCGATGACGGCGATTAACGGCCGGCTTGTTTCCTATTATCTTTACAGCGACTATCAGAAAGACCCGCGGCCCGTCATTTTTGGCCTGCTGGCAAAAGTGAAGAGCGCGGTCAGCGACTTCGCCCACCGTAACGGGGCGTAAAGCTTCGCGCGAGTAAGGAATAGAACCATGTCATCCTCCAACAACCGCTTCGGCCGCCGCATGGACCGGCAGAATGAAGAACCGCGCTTCGAGCCGGTGCTGTCCTTCGATCCCAAGCGGCCGGCCCCGCGCCCGACCCAAAAAGGGCCAGACCAAAACGGGCCAGCGCCGACGGCCCAACGGAAGCCGCAGGCCGGGCTGCGTGTCGACCGCGAGGATGCGCGCCAATTCGGCGTCTCCTTCGATGACGACATCGAACGCCATGACGATTTCGACCCGCGGACGCGCCGCGACAAGGCAATGGAACCGCGCGATACCGATGCCGAGCAGCAACTCTACCGCCATCTCTTCGATGAGCAGGAAGGTCGCCGCCGGGGCTTCGGCTGGCTCGCCGCGCTCGGCTCGGTGGCAGTCGTCGCGATCGGCGCCGGCTATGCTTGGCATAATTTCATGGAACGTCCGGCGCCGGGCAGTCTGTTCGAGCCGCCGGGCTTCGCCGCGCGCGGGCACAATAGCGGCTACATGACGCCGGAGCAGCCACCGACCGCCGAGGCCGCAATCGGAGGGGATGCGGGATCGACCTCCGCGCCGCTCGCCGCAACCGCGCCGGCAGTCACACCCCCGACACCGACCGATCAGCAGCCGACCAAAGATATCGCTGTCGCGCCGGTGCCGAAGAGCGCGCCGGCCGAGCCGCCG
The DNA here is from genome assembly GCA_035606035.1 of Allostellaceae bacterium. Taxonomy (GTDB): domain Bacteria; phylum Pseudomonadota; class Alphaproteobacteria; order ATCC43930; family CGMCC-115725; genus CAIKMD01. The sequence continues at coordinate 13,287 of DATNGE010000251.1, forward strand.
CCGCCGCCGCGGAAGACGATCTCAGAAGCCGCGGCCAATCCCGGTAATCTCGGCCCCGCCGCTACTCCCACCCCACCTCCGGCGCCCCCGACAGCGAAGGAGCAGCCTGCTGTCGAGCCAGCGCCGGTTGTGACAGCGCCGCCGAAGCGCGAGACGGTGAAGACCGAGACGCCGAAACGCGAAGCACCGCGCAAGGAAGCGTCGATCACGCCGCCGCGACGGGCGCCCGCGCCGCAGCCGCAAAATATCGCACCGGAAGACGTGGCACCGCCCGCGATGACCGAGCCCGCCGCCGCGCCGGCGGTGATCTCGCCGCCGCGTCGGACGCGGCCACAGGCGACTGGTCAGCCGCAGGCGCTCACGCGCGAGCCGCCTGCCGCCGTTTATGCCGCGCCGCCGCGGCCAACGCGCCAATCGGTGCCGCCGGATAATCTGGGACCGCCGCCCAGTGCGCCGGATACGGTGACGGTTGACGGTCTCACCTATGTGAATGGTCAGGAACCGCGTGCGCTCGGCACGCTGGGGGGACCGCCGCAAGCCGCGAGCAATGACGCCGTGATGCCGCCGGATCTGTCGGCGGTCGCACCGCCGCCCCGGCCAGCCTATACGGCGCGGCCCTACACGCCGACCGAGCACGAGGGCGGCGCGCCGCTGCCCAACGACGTCATCATCCTGCCGAGCGGGCAGATGGCCGTTCCGGACGGATCGCGCTAGCCGCTAAACGATCGCCGCGTCCCAGCCGCCGTCGTGGGCGATCACCTGGCCCGTGACGTAATGCGACGCATCGCTCGCGAGATAAACCGCGAGGCCGACGAGGTCGTCAGGTTCGCCGCGATGCTTCATTGGGATGCGCTCATGCAGCGCCTTTTCGAATTGCGCCATCTGCTCCGGGGTTGAGACCGCGCGCCGCTCCGCCGCGAGCGCCGTGCCGCCATGCCAGCCCGGCGCGATCGCGTTGACGCGGATCTTCTCCTTCGCATATTCCGCCGCGACCTGGCGCGTGAAGCCGATGAGACCGGCTTTCGCCGTCGAATAATTCACCTGCAGCGAGACGAAGCCGGGGTAATAGCCGCGCAGCGCCGCGACCGAGGCGATGTTGATGATCGACCCCGGCCCCGGCAGCATCAATTGCAGCGCTTGGCGCGTGGTCAGGAACACGCCGCGCAGATTGATCGCCATCAGCCGGTCCCAATCTTCGATGCTGAACTCGTGCGTGCGGCCGCTCGCTGTGGCGATCCCGGCATTGTTGACGAGGATATCGACGCGGCCGTAGCGCTCCTTGATCTTGCTCCAGAGCGCATCGACGGAGCCCTCGTCGGCGACGTCGTTATGCATCGCCTCGGCCTGAAGCCGCGATTGCTTGGCGAGCGACGCGGTCTCTTCCGCGCTGTCGAGATTGCGGTCGGCGCAGATCACGTTCGCGCCGAACGCCGCGAGACCGAGCGCGAAGGAGCGACCGAGCCCGTTGCCCGCGCCCGTGACGACAGCGAGCTTCTTGTCGAGACGGAAGAGATTATCGAACATCGGATTCCTCCCGAAACTATTGTTCAACCGTCATTGCGAGCGAAGCGAAGCAATCCAGTGGACGAACAGACTGGATTGCTACGTCGCGCTTCGCGCTCCCCGCAATGACGATGTTTAACCTATTCCTTCCAGAGCGGCGCGAATTGGGGCGCGACGACCTCCTCGTAAGCAGGATTGCCCTTGAGGATGCCGAGATCGCGCGCGAATTGATTCATGCCGGCGACGAAATCGCGGCTGACGGTGGCATCGTAGTACGGCGCGTCACGGCGGATGAGCTCGGCAATCAGCGCCGCTTCCGACGGCGGAAAGAGCATGGCGCCGGCTTTGGCGGCGAGCGCCGGATCGCCGGCAAGCGCGCGCTGTGTCTTGACGATGGCGCGCACGACGGCCGCGGCTTGCTCCGGCGCCCGCGCAATCAGCGCATCCGTCGTCGCGACCGACGCCATCGTATAGTTGAAGCACGGCTTCGGCCCGTCACCACGCCGCACATCGAGCACCACCGTGCCGATGCCGCGCGTCACCGCGACCTCGGCGCCCATGCCATTGGCCCAGAAACCGTCGATCGCGCCCTCTTCCATCGCTTTCGCGGCGGTCAGGCCGAAATTCACCGTCGGGCTGCTCCCCGCCGCCGCGCCCGGCACCGGCGCGATCTTGATGTCGTCGCGCGCGAGGTCGTAGCCCGCGGTGATCAGCAGCCGCTGCAGCCCCATATCGACCCAGGGCGCGGCGCCGATGCGCTTGCCTTTGACGACATCGAGCTGGCCGCGCGCGGCGTTGAAGCGGCGGTGCATCACGAGAAACCAGTACATGCCCTGTGCCTGGGCGCAGAGCAGCTTGACGCCTCGCCATTCGGGAAAAGCGGCGAGCGCCGAATGCGCCGAGCCGGCGACGAAATCGACCTTGCCGTCGCGCAGATCGCGATAGGCGCGATCGACGGGGAAGACAAGCTCGTGCTGGAGATCGAGTCCCTCCGCCTTGAAGAAGCCGAGCGCCGAGGCGGTGGCCGCGGGAAAATAGGAATTCGAGATCAGATCGGGTAGCGCGATTTTCATAAAGGTCTCGCTTTCATTCACCGTCATTGCGAGGAGGCCATCGGCCGACGAAGCAATCCAGGAAGCATCGCGATGTTAGCCTGGATTGCTTCGCTCCGCTCGCAATGACCTTGCCTTTTACAGGCGCGACTTATCCAGGCACATCCTCGAGCGTCAGTGCATCGGCGCGGCGCTGGCTCTCGATCATCGATGAGCGCAGCAGGAATTGTCGTGCCCGCGCTGGATCGGCCGCAATGCGCTTGAGCTCGTCGAAATTGCGCCGCCGCGTCTCGGGATCACGCGCCTCAAGGCGCTGCTTGTTGGCGATCGATTGCTGCTGGACGAACTCGCTCATCACCGTGCGGCGCTGCCAATCGTAGAGATCGAGGAGGCGCTCGGTCTCGCCGCCCAGAATCACGCGCGTGAGCTTATCGGCGAGATTGGCCGCATCCTGCAGCCCGCCATTGAGACCCATACCGCCGATCGGATTGTTGACATGGGCGGCATCGCCGGCGAGGAGCACGCGGCCCTGCCGGAAACGCGCGGCGACGCGCTGATGCGTGACATAGAGATTGCGATGAACGATCTCGTAAGGCCGCGGCGCGGGAAAGAATTTCTGCAGCCGCGCCTGCACGGCTCCATCGCTCATCAACGCAGCATCGCTCGCCGCGGGATCGGTCGGATAGACCGTGCGCCACAAACCCGGCGGGCCGTTCGCCGAGACCTTGAAGCAATTGCACCACTCATCGGGATCGGCGAAATAGCTGCGCGGGCAATAGCCGCGCTCGGCCTCGAAATCGAACGGCGTCGTCAGCACGATGAAGCGCTCGGGCCAGGTGAAGCCCTCGAACTCGATACCGCACGCCTTGCGCACGACGCTGCGCCCGCCATCGGCGCCGACGAGATAGGCGCCGCGATGTATCGTCTCGTTGCCCGCGCTCACCACCGTTACATCGACGCCGCTCGCATCTTGCGTCACCGCGCTCACGCGGTGGCCCCACCTCACCTCGACATTGGGCAGTGCGCGCAGCCGCTCCAGGATGATATGTGCGGTCTTGAACTGCTCGCATTGAATGACGAGCGGCTGGCTGGTGTCCTGCGCCAGTAGCGCGTGGTCGAATTCCGCCACCTTCTCGCCGCTCGGCCGGTCCCAGAATTGGAAGATCGGACAGACCAGCCCGGCGCGCGCCATATCCTCGACCAACCCTGCCTGCGCCAATACCTCGAGGGTCGCCGGGTGCGTCGTCGCCGCGCGCGGATCTTCTTGCGGCGCGGGATTCTCGTCAAAGAGCCGAACGGTGAGGCCGGCACGGCCGAGCAGCAGCGCGGTGAAGAGCCCGACCGGCCCGCCACCACCGATCAGGATTGGCTGGCTTTCTGCATTCACGCGGGACAACCTTTCACAAATTTCATCTTTCTACAGCCAAGCTCCCGCTGGTCGCGAGATTTTGACCCCGTTCCTGGGATGGGAATGATAAGCGTGCCTATAACGTTGTGAAGCCAGAGGCAAAGCCTGCCTCGACGAATTTTGAGGAGTTGAGCCATGACACGCGGCAAGATTGTAGCGGCACTGTTGGGTCTCGCGGGCGTCGGCACGATGGCGCTCGGCTTGGGTTCGACCCCGGCGTCGGCTGATCCTTATTGCGGTCCCGGCTACCATTGGTATGCGGGTTATTGCTATCCGAACCGGCCGGTCGTTTACGCGCCGCCGGCCCCCGTCTACTACCCGGCGCCCGTCGTAGTGGCGCCAGCCATCGGGTTCACCTTCGGCTTCGGCGGTCATCACTTCCATCGCTGAGCCGACACGCTGAAAAATTTTCGAGCGGCGCTGCCTCGTTGCAGCGCCGCTTTCTTTTGCGCGCGCCCGTTGCGCACGTCAGCAACATAGGCGTTGTCAACGTTAAATCCGTGACAGCCGCATAACAGTTCTCGACTGGAATGATAAGCATGCCTATATCGTTATGGAGACTGAGGCGGAAAGTAGGCGCCTTTTAGTACGAGGAGTTCAGCCATGAAACGCGGCAAGTTGTTAGCGGCAATGTTGGGTATCGCAGGCGCGGGCGCGGTCGCCCTTGGCATGAGCTCGACCTCCGCTTCTGCTCAAGGCTATGCGGGTTGCGCGCCGGGCTATTACTACGCCAACGGCTATTGCTATCCCTATCAGGCGGCTCCGCCGCCCGTGGTTTACGATTACTACTACCCGCCTTCCTATTACGCGTCGCCGGTCTTCGTCGGGCCAACTTTCGGCATTGGCTTTGGCTTCGGCGGAGGCGGCTTCCACCACGATCACTTCCGCGGCGGTTTCCACGGCGGCCATCACCGTTAAGCGGCGATCGCTCAGCCAACATCGAAGAGAAAGCGGCAGCGCAAGCGCTGCCGCTTTTCTTTTGTGCCGGCTCTCTATGACGTGACCGTAGCTCGCTTTCCACGCAGGAACATTTTCCTCCGCCGCGCGTAAAGCCGGCTAGGACTTCGCCACTTTCATGGGGCACGCAAATGGCTCCTGACGACGCGCGCTGGCCTGGCATTCAAAACCTGATCTTCGACATCGGCATGAATGCGTGTGAAGACACGGATTTCTACCTTAAAAAAGGGTTTCGTGTGGTCGCGGTCGAGGCGAACCCGGCGACCTGCGGCGCTGCGGCCGAAAAATATCGCGACGCCATCGCGGCAGGCCGCCTGACCATCGTCAATCGCGCCATCTCGTCCGGCTGCGCTCCCGTGATTCTCTATGTCTGTCGCTCGAACAGCGCTTGGACCACGGCATCGCCGCGGCTGCGCGATTTCTGGCACGCGCGCGGTGCCGAATTCCAGGAGATCGAGGTGCCGGGGATGCTCGCGCGCGAGCTTATTGCGCGCCACGGCACTCCGTATTACGCCAAAATCGATATCGAAGGCTCCGACATGCTTTGTCTCGACGCATTCGCGGAAAGCGCGTCGAAGCCCTGTTACCTTTCCATCGAGGTCGATTTCTATCGCTATCGCGAGCTGATCGCGCGGCTGCGCGAACTCGGGTATCAGCGCTTTGAGTTGATCGGGCAGTTGGGGGTCGTCGAACAGCGACCGCCTTTCCCGGCGCGCGAAGGTTGCTACATCGGGTATCGCTTCGATATTGGTTCGAGCGGCCTGTTCGGTCGCGAGTTGCCGGATCCCTGGTGCGACGAAACGATGATCCGGCGCCGCTGCCAGCGCGTCATCCGCCAGTATCGGTTGGCCAGCGTGCTCACAAGAGTGAGCGAGCTGGGCGTTCGGCTGCATCGGATGCAGCGTGCGCGCGAAAAATTCCTGCCTCTTGCCGGCGATTGGTACGACCTGCACGCCGCCCTCGAATGATCGATTACGGCACGTAGTAGAACGGGTTCGGCAGCTTGAAGCGGCGCTCGGCATGGCCGAGCGCGAGATCGCTTTGCTGATCGCCGACATTGGCGATGATGCGGTAACCGAGCGCCTCGATTTTCGCTCGGGCGGCGCTCTTATAGAGGGCGACCGACGCCTCGCGCGATTCCGCCGGGCGCAGATAGATTCCGGTCCAGCCGTCATACCCGGCCTTGCGCAGATTGCCTTCGGTGGCGGCGCTTGCCTCGGGATTCTCGCCGCGGCCGGTGACGAAGAAGACCGCGACGCCGGCAGCCTTCGCGGCATTGAAAAGTTCGAGTGTCGGCGCAATCGCCGGCGCCGCTTCGCTTCTCTCCCAAGCCGCCTGACCGCAAGCACGCGTCGAATTCAAATCGCAGTCGCCGCCGCGAAAATAGGCGAAGTCGTTGTGATACATCACCGCCCAATTCGACAGCGAGGTCTCGTCGATATCGAGCACCAGCGCCGGCCGCGTGACTTGCGGCGCCCGGCGCGCGATCCACGCCTCGGCTTCGCGATCGACGCGCGCAATGTCGGCATCATAGCGCGTGCAGCGATAGCGGATGAGCTGCTGCTTGGTGAGACCGAGATTGCTCGCCGCCTGCGCGGTGGAAGAAGCCGCCCGCGGCGGCGCGGTGACGCCGCAGCCCGCGGGCGTGTCGGCAAAAGCCGGCGCTGCTGGGAGCAAGAGGAGTATCGCCAACCCAAACCACGGCGCGCGGCGCCGAGAGGTTTGGCGCACGAAGCTCACGCTCTTAGCTTGGCGAGGATCGCCGCTCGTTTTTCGGCTGCTTCGGCCTGGCGCTCGAGCCCCGCGGCCATCGCCAGCAATTGCCGATCCGCCGCCTGGCCGCTGACCGTGCCAATACTCGCCGCACGGCGCGCCTGCTTGGCTTTTGCGCGCAGTTCCTTCGCATCGTTCATCGCACGGCCGCTCGCGAAAGTCTCCCCGCGCCGGGTGTAGCCGAATTCGCGTGTCGGTCAAATCGCCTGTGGATAACCGCCGAATGCCTAGCGATCGCCGAGGCAGATGCCGAGGCCGCGCGCCGTGCGGACCAGCGAGCCGTCCGGGTCTACGAGTTGCGGCCGGGCGATAGCCTCGGCGAGCGGCACATCGACGACGCGCCGGTTCTGCCAGGTCAGCATGCGATCGAACTTGCCTGCGGCGATGAGATCGACCGCATGCACGCCGAAAGCCGAACCGAGGATGCGATCGTCCCAATCAGGCTGGCTGCCGCGCTGCACATGGCCGAGAACGGTGACGCGGGTCTCGGCGCCGGTGATCTCGGCGATGGCGTGACCGAGGATCTGACCGATGCCGCCATAGGTCGTAGCGCCGCCCGAATGCTGCCGGCGGATGGTCTGCCCGGTGCGATCGGCCACGGCTTCGGCGACGACGACGAGCGCGAAATTGCGGTCCGAGCGGCGGACCCTATCGATATGCGCCGCGACCACATCCATGCGATAGGGAATCTCGGGAATGAGAATGATGTCGGCGCCGCCGGCGATACCCGCCGCCAGCGCGATATGTCCGGCATCGCGTCCCATCACTTCGAGGATCATCACGCGATCATGGCTCGCCGCCGTCGGCTGCAGGCGATCGAGCGCCTCGGTCGCGACGGCAACGGCCGTGTCGTAGCCGATCGAGGCTTCGGTCGCGCCGACATCGTTGTCGATGGTTTTCGGGATGCCGACGAAATTAATACTGCCTTGCTGGGCAAGACGCCGCAGGATGGTGAGGCTGCCGTCGCCGCCGACGCCGATCAGCGCATCGATGCCGAGCAGCCCGAGCCCTTCGATGATCTCGGCCGAGCGATCCTTGCGCGAGCCGTCGTTCATCGGGAAATCGAACGGATCGCCCTTGTTCGTCGTGCCGAGGATCGTTCCGCCCAGGCGCAGCACATTGCAGCTCGCGACGCCAAGGTCGAGTTCCTGGTAGTCGACCGGCCGCTTGAGCAGGCCTTGCGTGCCCTGCTTGATCCCGAAGACGCGCCAGCCATAGCCGAGGATCGCCCGCGATACGACGGCGCGGATCACCGCGTTGAGGCCGGCGCAATCGCCGCCGCTTGTCAGAATTCCGATGGTTTTCGTTTTGTCGCTCAAAAGCCCCACTCCGCGTTACACGAGCCTTGAGTCGGATTGTGGCAATGACAAGGCAGAGGCTTGCCACGCCGGCGGCAACCGGAAGCGTGGCCGGCGCGTTTTGCTTCGGACGGCGAGGATTCGAACCTTGGATGGCTTTATCGCGGACCCGCTCGGCTGGCTCAACGCCCATGCCGATGTGACACGCGCGACTTTTGTCGCGGCGGCCGTCGAGCTCGCCCTGATCGCCGCGGGCCTCCTGGTCGCCATCCTGCTCCGTCGGCTGACCGGCGGGCGCGCCGCCCTGCTCGTCGAGCGCGTCGATCCCCGCCTGCGCACGCCGCGCGTCATGTCGGCGACGCAAGCTCTCGCCCTGCCGCTGCTCTGGTGGGCGACGATCATCATCGTGATCTTCGCGCTGAACGTCGCCGGCGAGCCCGCAAAGCTCGCCCATATCGCGGCGAGCCTGCTGCTGGCCTGGATCATCATCCGCGCGAGCTCGGCGCTGGTGCGCGACGCGGCGCTGTCGCACACCATCGCGGTCATCGTCTGGTTCCTTGCCGCGATCGACATCCTCGGCCTGCGCGCCGCGCTCACCGCGACGCTCGACAATTTCGCGCTCACCATCGGCAGCCTGCGTCTCTCGCTCTTGACCTTGATCGAGGCGGGTTTGCTGCTGATCCTCTTGGTCTGGGCCGCCTTTGCGACCTCGCAGCTCCTCCAGTCGCGCATCAATCGCATCAGCAGCCTGACGCCGTCGGTGCAGGTGCTGAT
>DATNGE010000252.1:0-3309 GCA_035606035.1 Allostellaceae bacterium
CGAGCGAGATGGTCCAGAGCTGCTCCGAGAACGGCAGCGACGCGCTCCAACCCCAATAAGCCATCGTGACGTCTTCGATGAAAGTGAAATGCGCGAGGACGAGGCCCCAGACCTCGCGCGCGGGCTGCACGGCGGTGGCGAACGCGGCGATTGCGGCGAAAATGCCGAACGCGCCATAGAGCGGCCAGATGCGCAACGCGCGGCGGATCCAAAAGGCGAAAAGATCAACTCGTCCTTCCCTGGCTTGCTCAAGCACGAGCAGCCGCGACAACAGGAACGCGCTGAGGATCAGGAAGACATAAACGCCGAACGAGCCGAGAAACGGTTGCACCCTCGAGCCAAACCATCCCGGCAGCGGCGTGCTATGGGCGAAAAGCACGGCCAGCGCGGCGAGCGCGCGCAGCCCATCGAGCCATGGGACGTAGAAGCTGTTATCGCCGCGCAAGCCCAGGCGGAACGGCTCAGCCGCGCCACCGGTCCTTTCGCGCGTCGCGAGAACCGGCGCAGCCATTGCGGCTAGAGGCGCTTCGCCTTTTGGATCGCCGCCCAAAGGCGCTGCGGCGTCGCCGGCATGTCGAGCGTCGTGATGCAGAGGGGGCTGAGCGCATCGAGCACCGCGTTCATTGTCGCGCCGAGCGCGCCGACCGTCCCCGCCTCGCCCGCGCCTTTGATGCCGAGCACGTTGGTCTTGCACGGCACGTTGAGGAACGAGACATCGAAGCTCGGAAAATCGTCCGCGCGCGGCATGGCATAATCCATGAACGAGCCCGAGAGAAGCTGGCCGCTCGCATCGTAGCGCGCATCCTCGATGAGGATCTGGCCGGCGCCTTGCGCGATGCCGCCTTGGATCTGGCCCTCGACGATCAGCGGATTGACGAGCACGCCGAAATCATCGACGACGATGTAGCGCTCGATGTGCGCGACGCCGGTCTCCTCGTCGATCGCGATCTCGCACAGATGCGTGCCGTTGGGGAAGGTGTTCTTGTTGCCGGTCGAAAGGCCGGCGTCATCGAGCGATGACGGCACGCCTTCGGGCAGCCGCGCCGCATCGCGGGTCTTCGCCGCGAGCTCGATGATGTCGATGCCGCGATCGGTGCCGGCGATGGCGAAGCGCCCGTCGCGGAACTCGATGTCGCTTTCCGCGGCTTCGAGGAAATGCCCGGCGAGCTTCTTGCCCTTGGCGATGATCTTCTCGGCGCCATCGACCACGGCCGTGCCGGCGAGCAGCAGCGATTTCGCGCCGCCGGTGCCGCCGCCTTGGCTCAGCGCATCGGTGTCGCCGGTTATGAAATCGATCGCCTCGAGATCGATGCCGAGACGGTCGCAAAGGATTTGCGCGAAAGCCGTCGCGTGGCCCTGCCCCGAGGGACCGGTGCCGATGCCGAGGCGCACGCGGCCGGTCGGCAGGAAGCGGATATCGGCTTTCTCCTGCGGCATCGCCGCGGTCACTTCCATGTAATAGGCGATGCCGAGGCCCAGGAGCTTGCCGCGGCCACGCGCCGCTTTGCGCCGCGCCTCGAAGCCGGCGAAGCCCGCGATATCGAGCGCGCGCTCGAGATTGGCGGGGAAATCGCCACTGTCGTAATTGACGATGAGCGGCGTCTGCCACGGCATATCGGATGGACGAACGAGATTGCGGCGGCGGATCTCGTCGCGCCCGAGCCCGGTCTCGCGCGCCGCCGCATCCACCAGCCGCTCGATGATGAAGGAGCATTCCGGCCGGCCGGCGCCGCGATAGGCATCGACCCAGACCGTGTTCGTCATCACTGTGCGCACATGGACATAGGCGGCCGGGATGCGATAGGCGCCAGTCAGCAGACGGAATCCCGCCATGGTTGCAACGAACACCGAGAATGCCGAGAGATAGGCGCCGATATTGGCGAGCGTATCGGCGCGCACGGCTAGGAAATGCCCGTCCTTGTCGAGCGCGAGCTCGGCATGGACTTTCTGCTCGCGGCCTTGCGTGTCGATGAGGAACGATTCCTGCCGGTCGCTCAGCCATTTCACCGGCCGGCCGAGCAGCTTCGCGGCCCAGGGCAGCAGCGTGTTCTCGGGGAAGTCGAAAGTCTTCATCCCGAAGCTGCCGCCGACATCGCCGGTGATGACGCGCACCTTGTCGTCCTTGACGCCGAGATGCTGCGCCACCGTGCTGCGCATGCCGAAAGCGCCTTGCGTGCCGATATGCAGCGTGTAGCGCTCGGTCTTCGCATCGTATTCGGCGAGGATGCCGCGCGGCTCGAGCGGCGCCACCATGACGCGATTGATCGCGAGATCGAGCGTCACGATCTTCGCCGCCTTGGCGAAAGCCTCCTCGCATTTGTTGCGATCGCCGAGGCCCCAATCGAGCGCGACATTGCTCGGCTGCTCGTCCCAGAGCACGGGCGCGCCGGGCTTCACCGCCTCGGCCGGATCGACCACCGCCGGCAGCTCTGCGTAATCGACCTCGATCAGATCGAGCGCGTCTTTCGCCGCGGCAAGGCTTTCGGCAACCACCAGCGCGACCGGATCGCCGACATGGCGCACTTTGTTCGTCGCGAGCAGCGGACGGCCGGGATTGAAGAAATTCGTGCCGTCGCGGTTCTTCAGCGGCGCGACGCATTTGATGCTGCCGAGCCCGGCGGCCTCAACATCGGCGCCGGTATAGATCGCGAGCACGCCGGGCAAGCGCTTTGCCGCGGACGTGTCGATACCGTTGATCTTCGCATGCGCATGCGGCGAGCGCAGGAAGGTCGCATAGGCCTGGCCGCCCGCGCGCTCGTCATCGACATAGCGGCCGGTGCCAGTGATGAAGCGCACATCCTCGCGGCGACGCACCGCCTGGCCGATTCCGAACTGACCCATGAAGCCGCTCTCCTGATTCTTTTTCCCTCTCCGCGCTTGCGGGGAGAGGGCGGGGCCCGGCGCGTAAGCGCTGGGAGGGTGAGGTGTGCTTCAACACACCCACCTCACCCTACCCTCTCCGCCCTCCAGGGCGGAGAGGGAATATTTGTTACAGCGCCTTACGCTCTTACGCCGTGCCCCAGATCTCGCGCGCGGTCTCGACGATGAGCGCGAGCTTCTTCTTCTCGTCATCGACGGTCAGCGCATTGCCGCGGATCGTCGAGGCGAAGCCGCATTGCGGCGAGAGCGCGAGGCGGTCCAGCGGCACGATCTTCGCCGCTTCGTCGACGCGGCGCTTGAGCTCGTCTTTGCTTTCGAGGGCCGGCTTCTTCGTCGTGACGAGGCCGAGCACCGCGGTCTTGTTCTTGCTGAGATAACGCAGCGGCGCGAAGCTGCCGGCGCGCGGGCTGTCGTATTCGAGGAAGAAGC
>DATNGE010000253.1:0-24051 GCA_035606035.1 Allostellaceae bacterium
AAGGGGCGGCGGCGGAGCAAAGCAGGCTTAGGGCGAAGAGGCTCGAAATCCGGTTGATCATGGGCGTCCTCCGTGGGTGTGGACACATCATTGCCGATCGAGCCGAAATGCCGTGTGACGAGCGTCACACCAAAAAGAGCGGTCTCAGGGATGATCGACGAGCTCGCGCAGCGCATCTTCGCGCGCGAGAACGATCCAGCGATCTTGCATTTCAACGAAGCCGCGACGCTGCCAATCGCGCAGGCAGCGATTCACATTCTCGCGCGTGCCGTTGATCATGGCGGCGAGCTCACTCTGCGACAGCGAGAGCCTCGGTTTCCCGCGCGCCGCGCCGGATTCCTTGATCTTCTCGAGTATGACCTTCGCGAGCCGCGAGGGCAGATCGAAGAAGGCGATCTCGGCCATGCGCTCGTCCGAGCGGCGCAAGCGCGCGCACATCAGCTCCAAGAGCGTGAGGCAGACGTCCGGCCGCTTCTCGAGGAATGGCATCACGTCGCGCCGGTCGAGCACCGCGAGCGAGCAGTTGGTCACGGCGGTCGCGTCCGCGGAACGGCCCCGGCCGTCGAGCAAGGTCACTTCGCCGAGGACATCGCCGATACCCAGATCGGCGAGGATGATCGTCCGGCCCGCGGGCGAAGGCAGGGAGACACGAACCGTGCCCTGCAAGATGACCATCATGCTGTGCCCGGGCGCGCCGACATGAAAAATGGGCTCCGCCGCCTTGTAGCTCTGGCGGCGGATCCGCGTCGCGAGCTCGGCGCGCGCCGGCTCGTCAAGCGCGCGAAACACCAGGCATTTGCCGAGGAGGCGCGCGATCTCCTGCGGCGTCCCATCCTCCGCCACGGTCCACCCCTATTTCAGTGCTTTGAGGCTAAAGCTTCTGACCGGCCGATTGAACCCTTTCAAGGACAGATCGCCGATCGGCTCGGTTTCGGCCAGCGTCTCGATGGCGGCGCGGACCTTGCCGTCCAAGAGAATCTGCCCGTCCCGCGCTTCCGCGCAAAGCCGCGCGGCCAGATTCACGACCGTGCCGACGGCCGCGTAATCGTGACGCTGACCGAAGCCGATCTGGCCGAGGGTCGCGTAGCCGAGCGCCATGCCGATCGCGAAGCCCAGATCGTGGTCGCGGGCGCGCCAGCGCGACGCGAGGGGCGAAATGCTGTCGCGCATTTCGAGACTCATGCGCACGGCGCGCGCGCACGGATCCTCGCAGGGCAGGGGATCGTTGAACCACACCACCAGCCCGTCGCCGGTGAAGCGTTCGAGCGTGCCCTCGAATTTGTCGATCAGGCGGCCGAGCTCCGCCTGGTATTCGCGCAGCACGCCCATCACGTCTTCGGGTTGGGCGGATTCGGAAAACGCCGTGAACCCGCGCAGGTCGCAGACGACGACGGCGATCTCGCGCCGATGGCTTTGCAGGACGCGCTCATTGTCCTGCGACACAATCATCTCCGCGATCTGCGGCGCGAGGAAGCGCTTGAGGCGGCCGATGCGCTCGATCTCGGCGACTTGCGTCGCGACGCGCTCCTCGAGCGCGCGATTCCATTTTGCGAGGTCAGCCGCCTGCGCCATCGTGCGATCGTGAAGCTCCTTGAGGCGCAGCATCGATTTGACCCGCGCCACGAGCGCGACCTGGTCGACCGGCTTGGTCAGATACTCGTCGGCACCGGCATCGAGCCCTGCCGCCACGTCTTTGCTGTCGGTCCGGGCGGTGACGAGGATGACGGAGATGAACGGCAATGCCGGGTCTGCCTTCAATCGCCGGCAAACCTCGATGCCGTCGAGTTTCGGCATCATCACGTCGAGGAGAACCAGGTCCGGCTGGTGCTCGCGAGCCGCGGCTAAGGCCGCCTCGCCGTCAATCGCCTCCAGCAGCTCGAAGCCATGGATCGCGAGCCGCGTCCTGATGATGTCGCGGTTGGTCGCGTTGTCATCGACGATCAGGATGCGCGGCGGAGCGTGCATGGCGGCGCCCTAGGACGCGTACTGCCTGATCTTCGCCAGCAACTGGCGCGGGCTGAAGGGCTTCGTCACGTAATCGTCGCAACCGGCAAGCCGGGCTTTTTCCTCGTCTCCGCTCAGCGCATAAGAGGTCACGACGATGATCGGAATGGCCTTGAGCGCCGGATTGGCCTTGATGCGGCGCGTCGCCTCGTAGCCGTCGACAATCGGCAATTGAATATCCATCAGAATGAGGTCCGGGCGGTTCGCTTCGGCGGCAGCAATGGCTTCCGCGCCGTTCTCCGCTTCGATCATGTCGAACCCCCCGCTTGCGAGCAGGTCGCGCAGGATCTGGCGATTGTCTTCGTGGTCCTCGACCACCAGTATTCGTTTGCTCATGCGTGCTCCAGCTTTACGTCCGCGTTGACCGGAATGCTGACGAAAAATGTCGAGCCCTGGCCGAGTTCCGATTCGACCCAAATGCGGCCGCCATGCAGCTCGACGATGCGCTTGGCGATGGCAAGGCCAAGGCCCGTGCCGCTCTTGCCCTTGGTGGCGGAATTATCCGCTTGGTGGAATTCCTCGAAGATCTTTTCGCGTTCCTCGACGGCAATGCCGGGGCCCGTATCACGCACCAGGATTGCGAAAAACTCGCCCTGCTTCTCGGCAGCGACGAGGATCGAACCACGCTCGGTGAATTTGATGGCGTTGCCGACGAGATTCAGCAAAACCTGCTTCATCCGCCTTTCGTCGCCCCGCGCCTTCGGCAGAGCCACGGGCACATCGAGTTGCAACGCGATCTCCTTGTCGCGCGCCAGAGATTCGAGGGCGACAAAGACGCCCTGGAGGACGTCTTCGAGGGAATAATCGGCGATCGACAACGTGACCTGCCCGGCCTCGATTTTCGAGAGATCGAGCACATCATTGATGAGGCCGAGGAGATGCCGCCCGTTGCTTTGAATACGGTCGAGCACCCCGTGCATCCGCTCCGGCACCGCTCCGTAAATCTCATCGAGCATGAGCTCGGTATAGCCGAGGATCGCGTTGAGCGGCGTGCGCAGCTCATGACTCATATTGGCGAGGAATTGCGACTTGTGCTGGCTTGCGATTTCGAGTTGGTGGCCTTTTTCCTCGATTTCGCTGAAGAGGCGCGCGTTTTGGATGGCGAGAACGGATTGCGAGGCGAAGGTCTCGAGCAGGTCGATCGTCGCTTTAGTGAAATTTCCCGGTGCGCGTCGCCGGATCACGAGGGCGCCGACAATGTGCTCTGGCCGGAGCAACGGCACGACGAGCAGCGCGCGGAAGCCGGCATTCAAGATGGCTTCCTGGATCGCGGTGCGGGGGGCATCGTTGAGATCGGGCAGCTGAATGGGCGCCCGATGCAACGCGGCAAGGCCAATGGTCGTGTCCTGCAGGTCGATGTGCTCGCTCGCAATCGCATCGATGAGCGCCTTGCTCATGCCATGCGTGGCCCGTAAGCGGAACTCGCCGCGGTCTTCATCGTAGACGTAAATGGCGCCCGCTTCGGTGCCCGAGAGCTGCGCCGCCTTCGCGACGATCGTTGCGAGCAATGCCGTCAAATCGAGCGTCGAGTTGACGGCCTGGCTGACCTCGCCGAGGGCGCGCAGCTCCTCGACGGATTGCGCCAGTTCCCGCGTGCGGCTGTCGACCTTGCGCTCGAGATCCGCGTAGGATTCCTCCAACCGCGCCCCCATGTCGTTGAATTGATCGGAGAGCAATTCGAGCTCGTCGCCGGTCTTGACCGCGATGCGCTGCTTGAGATCGCCGCCCCCGAAGCGCGCCGCTCCGAGCTGCAAGGCGCGAATGGGCCCGACCATGCGGCGGGCGAGGAACAGCCCGGCGAGACAGGCAAGGGCGAGAGCCGCGAGAAGCAGGATGCTCGATCGTGCGATCGAGCCGTAGATCGGGGCATTGGCTTCGGCGACGGGGAGTTCGACGAACACGAACCAGCCGAGCGGGGCAACCAAGGCATAGGCCGTGAGAACCTTGCGGCCCTGGATATCGTCGCCGACCTGAACCGGTTCGATCTGCGGATCGTCCGCCGCGTGCAGCGCGGCGTTCACCTGCGCGAGCTTGGACATGTCGGTATTGCGCAGGACAAGGCTGATATCGGGATGGGCGATCAAGCGGCCATGGCCGTCGACGACATAGGCATCGCCATGCTCGCCGACCTTGATTTGCGACACCACGTCCCAGATGAGTTTGAGGTTCACCTCCGCGATCGCGACACCGTTTTCCCGGCGCGTGCCGGCGAGCGCCAAGGTCATATAAGGCTCCGATTCGCGGCGGAAATAGACCGGACCGTAATAGACCTTGTGGGCGATCGCCTCGGTGAATGCGGGCTGCTTCGAGAGGTCGAGATTGCTCCCAATGACATCCATGGCGAGGCGCGATACATGCAGCTGTTCGTGCCCTGACGCGTCGAGCAAGGCGAGCTCTGTGATCGCGGGGACTTGGCGCAGCAGCCGGAGCGCGTCGAAGCGGCGTTGCTCGACGCTGCCCGGCGACCACGGCAGCTGCGTCGTCCAGCCGAGCTGGTTTTGGATTTCGTCAATGAACTGCGCGAGCTTGGCGGCCGCGGCGTCGGCTTGCTCGCGCTGCAGGCGGATGAGCGAGGCCGTCAGTTCCTGATAGGAAAAATAAATCTCGAGCAAGCCGTTGGAGAGGAGCGCAACGCACACGACCGCGACAAACAGAACGATGTATTTGCGGAAGAGGCCGCCGCGCTTTTTCGCTGCCTGGGCGAGAGGCGGCGTGTCGATTGTCGCGCCATCTCTCATTCGATCACCTCGTCGGCGCGCAGCAGCAGCGATTGGGATAGGGTGATCCCGAGCGCCTTCGCGGTCTTCAAATTGATCGTGAGGACGACTCTCGTCGGAAACTCGACCGGCAGGTCGGCAGGCTTGGCGCCTTTGAGGATTTTGTCGATGAAAACAGCGGCGCGGCGATAGTTGTCGACGGTTTTGACGCCATAGCTCATTAAAAGTCCGGCGGGGACGTATCGATTCTGATCCGAGATCCCGGGCAAATGTCGCGCCAGCGCAAGCTGCCCGATCCGATACCTCTCGCTGTTGAAGACACCGTTTGCCTGAACGTAAAAGAATGCCGCGCCAGATTGGGAGAGTTGCTCGATTGCTCCCGCGATGTCGTCCGGCGTGCGTGCGTCAGCTGCGTGCAAAGCGATGCCGTGCTTGGCAGCGGCGTCACGCAACTCTCGTTCAAGCGTCGCGGCATTGTCGCCTTCGGGGTTCCGCAGCAGGCCTATCGCCTTGACGCCCGCGATCGCCTCGAGCGCGAGTTCCAGCAGCTTTGCGCGGAGCTCTTCGACATCGGCGGCAATGCCCGTCACGTTGCCACCGGGATGGGCAAAGCTCGCGACCAGCCCCTGTGCGATCGGATTTCCCATCAATGCGCCGACGATCGGCACGTCCGGCGCGGCTGCACGCATGGCTTTGATCGGCGTTGCGGTATCCGCAAGGATCACGTCGGGACGCAGGGCGGCGACCTGTTTGGCCAGCAAATTGAGCGCCCGCAAATTTCCCGCGGCGTGGCGGCCGACGATGGTGGCGGTCTTGCCTTCGACGTAGCCCAGTCCGGCGAGTGCGTCGCGGAACGCGTCGATCAGCTCGGGTTCCTGCTCCGACACGTTCAACGCCAAATATCCGATGACCGGGAGCTTGTTGGCCGTTTGGGCGCTCGCGAGGCGCGGCCAGGCGGTCGCGCACGCGATCAGTGCCATGAGGTCGCGTCGCCTCATTCGATCACCTCGTCGGCGCGGAGCAGGATCGATTGCGGCACTGTGATACCGAGCGCTTTGGCGGTTCTGAGATTAACGGCAAAGAGCAGTCGAGTCGGGAACTCGATCGGCAGCTCGCTCGCCTTCGCCCCTTTCAGGATCCGGTCGACGAACGACGCCGTGCGTCGATAGACCTCCGGTATATCGACCCCGTAGCTGAGCATGATGCCGGCCTGCACCATATTGACGGTCTGGCTTATCGTGACGGTCGGCAAATTCGCGGCGATCGCCAGTCTCGCGACGCGATCGGGTGCTCCGGTGAACACTGTATTCGCCTGCAAAATGACGAAGGACGCGCCGGCAGTCGCGAGTGCGGCAATGGCGCCGTCGATTTCGTCGGGCCTTCGCGCTTCGGCGACCTGCAGGCGAATGCCGCTTCGCTTGGCAGCGGCCTCGAGGTCGCGCCGCTCCAGGCTGCCCATTGTCGACGCGGTATTCATCAGGAAGCCTGCCGTTTTGACGTCCTTGACGACCTCGAGCGCCAATTCGAGCGCCTTGCCGCTCATGCCGTCGAGTTGGGAGGCCATGCCCGTCGTGTTGCCCCCGGGATGCGCGAAGCTGGCGATCAGTCCTTGCTCGATCGGATAGGACATGCTGGCGCCAATGATCGGAACGGTCGGCGCGGCGTCGCGGGCGGCTTTAATGGCACTGGCCGTATCGGCCATGATGACATCCGGCCGCAGCGCCGCGAGTTCGGCCGCGAGAGACGGCAGCCGCGGGATCTCGAATTCAGCGTAGCGCCTGACGATCGTCGCCGTTTTGCCATCGACATAGCCGAATTGAGCCAAGCCACCAACGAAATCCTGTATGCGGGCGTCGTTGCCAACCTTTGCGTTGAGCGCAAGGATGCCGATGAGGGGACTCGCGGCGGCACCGCTTCTGCTTTGGGCAAAGGCCCATCGCGGCGACACGGTGGCCGCAGCACCGATCAAAAAATCGCGCCGCCTCATTCGATGACCTCGTCAGCACGGAGCAATACGGATTGGGGGATGGTCACGCCCAGCGCTTTGGCGGTTTTGAGATTGACGGCGACCGAAAGCCGCGTCGGGAACTCGATCGGCAGTTCGCTGGGTTTGGCGCCTTTCAGTATCCGGTCGACGAAGGACGCAGCGCGGCGATAGTTCTGAGCATTGTCGACGCCATAGCTCAGCATGATACCGGCCTTCACCATAATCTCGGACTCTGCCGTCGTGACGGTCGGCAAATGTGCTGCGACGGCCCGTTTAGCGACGTATTCACGCTCTCCGATGAAGACCGTGTTCGGCTGCAAAATAATGAAAGACGCCCCGGCGGCCGCGAGAGCACCCATTGCGTTCTCGATCTCCCTGGGGGTTCGGGCTTCGGCGGTGTGCATGGCGATGCCGCGCTTCGCCGCTGCGGCCTCGATGTCGCGCCGCTCCAACCCTGCCAAACTTGAAGCGGGATTCAACAGCAGCCCTGCGCTTCTGATGCCTGGGACGACCTCCAGCGCCAGCTCGAACGCTTTGCTGTCCATGTCATCGACTTGCGCCGCCATGCCGGTGACGTTGCCGGCGGGCTGGGCGAAGCTCGCGATCAGCCCTTGCTCGACGGGATAGGACATGCTTGCGCCGACGATCGGAACGTTGGGCGCCGCATCGCGGGCGGCTTTGATCGGACTGGCGGTGTCGGCCACGATCACATCCGGCTTCAGGGCCGCGAGTTCGGCGGCGAGAGCAGGCAGCCGCCTGAGATCGAATTCCGCGTAGCGTCTGATCAACGTCACCGTCTTCCCGTCGACATAGCCGAGTTGGGCCAATCCGCCGACGAAATCTTCGATACGGGCGTCGTTGCCGATGCTCGCGCTCGCGGCGAGGATCCCGACGATAGGGCGCTTGGCGGTTCCGTTCCCGCTTTGCGCGTAGGCCAATGTTGGCGCGGCCAACGCGGCGGCACCGATGATGAAATCGCGCCGCTTCATTCGATCACCTGATCGGCGCGGACGAGCAAGGTCGCGGGCACCGTGATGCCGAGCGCTTTCGCGGTCTTCAAATTGACGATGAGCTGGACCTTGGTCGGAAATTCGACCGGCAACTCGCCGGGCTTGGCGCCCTTCAGGATTTTGTCGACGAAGATCGCTGCGCGCCGGTAATTCTCGATATAGTCGACACCATACGCCAGAAGGATCCCGGTGTCCGGCGGATCGGGACGGTTGGAGATCGTCGGCAAACGCCGCGCGAGAGCGATTTGCGCGATGCGCGCCAATTCCAGATTGAGCATCGAAATCGGCTCGATGCACATGAAGGCTGAGCCCGCATCGGCAAGGCGGCCGACCGCTGCATCGAGCTCGCCGACGACATGCGCTTCTGCCGAATGGAAATCGAGGCCGCTTTCCTTCGCTGCGGCTTCGAAGCTCCGCTGCATGAGCGCGGCGGCGGAGCCGCCCGGATCGACCAGGAGGCCCATGCGCGTCGATTGGGGAACGAGTTCCTTTCCGAGCTCGATCAATTTGCCGTTCATGCCCTCGACATTGGAAGCCATCCCGGTCGTATTGCCGCCCGGGCGCGCGAAGCTGGCGATCAGCCCTTGCTCGATGGGAAAGCCCATCACCGCGCCGACGATCGGCACGCCGGGCGCAGCGCTTCGCGCCGCTTTGATCGGGCTCGCCGTGTCGGCCATGATGACGTCGGGCTTGAGGCGGGCGATTTCTGCGGCAAGCGCCGGCAGGCTCTTTTGCTCGCCGGTCGCATAGCGAACGGCGATTGTCGCGGTTTTTCCGTCGACATAGCTTAAATCGGCAAGGCCGCGGAGGAACTCGGCGACCAAGCCAGGATCGGTTTCCGATCCGTTCAAGGCGAGCACGCCGATCGTCGGCCGCTTACCTTGAGCCCGCGCCAAGCGTGGCGCGAGGGCGGGCGCGGCGAGCAAAGCGATGAAATCGCGCCGCCTTAATCGGCAGCTCCAGCCCACGGGCAAGTCGATCGGTGGCCTCATCCGAGGCATCTCCCCCGAGCCGATCATACTCGCATTCGGGAAGATCGGCATCTGCCGGAGTCTAGGTGGCCGCCCGCGGCCGGGGTGTGACGCACGTCACAGGCGATATGTCTGGCACTTCTCGGGACCTGCAGAGTCCCAGCCCTCAGCAGCTGATGCGGCGCGAGCTAGACCGAGAAATACTTCGCTTGCGGATGGACGAGCACGATCGCCGAGGTCGATTGCTCGGGCTCGAGCTGGTCTTCCTCGGAGAGGGCGACGCCGATCTCCTCGGCATGCAGCAGCGCCAGCAACTGCCGCTGATCGGCGAGATTCGGGCAGGCCGGATAGCCGAAGGAATAGCGGCTGCCGCGATAACCCTGCTGTAGCAGGGCATGCATGTCGCGCGGCTCCTCGGCGGCGAAGCCGAGCTCGGCGCGAATGCGCTTGTGGAGATATTCGGCAAGCGCCTCCGCCATCTCGACCGAAAGGCCGTGGAGATAGAGATAATCCTTGTAGCGGTCGGCAGCGAACCATTGCCGCGCCGTATCGGAAGCGCGGCCGCCCATGGTGACGAGCTGCAAGCCGATCACATCGCGCTCGCGATCGCCGATATCGCGCAGGAAATCGGCGATGCAGAGCCCGCCTTCCTTGTTCTGCCGCGGCAGCGCAAAGCGCGCGACCTCGCGCTGGCCGTCATCGTCGAAGAGCACGATGTTGTTGCCGTCGCCGGCGGCGCGCCAATAGCCGTAGCACGCTTGCGGCCGCAGGATGTCCTCGTCCTCGACGAGATCGAGCATGCGCTTCAGCACCGGCCGCAGCTCGCGATGCGCCCATTCCATGAATTCATCGAGCGTGCGGCCGTCTTTGCGGAAGCCCCATTGGAATTGGTAGAGCATGCGCTCGTTGAGATAGGAAACGAGCGCCTTCACCGGCACGTGGCTGATGGTCTGCGCGCCCCAGAACGGCGGCACGGGCGCGGCCAGGCCGCGATGCAGCTCGGCCCGGCGCAGGCGAAGCTCCTCCGCATCGATCGGGCGCAGCGGCCTGGGATCGGCGGCGCGGCCGAGCTTGCGGCGTTGATGCACCGGTTTCCCCGCGCTCTCCGCCTGCCGCGCCGCGAGATAATCGTCGAATTTGTCGCCGACGATCTTTTCCATGAGGCCCAAACCGTCGAAAGCATCGCCGGCATAAGCGACGCGGCCGCTGCCATAGGATTGCCGGCAGTCCTCCTCGACATAGCGGCGCGTCAGCGCCGCACCGCCGAGCATCACCGGGACTTGCAGGCCCTGGCGCGTCATCTCTTCGAGATTCTCGCGCATCACGACGGTCGATTTGACCAGCAAGCCCGACATGCCGATCGCGTCGGCTTTGTGCTTCTGCGCCGCTTCAAGGATCGCGGCGAGCGGCTGCTTGATGCCGAGATTGACGACCTTGTAGCCATTGTTGGTGAGGATGATGTCGACGAGATTCTTGCCGATGTCGTGGACATCGCCTTTCACCGTGGCGAGCACGATGGTGCCGCGCTGATGGCCTTCGGCTTTTTCCATGAACGGCTCGAGATAGCCAACCGCCGCCTTCATCGTCTCGGCGGATTGCAGCACGAAGGGCAATTGCATCTTGCCGGCGCCGAACAGCTCGCCGACCACCCTCATGCCATCGAGCAAAAAGGTGTTGATGATGTCGAGCGGCGGATGCGATTTGAGCGCGAGGGCCAAATCGTCATCGAGGCCCTGGCGATCGCCATCGACGATGCGCTGGGCGAGGCGCGCGCCGAGCTCGGCCGGGCGCTCTTTTTTCTTGGCCTCGACGGCATTCCGATCCTTGAAGAGGCCGATGAAGCGTTGCAGCGGATCGGCGCCGTTTCGCCAGCGATCGAAGATCAGATCCTCGGCGGCTTCGCGCTCCGCCGCCGGTATCGCATGCGAGGGAACGATCTTCGAGACATGGAGGATCGCGGCGCTAAGGCCGCGCTTCAGCGCGTGATCGAGATAGACGGAATTCAGCACCGCGCGCGCCGGCGGATTGAGGCCGAAGGAGATGTTCGAGAGGCCCAAAAGGATCTGGCAATCGGGCATGGTGCGCGCGATCTGCTCGATGCCGTCGAGCGTTTCGATGCCGAGCCGGCGATCATCGACATTGCCGGTGCAGATCGTAAAGGTCAGCGGGTCGATCAGCAGATCGCTCGGCTTCAGGCCGTGCCGGTCGCAGGCGAAATCGCGCAGGCGCTGCGCGATCGCCAGCTTGCGCGCCGCATCCTTCGCCATGCCGTCTTCGTCGATGGTCAGCGCAATCACCGCCGCGCCAAAGCGCCGCGCGAGATCGAGACGCTTGGCGGCGGGCGCCTCGCCATCCTCGAAATTGATCGAATTGAGGATCGGCTTGCCGCCATAAAGCTTCAGGGCGGCTTCGAGGACCGGAAGCTCCGTGCTGTCGATGACGAGCGGCGCCGCGACCGCGCCGCGCATGCGGCTCACCACCTGGATCATCTCGGCCTTCTCGTCGCGCCCGACGAAGGCCGTGCTGATATCGATCGCGTGCGAGCCTTCCTTCACCTGCTCGCGCGCGAGGGCGACGCAATCATCCCAGTCGCCTTTTTCCTGCGCCTGGCGGAAGCGCTTCGAGCCGTTGGCGTTGCAGCGCTCGCCGATCGAGAGATAGGCGTTCTCCTGGCGCAGCGTCGTTTGCGCATAGAGCGAGGCAACTGCCGGCATGAAAACACTGCGCCGCTCCCTCCGGCGCGGTCGCGTGGCTTCATTGGCGAGGCGGCGCAGCATCGCATCGAGCGCGGCAATGTGCTGCGCCTCGGTGCCGCAGCAGCCGCCGATAAGATTGACACCGTCCTCGACGACGAAACGCTCTTGCCAATGTGCCAGCTCTTGCGGACTCAAGGGATAATGCGCGTGGCCCTGATGCAACTCGGGCAGACCGGCATTCGGCTGCACCGAGATGCGGCCGGACCAGTTCTCGGCCAGCAACTTCACGTGCTCGGCCATCTCCTGCGGGCCCGTCGCGCAGTTGAAGCCGATGAGCGGCACGTCGAGCGCGTCGATCACGGCCATCGCCGCGGCGACATCGGCGCCGACCAGCAGCGTGCCCGTGGTCTCGACCGTCATCTGAACGAAGATCGGCGGCTCGCCGCGCGCCGCCCGGCGCGCCGCTTTGGCGGCATTGACCGCTGCCTTGATCTGCAGCGTGTCCTGGCAGGTCTCGATCAGGATCGCGTCGACGCCGCCCTCGATCAGCCCGCGGCATTGCACGGCGAGCGCGGCTTCGATGGCGTCGTAATCGATATGGCCAAGCGAGGGGAGGCGAGTCCCCGGCCCGACCGCGCCGATGACGAAATGCGTCTTGCCGTCGGCGGCCACAGCGGCGACGGCTTCGCGCGCGAGTTCCGCGGCACGGTAGTTGAGCGCATGGGCTTTCTCGGCGATGCCGAATTCGCCGAGGGTCAGCGGCGAGCCGCCGAAACTGTTGGTCTGTATCGCGTCGGCGCCAGCCTCGAGGTAGCCGCGATGGATGCCCAGCACGAGATCGGGCCGGCTTTCATTGAGGATTTCGGGGCAATTTTCATGGCCGAGGAAATCCTCATCGAGCCGCAGCGGCATCGCCTGAATGCGCGTGCCGGTCGCGCCATCGCACAGCAACACCTGGTCCGAGAGGACGTCGAGGATATGCGCCATCGCTCACTCCGCCAAAGCGAAAGCGGGCGCCGCAATCCCGAGCGCGGCGCAAATCGCGCCGACCAGCTCGGCCCGGTTGAGCGTGTAGAAATGCAGTGCCTCGACACCGGCATCGATCAGGCGCCGGCATTGGGCGACCGCGACGCGCTTCGAGACGGCGGCGCGCGCGCGCGGATCGTCGCCGGCTTCTGCGAATTCCGCCTCGAGCCAGCGAGGCACCGAAGCGCCGCACAGCGCCGCGAATTTTTTCGCCTGCGCGAAATCGACGATCGGCAAAATGCCGGGCACGATCGGCGCCGCGATGCCGGCCGCGGCGGCCCGATCGCGAAACCGCAGATAGCAATCGATGTCGAAAAAGAATTGCGTGATGGCGCGCGTCGCGCCGGCATCGAGCTTGCGTTTTAAATTATCGAGATCGGCGGCGGCGCTCGCCGCTTCAGGATGTGTTTCGGGATAGGCAGCGACGCTGATCTCGAAATCGGCGACGCGTTTCAAGCCCGCGACAAGATCGATCGCGCGCGCATAGCCGTCGGGATGCGGCACATAGCCCCCGCCGGCCGGCGGATCGCCGCGCAGGGCCACGATGTGGCGGATGCCGGCGTCCCAATAATCGCGCGCCACCGCGTCGATCTCGTCGCGGCTCGCACCGACGCAGGTGAGATGCGCGGCCGGCTCCAATTCCGTCTCGCGGCGAAGGCGCGCGACGATCGCATGGGTGCGCTCGCGCGTCGAGCCGCCGGCCCCGTAGGTCACCGAGACGAAGCGCGGCCCGAGCGGCGCAAGCCGCGTGATCGCTTGCCACAGCGACTGCTCCAAGGCCGCGGTCTTCGGCGGAAAGAACTCGAGCGAGACCACGGGCACTTTCATGACGACGCGGCACTCTCTGTTCCATCCAGCGGCTTTTCGATCGCCTTGGTTTCGCGCGCGCGCCACGCCACCCAGATCGATACCGTCAGCGGCTGACCGATGAGGTGACGCACCGGCTCGGGCACGAGCCCCGCCTCGCGGCACCAGCCGGCGATTTCCGCATCGGCGAAGCCGAGATGGCGGTGCGCATGTTTCTCGCGCAGGAATTCGAGGGCGTGGGGCGCGAAATCGACGATCACGAGCCGCCCCTCGGGCCGCACCATGCGCGCGGCCTCGGCGATCGCGAGCGATGGCCGGTCGGCGTAATGCAGCACCTGATGGAAAATCGCCGCGTCGAAGCTCTGATCGGCGAAGGGCAGCTGAAAGATGTCGCCCTGGCGGATCGTGCAATTGTGCAGATTCGCCGTCTCGAGATTGGCGCGCGCGACCGCCAGCATTTCGCGCGACAGATCGATACCGATGGCGCGCTCGACGCGCGGCGCGACGATCTCGAGCATGCGCCCGGTGCCGGTGCCGAGATCGAGCAGATCGTGGATCGCGCGCCCGCCCAGCGCTTCGAGCACGGCGGCCTCGACCTCGCGCTCGTCGATGTGGAGCGAGCGGATCTGGTCCCACTGCTCGGCATTGGCACGGAAATAGGCATTCGCCGACTCCGCGCGCTGGCGCTTCACCGTATCGAGCCGGGCCTGATCGAGGGTCACCGTGGCATCGTCGCTCGGCACCGCCGCGCAAATCTGCCGAGCGAGTTCGGCGGCGCGGCCGCGCGCCGCGAGGCGGTAATAGACCCAGGTGCCCTCGCGGAACCTATCGAGCAGCCCGGCGTCGCACAGCAGCTTCAGATGGCGCGACACCCGCGGCTGGCTCTGGCCGAGGATGTCGGTGAGCTCGGTCACGGTGAGCTCGCCCTTGGCACAGAGCAGCAGCAGCCGCAGGCGGGTCGATTCAGCGACGGCGCGCAGGCTGCTGAGGACGGATTCCATGGCTCTGCCCCGAAGAAATTATTGATTTTCTATATAAACATATCTTTATGTATAGAACAACAGTAATCAGGCGGGAGCGAAAGGGAAGGACTATCAGATTGTCGAGAGGCTCGGAAAAGCGAGACGTCACAGCCGCTTAGATGCCTGAAGGCAAAATCTACGACGCCGACGTTTGGGTGATCTACGCAAGGAAAGGCATCGCACGGCAGGCCAAGAACGTCGGGGATACGCTGACGACAGTTGAGGCACAAACGGCCGAACTCCGAAGAATTCAGCAAACGCTGGAACGCATCGCATCCTCGCTTGAAGCTACCCGGCGCGTTTGACACGCTATCGATCTTCCACGGAATCGGTAGAAAACGATTGTCAGCTGAAAAGAGTAATGAGAGTAGCTACCCTCGAGTATACCGCTACGGTTGGGGATGGATGCTGCTGGGAGGGATGCTCGGGGTGGCGATGATCGTCGGCAGTATAGTTTTATCCATCGGCCTTCTAGCAGGTTTCGTGAACGCGTACCGACCCTGGGTCGGCGAGCTGTTTGGCATTCTCGGTGTCTTCGAGGGCGGTTATATCGTCGCGAACGTGCTGAAAAGCCGCCTTATTCTGTACGCGGATCGAATTGAGGACCATGGGCCTCTAAAAACGAAGATTCTCCAGCGCAAGGATATTGGCGGTAAGGTATTCTTTTTTGCTGGCGCGCCAACTTACAGTCTAATCCCGCGAAGCAAGCACCAGCGCAAGATGCTCGTGCAAATTGTCTTTCGGCCGGATCGGTAGTTCCGGGAGTGGATCGACAGTATTCCAAACGCGGACTCGACGTTTCTACGGAATCGTCGAAAGGGCCTTTATGGCTGATGTCCGATTGCCTTGTGTCCTCGCCGCGAGACTTCCGAAATTGGCACTTATTCGCCGTGCGCGTGCCTGAGCCGCACGTCCCATAATGGTGGTACAGCGGACTCACGTGGCCCGCGCGCTCAGGACCGTTCATGACTCAACGCGGACATGGAACAGTTGAGCGGCGAGACGACAAATTTACGCGTGGGAAACTTAGATTGGTTTCGGGCAGTATCGGTCGCGGTCGATCGCGAAGCAGGGCTCGGATGACGGAAAAGCGATCAGGCTTGCCGGTTCTCGGCTTCGCGGATCGAAGCTCGCTCGAAAGATGGATCGCGGCTCAACCCGACGATACGGCTGGCGTTTGGATCAAGTTCGCCAAGAAGGGCGCGATCAGCGCGACACTGACGAAAGCAGACGCGATCGACGTTGCGCTCTGTCACGGATGGATCGATGGAAAGCTGGAAAAGTACGACGACCGACACTGGCTCGTTCGCTTCACGCCGCGGAAATCGCGCAGCACGTGGTCGGCACTGAACCGCGACCAAGCGCTGACCCTCATCAAGGAGGGCCGCATGCGACCCGCGGGCCTCGCGCAAATCGAAGCCGCTCGGGCCGATGGCCGATGGGAGGGCGCCTACGCGCCGGCGAGCCGGGCCGAGATACCCAGCGACCTCGAAAAGGCCTTGGCCAAGAACCCGAAGGCGTCTGCATTCTTTGCGACGTTGAACAGCCGCAATCGCTACGCCATCCTCTACCGCATTGGCGCCGTCAAAAAAGCCGAGACACGGGCGCGCAAGATCGCGGAATTCGTCGCCATGCTCGCGCGCGGCGAAACCATCCACGGGTAGGAAGATGCCGATCCCGGAAACCCGAACCTCAAGCCTGCGCTCAATTCATAAAGCCGAGCGCCCTTATGGCGACGATGGTCTGCCTCACGCGAGCCGCATCACCCCGCAGGCCCATGTGAGCGGTTTCGACCGAGTGCAGGTAGTCGAATAGTTGATCATCGGTCGCTGATTCGCGGAGCATTGCCGCGACCTTGCCGACGTAAGCGTCATATTCGTCCTGGGCATCCGGCACGCCCTTAACGCCGATCGGATCCCACTCGGCCATGAACACTTCGCGCAAGCGGGCACGCCATCGCCTGATGCTTCTTTGTCAATTGGCATCGGGGTTGCTCGACGTCCTTTCACACCTTCGTCTCGCCCAATTTCAGCATTCTAGTCGCTAACCTCTACCCTGCATCGGCGGGCACGGGACATCGCCGTAGGAGCAGAAGACGCAGCAATCGCCCGGCTTGGGCCGCAGCAGCCTGCCGCAAGCGGTGCAGTCGTAGAAGAACCGACAGGCGTCGGTCGGCATGATCTCGGTCTTCTTCGTCCCGCAATGCGGACAGGTGATCGTGGAGGCCAAAGCCAGCGTTGGATTACGCATAGGCGAAGCCGAGGTAAAGCAGCAGCACGCCCAGAACCAATCCGCCAACCATCGTGACGCGATACGCGGGTCTCGCACACAGCGAGCCCGGAGAGCACGTCGCGGTCCGCGATTGACGCCACAGGAAGAGACCGCCGCCGACCAAACCCGTTGTGCCGATTGCTAGCAATGGCAGCCGGTCCGGCGCGGCGAGCAAGGCGAGACCGCTGAGCCAAGCGGTTCCGATACCGAGCGAGCCTAAGAGCAGCGGTAGCCCGCAACAGGATGCTGCCCCAAAAGCCGCCGCCAGGCCCGCGAGAGTCAGCAACGCTGTTCCAGCCGGTCGGCTCTCTGGTTTGCCGTTCGTCGAAACTGTCATCGCCCGCGCTCCTTGTGATCCATTCAGCGCGATCCTACGGTCTGTAGCGACTACAGACTCAAGACCCTTTCGAGGCGTCGCCATGGCTCAGGTTAAGGCAGTCCGGATCGGGGAGTTGTCCCGCCGCACCGGCTGCAACATCGAGACGATCCGCTACTACGAGCGCATCGGGCTTTTGCCGCGGCCCGAGCGTCGCGGCAGCTATCGGCAATACGGTGTCGCGGACGTGTCGTCGCTGACATTCATTCGGCGCGCGCGCGATTTGGGCTTCACCTTGGACGAGGTACGCGCGCTGCTTCGTCTCGCAGGCCAAGGACGCGCCGCCTGCCCCGATGCGCGCGATATTGCGGCAACCCATCTGCGGGACGTGCGCAAGCGTATCGCCGACCTCCGAGCAATGGAGCGGGCCCTCGCCGCGACGGTCCGGCGGTGTGATGCTGGTAAGCGACCGGCTTGTCCCGTCATCGAGGCCCTGTCCGGCTCGGTCGCCCGACTCTCCGGCGAGCGCGCCCCGCTCGGCTAAGTTCGCTCGTTTCTCTGACCAAAGTCCTAGGGCGTCATGCCCTTGGCCTTGATGATGGCGGCCGCATCCGGTGTCTTGAGATAGGTGATCAACGCCTGCGCGCCGGCCGACTCTTTCGTGTCCTTCGAAAGCGCCGCGGTGAACACGACCTCCTGCTGCAAATCGCCGGGGAAGGGCCCGACGACATCGAGACCCGGCGCGGTGAGCACGTTGATGAGGAACACACCCAGCTCGGCGTCGCCGTTGGCAACCGCCTCGACGACCTTGGCAGGCGCGGGCTCCGCCCTGGTCTTGGCTTTCAGCGCGTCGCCGATGCCGAGACGATCGAACGCCCGCAAGACTTGCGCCCCGGCTGCGCTGGCGGGGATGGTGGCGATCGATTGCGCCTTGAGCAATGTCTGCTTGAAGGCATCCGGCGTGCTGATGTCGGGCTTGGCGGCACCCGAGCGGACCGCGACGCCGAGCCCGACGCGCGCAATGTCCGTTGTCGGTCCGGCGACGAACTGCGCTTGAGCGGCAGCGTCCTTGAATACTTCGCGCGGGACCACGCCAAGATCAAAGGGGCCGCCCGTCGCCGCCAGCTTGATCAATTCGGGGGTCGTGCCGAAGCGAATCATGAGCTTGTCGCCCGAGGCTTGCTCGAACTTCGGCTTCAGCTCGTTCCAAACCGCCGTCATGGCGCCGCCGGCCAAAACTTTGAGCTCGGCGGCCTGCGCATCGGTGAGCCACACCAAGATGATCGCCAAGCCCAGCATTGAAGCGACGAGATGGCGCGCAAGTTTTTTCACGATGCTCCCCGATTTGATTGTTGTTTCTGAATCATCGGTCCATCTCGAACCGTCGGGTTACTGTTTACGGTTTTTCGTGCGCTGGCAAGACAGCCGCGCGGCGCCCCGGTAGCAAATCAATGTGATGTCGGCTTGTGGACATAGGCGGCGTGCGCTTGCCTGCGCGGGATGTCCGATAATGGCGGTCAAACGGATTCAGCTTGCGCGCGCTTACGACCGAATCTGACACGACCAAGCCCCAACGTGCATGGGAAGGCGAAGCGCTAGCCTAGCCGTCTTGTTCGCGACGGGCTTGCTCTCCAAGCCGCTCGTAGCTTTCTGCTACTTCGAGCATTTGCTGGCGGTTGGCCTCGGTGGTGAGGCCTTCCGCGACCGCTCGCGCCTCATCGGCCCTGAGGCACCAGTATTCCGGGGTATGGCGTTCTGGCATGCCGCGCGACATGCCGTAATTACAACCGGTTTAGCAATTGGTTGCACCGGGCGGGCCATCCCCTTCGCGACGATGAACATCTGCGCCGGTGTGCGGGTCGTTGTCCCCGCGCTCTACCGGCTGTGCCTCGACCCGCGATAGCATCGCTGGTCGACGAGCGGCGGCGAGAACCGGGCGGAAACAAGAGGGCGAATGCCGTGTTTTAGGGGAGATGATCCGCAACTTTTCCGATCACGCCGCCAATGAGCGCACCTTCCTTGCCTGGACGCGCACCGGCCTCGCGGTGATCGCCTTTGGCTTCGTGATCGAGAAATTCAACGTCATGATCGAGGCAGTGGCCAACACCGCCTCGCCGGCGGCCGCGCAAAAGCTGCTGATCCAGCGTCTCGCGGGACCGCTCGGCCGCTACGATGGGATCGCGCTGATCCTCGTCGGCATCGCCCTGATCATTATCGCCGGCATGCGCTACGCGCGCACGACGCAGCTGATCGACAAACAGGATTATGCGCGCGGCACCAGCGGCCGCACCGCGATGGCCCTGACGGTGCTGCTCGCGCTGCTCGCGAGCGGCTTCTGCGTGTTCGTCGTGTTCGCGTGATGTGAACGCGGGCTCGTCGCGGCGAGGGGAGCCCTTGGGTCCATGCCCGAGGGGCTCCGCAGCAAACCGCGCGCGCAGGCGCGCTTTCTCGCCTAGCGATCCCAGACGGGCCGGCCGAGATCGACGGCTCCCGGGCTCGTCACCGCGCCTGTCACGGCGCCGGCACCGGCGCCGACCGCGGCTCCTGCGCCGGCACCGGCAGGCCCTCCGGCAACGCCGCCGACCGCCGCTCCCGTGCCCGCGCCGATCGCGGCGCCGCTCAGCGCGCGGTCACCCCGCGTCTCGCCGCAAGCCGCAAGCCCCGCCGAAATTGCGGCGATGGCCAGGCTATACAGAATGCGTCTCATGCTTCCCCTCCACAGATGGTCGTCGCTTTGAGTAAGGACGCGCATGGCGATTGGTTGCGGCGCGCGTGACGATCGCGGCCAGGCCGCGCCGAAGCAGGCACTAATGTCCGTAGCGCGGCGCCGCAGGCCCTCGGTCGCTGCCGAGGCGCATGACGGATCGCGCGGCAGCGCCCGGGTCGCCGCTCGGGTGAAAGCCGGCATAGGCTTTCGTGAACTCGGCGCCCAACAGGAAGAGTTGCGCGGAATAATAGACCCACAGCAGGATGATGATTAGCGAGCCGGCCGCGCCATAGCCGGAGGCAATGCTGCTGCTGGCGAGATAAAAGCTGATGAGGAACTTACCCGTCGTGAAGAGCAGCGTTGTCAGCATGGCTCCGACGATCACATCGCGCCAGCGCAGAGGCCGATCGGGCAGGACCTTGTAGATGGCGGCAAACAGCACCGCCAACAGGGTGAACGAAATGATGAAGTTCAACCCGACGAGCAGCGCGCGGGCGAATGGCAGAATGGTATCGAGGTAGTTCCCGAAAGCGTTGAGCGCCGTGCTGACAACCAGCGAAATCAACAGGAGAAACCCGAGCGCCGCAACCAGGCCAAGACTGGCCGTCCGCGCGCGGACAAGGCGGGAGATCGTCCCCGTCTTCGGCTCCGCTTTCCAGATCACGTTCAGCGCCGATTGCATCTCGCCGAACACGCCCGAGGCGGTAATGAGAAGCGTCACGATTCCGACAATCGATGCGATAAGACCATGTGCCGGCTTGGCCGCGGTGATGATGGCGGTTTGCAGCAGCTTCGCGCTGTCGCGTCCCATGAAATCGCCGAACTCGTTCACGATCGCGCCCGTCGCTGCCTGACGGCCGAAAACGAGGCCCGCAATCGCGACGACGATCAGGAGCACAGGCGCCAGCGACGTAACGGTGTAAAAGGCGATCGAGGCGCCGCGCGTCAGGGCTTCGTCTTCTATGAATCCGTTCAACGACGCGCGAGCAATCTCGATCACCGCCGCTAGACGGGTTTTGCGCGATCGCGCCGGGGAAGTGCCGCTGCTCGTTCTGTCGCCCCTCTTCGACATGTTCATGCAACGAGAGCCACTTGCCGGAGTTCCCGGCCGGAGTTCCCGCGCGCGAAAAAAAAGTCGCCCCGCGGAGCGTCGATCGCGCAACGCTTGGCAACGCGGGGCCATTCGCTAGACTTCGCATCTGATTTGGGTGGCGCGGGGTGTTTTTAGAATGTCGGTATCCAGTGAGCCTGTGGGCAGGCAAGCGCGGCTGATCCTCATCGGCACGGCTCTCATGCTCACCCTCGGCATGGGCATCCGCCAGAGCTACGGCCTGTTCCTCGCGCCGGTCACCCGCGACCTCGGCGTGACGGCGGCCGATTTCACGCTGGCCCTCGCGGTGCAGAATGTCGTCTGGGGCCTCTCGCAAGCCGTGGTGGGCGCGATCGCCGACCGCTTCGGCTTGCGCAAGACGATGATCGTGGGCGCGGCGCTCTACACGCTCGGTCTCGTGGTCATGGCGGTCGCGCAGGGTGCGCTCGCGCTCATTGTCTCGGGCGCCTTGATCGGCATCGCACTGTCCTGCACCGCGACGTCTTTGGCGCTGACCGCCTGCATGCGCGCGGTGTCCGAGGCGCGGCGGAGCAAGATGCTTGGCATCGTCTCGGCGGCGGGATCGCTCGGCACGCTCATCGTGCCGCTCACGACCCAGGTGCTGCTCGCCGATCATGCGTGGCAGATCGCCGTGTGGTTCTTCGTGCTGCTCGGCATCGGCATGCTGCCGGCGGCGTTCTGGTCGGGGGGCGCCGACGCGCTCGTCAGCGAGGAAACGACAAAGGCCTCGATGCGCGAGGTCCTCGGCCAGGCGATGCGCAACCGGCGTTTTCTCGTGATGTCGGCGGCGTACTTCGTCTGCGGGCTCAATCTCGTCTTCCTGACGACGCATCTCCCGGCCTATCTCACGCTTTGCGGCCAGGACCCGATGCTGAGCGCGGAAGCGCTCGCGGTGATCGGCGGCGTGAGCTGCATCGGCTCGCTCGCGACCGGCTGGCTCGGCAGCCGCTATCCGCGCCATATCCTGCTCGGCCTCCTCTATATCCTCCGCTCGATCATGATCGCCGCCTATTTCATGCTGCCGCCGACCCCGACGACGACGCTCCTCTTCGCGGCGGCCATGGGCCTCCTCTGGTGGCCCGGGCTGGGTCCGCTCATCGGCGGCTTGGTCGCCGAGATTTTCGGCACGCGCTATATCGCGACCCTGCTCGGCGTGTCCTTTGTCGTGCATCAGGTCGGGTCATCGCTCGGCGCTTGGGGCGGCGGGCTGATCTTCGACCTCTTCGGCTCCTACGATCACGCCTGGCAGATCGGAACGCTGATCGGGCTGACCGCCGGCGTCGTCCAGATCCTCGCCGGCGGCCCGGAAGCGGGGCGGCGCGATCGCATCCTGATCCCCGAAGCTGCCAGCACGTAAGGCGAGCTTCGCTTAAACCGCGAAACCGAGCGTGATCGAATGAGAATTCTGTTTTTCCTCGCCTGCCTCGTGCTCGCCGGCGCGGCGCAGGCCGAGCCGCTCAAGATCGGCGTGCTGAAGACCACCGCTTCGGGCCCGATCTTCATCGCCGACGCCAAGGGCTATTTCACCGCCGAAGGCTTCGCGGCCGAGCTCGTCTACTTCGAATCGGCCCAGCCTATCGCCGTCGCTACGGCCTCGGGTGCGATCGATTTCGGCAACGCCGGTTTCACCGGAGGCTTTTACGGGCTCGCCGGCGACGGCGCCCTGCGCATCGTCAGCGGCGGCGCGAGCGAGGTGAAGGGCTATCACAATCAGGCCTTCCTCGCGTCCAACAAGGCATGGGAGGCGGGGCTGCGCTCGCTGAAGGACATGCCCGGGCACAGCTTCGCGGTGTCGCAGATCGGCTCGCCGCCGCATTACGCGATGGGACTCGCGGCGCAAAAATACGGCTTCGATCTGAAGTCGGTTCGCATCCTGCCGCTGCAATCGATCCCGGCGACGGAAGCGGCGCTCACCGGCGGCCAGGCCGATGCGAGCGGCGCGACGGGCAGCCTTGCCGGCGTCATCCTCGCGCGCGGCGACGCCAAGCTCCTCGGCTATATGGGCGACGAGACGCCCTACCAGCTCTCCGGCACCTTCGCATCGCGCAAGACCGCGGACGAGCGCGGCGATACGGTGCGGCGCTTCTTGCGCGCGCTGGGCAAAGGCTACCGCGATTATCACGACGCTTTCATCGCGGAGGGCCAACGGCACGATGGCGCGACAGCGCCCGAGATGCTGGCGATCGTCGCCAAAGATACGGGCCAAGCGCCCGAAATCACCGCGCGCGGCTTGCCTTATATCGACGCCGAAGGACGGCTCGACACCGCGGACGTCATCCGCCAATACGAATGGTACAAGGCGCAAGGCATGATCAAAGGCGCGGCGACGCCCGAGACGATCATCGATAAGCGCTACGCCGTCGGCCTGAACTAGCGGCGAGCGTTCGCGCTCCTCACCCGCGGACGGCGAGGTCCTCGGCGCGCCAGGCGCCGGGATGGCGGACCGGCACGTGGCGCAGCTCGCGCACATCGTGGCAGCCGAGGATGCCGAGCGTCGAGGACAGTTCATCCATGAAGGTGCGGATCATATGCGGCGGGCCCTTCTCGCCGAGCGCGCCGAGGCTCCAAAGGAAGGCTTTGCCCGCGAGACACGCATCGGCGCCGAGCGCGATGGCGCGCGCGACATCGACGCCCGAGCGCACGCCGCTGTCATAGATAATGGTCATGCGCTTGCCGACCGAAGCGACGATCGCCGGCAACGTGTCGATCGGCGCCGGCAACGCTTCGATCTGCCGCCCGCCGTGGTTGCTGACGACGATGCCGTCGAGGCCGAGCGCTTGGGCGCGCTCTGCGTCTTCGGGATGGACCACGCCTTTGACCAACAGCGGCTTCTTCCATGTATCGCGATAGCGCGCGACCTCGTCCCAAGTGAAGGCGCCGCCGCCTTCGCGCTGCTGGAAGGCCGCCGCCGCCTCGATGCTGGTCTCGCCGTTCATATAAGGCATGAGATTGACGAAGCGCGGCACGCCGTTGCGCAGGAACGCGCGCAGCCAATGCGGCGAGGAGAGGGCATCGAGCCGCAAGCGGTTGGTGAGGCGGAAGGGTTGGAGAATGCCGCTCTTGATCTCGCGCGTCCTCGTGGTGCGGATCGGCGTGTCGATCGTCAGCATCAGCACGTGCATGCCGGCGGCCTCGGCGCGCCTGGCGAGGTCGAGCCCGATGGCGTGATCGTTCTTGGCGAAGCGATAGAGCTGGAACCAGCAGACATCGGGTGCGAGCTTCATCGCCTCGTCGAGGGTGATGCCGGAGAGGAGGCCGAGCGTGTAGGGCACGCGCGCCGCCTGGCACGCTTTGGCGAGATAGGTCTCGGCGCCGGGATAGACCGTGCCTGGCCCGCCGACCGGCGCGACGCCGATGGGCGCCGCGTAATGCCGGCCGAACAATTCGCAATCCGTCGGCGGCGGCG
>DATNGE010000254.1:0-24093 GCA_035606035.1 Allostellaceae bacterium
CGCCTCATTGCCGAGCACCGTCGGGATCGGCACCGGATAGATGCCGCCGCGATTGTAGGTGTCGATGAAATTGAGGCCGACGGCGGTCTGGCGGATGCGCGCCTCGCCCGGGCCGGGCTTGCCGATCTCGACCTCTTCCCAGGAAAGGACTTCGGGGCCGCCGGTCTTGTGAATGCGGATTGCGTGAACCATCGGCGCCTCCTTGTCGCGCGTCTCGTTACGCAAAATTTAGTGAGCCATCAAAACCTTGTCACGCGGCACAAAGCCCGGCAAAGTGACGGCCAAGCCCAACAAAGGGACGAAGTAGGGAGGAAGTGATGACAGAGCGTTTCAGCGACGCGGCCTCGCGCCGTGAATTCCTGACCGGACTCGCAGCGGCGGGCGCCGCGGCGACCATGGCGCCAGGCCTTGCTTTCGGCCAGGCCAAGACGGCCGCGAAGCCCAAGCATCACGGCGTCATCGACGTCCATCACCATTTCTGGGCGCCCGATTATCTGAAGGCGCAGGACGCTTGGGAAGGTGCGCGCCACATCCCGCCATACCCGGGCATGAACGAATGGAGCCCCGAAGTCTCGCTCGCCGAGATGGATAAGGCTGGCGTGCAGACGGCGATCGTGTCACTTGCCTCGATCAGCCAGGGCATGTGGGGGCTCGATGCGGCCGCCGCGACCAAGGTTTGCCATTCCTGCGCCGATTACGGCGCCAAGATGGTTGCCGATCACAAAGGCCGTTTCGGTCTCTTTGCGCCGCTTAACATGATCGATGTCGACAGCTCGCTGAAGGAGGCGGAATACGCCTTCGACCAGGTGCACGCCGACGGCATCGGGCTGCAATCGAGCTATGGCGAGAAATATCTCGGCGATCCGAGCTACGATCCGATCTGGCAAGAGCTCAACCGCCGTAAAGCGGTTGTCTTCGTTCATGGTCCGAACACGGCCTGTTGCTCGGCGATCAAGGATGGGCCCGGGATGTTCGGCTCGGTCGTCGAAGTGACCTTCGACGTGACGCGCACCTGCGCCAGCCTCTTGACGAGTGGCGCGTTGCAGAAATATCCCAACATCAACTGGATCATCGCCTATGGTGGCGGCACGCTGCCTTTCGTCGCCGGGCGCATCAACAATTTCATTAAGCAAGGAAAGAACGTCAAGGAGATCGCGCCGAACGGCGTCGCCAACGAGCTGAAGAAGTTCAACGTCGACACCGTCAACGTGACGAACCCGTCGTCGATGGCGGCGATCACCAAATTCCTGCCTGCTTCGCACATCCTTTACGGCACTGACTTCATCTATTTCCACAATGACCAGCTCGATGAGCTCGACCAGATGCATCTTTCGGCAAAAGATGTGGAAGCGATCCACTCGGGGAATGCCAAGCGGCTGCTTCCGCGGCTCGCCAAGGCGTAAGTTAAGGGGCGAAGGTTTAAAGCATGACATCACGGCGTGAGTTCATGGCGGCGGTCGCGGCGGCGAGCGCCGCCATGGCGCTGCCGGCAGCTGGGCTGGCTCAGCCGACGGAGAGAAAACCGGCGGCCAAGCATCGCGGCGTCATCGACACGCACTTTCATTTCTGGGCGCCAGAATATGCGCAGCTGTCGCGGGAATGGGGCGAGGCGCATCATTCGCCCGCCGATCCGCGCATCGCCCAATGGAGCCCGCAAGTCGCGCTCGACGAAATGGACAGCGGGGGCGTGCAGACCGCGATGCTGTCGCTCGCCTCGATCCGCGAAGGCTTTTGGGGCCAAGACGCGCCGAAGGCGACGAAAATCATCCACGCCTGCGACGATTTCGCGGCGAAGATGATGAGCGACCACAAAGGCCGCTTTGGCCTGTTCGCGCCGCTCAACATGATCGATATCGATTCATCGCTGAAGGAGGCGGAATACGCGCTCGACCAGGTGAAGGCCGATGGGATCGGCATTCAGTCGAGCGCGAATGGCCGTTATCCCGGCGATCCCTATTACAATCCGCTCTGGCAAGAATTGAATCGCCGCAAGGCGGTCGTGTTCTTCCATGGGCCGGTGCCGGATTGCTGCGGCGCGCTGAAGGTCGGGCCGGGCATCAATCCGGCGGTCGGCGAAGTCACGTTCGACATGACGCGCGCGGTGATGAGCCTTCTCGCCAATGGCGCGCTGGCGCGTTATCGCGATATCAAATGGCTCTTCGCCTATGGCGGCGGGACGACACCCTACATTGCCGGCCGCATCGAGGCGTTCTTCAAGACGGCGAAAGATCTGCATGAGATTGCGCCGGACGGCGTGATAGCGGAGCTGAAGCGGCTGCATTACGACACGGTCAATGTGACCGCGGCCCCGTCTTTCGCAGCGCTGACGAAGCTCGCGCCGATCACGCAGATCACCTACGGCACGGACTTCCCCTATTTCACCAACGACCAGCTCGATGCGCTCGATCAGCGCGGCCTCGCGCCGAAAGATCTCGCTGCGATCCATGCCGGCAACGCCAAGCGGCTGATCCCGCGGCTCGCAAAAACCTGATTATTCCGTAAAGCGAAGAAGGTTTGTCATCATGCGTAAATTGCTCGTCAGTCTGATTGCCGGCGCGCTGCTCGCGGCCGTGCCCGCCCGCGCCCAAACCAAGCTCGAGGTCAGCCACTTCCCCGGCGCCAGCTGGGTGCTGATGATCGGCCAGAACGAGGGCTTCTTCGCGCGCGAGAAGCTCGACGTGCATCTCGATCCCATCCGCGGCTCGGTCGAGCAGATCAACGGCAT
The DNA here is from genome assembly GCA_035606035.1 of Allostellaceae bacterium. GTDB lineage: Bacteria > Pseudomonadota > Alphaproteobacteria > ATCC43930 > CGMCC-115725 > CAIKMD01. The sequence goes on from DATNGE010000254.1 coordinate 2,726, forward strand.
GACGACCGGCAAATACGATCTCGGCCTCACCGCCTTCGACAACATCGTCGCCTATGACGCCGGCCAGGGCGCGACCGAGGTGAAGCAGCCGACCGATCTCTTCGCCTTCATGGGCGGCGAGCAATTGGCGCTGCAATTCATCGCCGCGCCCTACATCAAGCGGATCGAGGATCTGAAAGGCAAGACTCTCGCGGTCGACGCGAAGAACACCGGCTTCGCCTTCGTGCTCTACAGCGCGATGGCGCGACACAAGCTCAAGCAGGGCGATTACAACGTGCTCGCGGTCGGCTCATCGCAAGCGCGGCTCGATGCGATCACCGGCGGCAAGGCGGAAGCCGCCGGGCTCAATCGGCCCTTCGATGCGATCGCGATGAGCAAGGGCGCGGTTAATCTTGGCGATATGCGCAAGCTTTTCCCGCATTACCAGGCGAGCGCCGGCATGGCACGGCGCGCCTGGGCGACGCAACATCGCGATGTGCTGATGGCTTTCATCCGCGCCTATGTCAAAAGCTCGACCTGGCTCTTCGACGCCTCGCACAAAGAAGCCGCGATCGAGCTGCTGATGAAGAACACGCAAGGCATCTCGGCGCAGCAAGCGGCCGATATCTATCGTGACACGGCGGGCAAGGGCGGCATCGGCTCGCCCCGGGCGGCGATCGATCCGGAAGGCGTCGCCGCGGTCGTCAAGCTGCGCAACGAATACGGCGAGCCGAAGAAGAAGCTCAACGCGAAAGATTTCTACGATCTGAGCTACTACAAAGCGGCGCTCAAATAGGCTGGAAGTGAAGCAACGCCATCGCGCCGCCGCAGGCGAGCAGGAGAGCGCCCAGCGGCGCGCTTAAACGGCGGCCCCAGGATGCGTTCTTCTCGAGCGCCATGACCGCGCCGATCGCCAGCATCCACACGATGCTGCCGGTGCCGAGCGCGAAGCTCACCAGCATGACCGCCCAACAGCAGCCGACGCAGAACAGTCCATGATGCAGCCCGAGCAAGAGCGACTGCGCGCGGACGGATCTGCCGCGCCAATGCTCGATGACGAAGCTCAACGGCGTGCGGCACTTCTCGAGGCAGCGATATTTGAGGCGGCTGAATTGGAACGCCCCGGCGAGGACAAAAACACCCGCGCCGATCGCCCAGGCGTTGAAGGCGAGCCAGGGGCTGCCGAGGATTGCGCGGTGGAGGACGAGATCGATGAGGTGGATAGCCACGCCGAACACGCTCCAGATCGCGAGGTATCCCGCGACGACGAGCGCGATGAGGACGCGGCGGTCCGCTCGCGTGGCGGTCAGCCGAGCGAACAGCCGCAAGAGCATCAGCGTCGAGGGCAGCATCATCGCGGCGATCATCAAGAGCCAGCCCGCGGCGTAGAGCAGCGCGGGCAGAAAGGCGACAGCGCCGTCCGGGAGCGCACTGCACAGCGCGGCGGCGAGGCCCGTCGCGGTCCACTCGCCATGATCGAGGTAGCGGCCGTAGGGGCTCGCTTGCCAGAGGATGAGCGCCATCCAGGTGAGCGCGATCAGCGTCCAAAAAATGGCCAAGAACGCATAGCGATGCGCGCGCACGGCCTCGGGCCCATCGCGCGGCTGCAAAGCTGAGGACAAGCTCACCGTCCGCACCGCCGAGGCGGCACCCCGCGCGCTTCAGCCGTAGAAGGCGAAGGTACTTTGCAGGGCGTTGTGGTCCTTCATGTCGAGGTCGATGCCCAGCGCCGGGTTCTTCGAGCGATAGCGCGGCGACTTGCCAACGTACACAGGCGCGCCCGGAACGGTGGAGAAGATCGTGTCGGTCAGCGTGGTCTTGGCGCCGTTCGGACCGAGATAGGGTTCGAGCTCGGCATAGGCGCGCTCGCCGATCTTGATCGTCCCCTTGCCGCCATGGACATCAAACAGGATCGGTACACGCTCGACAGAAACAACCTCGCCGATGAGTTTGGCGAGGTCCGCGACCGGCCCGCCAAGCTTGCCGCTAAACACCTTCAGGAGTGCTTCCTCTTGGCTGGGCGATGCCTTGTCATCGACATAGAGGGCGATGCGCCAATTGCCTTTGAGGACGTTGCCGGGAATGTTGCAGACCGCAGCAATCGTTCTCCCGCTGACATCGATCCCTTCGATAACGCCTTTATCGAAATGATAGGCGTTGATCGAATGGCAGAAGCCAGGGTCCGGATCCTCGCCGATCCAGCAGGGACAGAGAACGCGACAATTGCAAACTTCGAGCAAACGCCCTTCGAGTTCATAAGCCATCTTCGCCTCCCCGGAGCTGCTTGATGCATTCTGGTTTTGCTCAGGACGCAAGTATATTTTACATCAGCGCCCGCGGGGGACCAAATAGAATAAGATTACTCCCGGATAGATCGTTTTATTACAGCAGCAGCGCGCCTTCGAGTTGCAACAGCTTGCGCTTGGTCTCGATGCCGCCACTGCCGGAATAGCCGACGAGCTTGCCGTCGGCGCCGGTGACGCGGTGGCACGGCAAGAGGATCGGCAGCGGGTTGCGGCCGCAGGCATGGCCGACGGCGCGCGGCTCGATATCGAGGAGGCGGCCGATCTCGCCGTAAGAGCGCGTCTCGCCGTAGGGGATCGCCGTCATCGCCGCCCAGATGCGCTTCTCGTCCTCGGTGCCTTCCGGCACCAGCGGCAGATCGAAGTCGCGCCGCTTGCGCTCGAAATAAGCAGCGAGCTGGCGCTTGGCGTTTTGCAGGAGCGGCGTCGCCGGCCCCGCCGATTTGTCGCCCCAGACCAAAGCCGTGATCGCCCCGTCCTGCTCGAAGATCGTCAGCCGCCCCACCGGGCTGTCGAGCGAGAGGCGCGGCATGTCATCCCCGGCTGGCGAGCGCCTGATCGAGCGCGGCGGGATCCGTGAGCGGCAGAGAGCAGACCGGGCCTTCGCAGATATAGGCCGTCGCCTGGCCGCCGACCTGGCCTTTGCCGGCGGCCGGATGCGACGGCGGCAGCGCCGCGCCCGCCGCGACCACGCTGACGATGCGGTTCGGCAGGTCGCGGCGATAGGTGGCCGCGAGCAGCGCCTTGGTATCAGTACTGGTGCGATCCCCCACGATCACGATCTGCAAGCCTTTGAGCAACAGCTCGGAGGCGTTAAGCAACGTCGCGTGGCCGAAGAGATTCTGCCGCGCGCCCCCGGCGAAAGCGTCGAGCGTCGCTTGCGCCGCTTTGCGGTAATCCTCATCGCCGGTGAGATAGTAGAGCCGCGTCAGCACCCCGGCGAGCGTGCCGTTGCCGGCGGGGTTGGGCTGGTCGAGCGCGTTCTTGCTGCGCGCGATGAGGCTTTCGGCGTCATCGGCGGTGAAGAAGAAGCCGCCGCGCGGATCGGCGTAATGCTTGCTGGCGAGCGCGACCCATTTCTGCACCTGGGCGAGAAAGCGCGTCTCGCCGGTCGCTTCGTAGAGCGCCAGGCCGGCGCGGCTCATATTGGCGTAATCGTCGAGAATGGCGCGATGCTGGGCGCGGCCGCGCCAGGAATGGAAGAGGCGCCCATCCGTGTCGCTCATCGCGGTCACGACGAAATCGAAAGCGCCGCGCGCGAGGGCGAGCCAGTCGACGCGCTCAAAGACGAGGGCCGCTTCGGTGAGCGCCGCGATCATCAGCCCGTTCCAATCGGCGAGCACCTTGTCGTCGATGCCGGGGCGTATCCGCGCTGCCCGCGCGGCCAAGAGCTTGGCGCGATCGTCGGCGAGCTCGCGCTCGGTCGCATCATCGGCGCGGCCGAGGTGATCGAGGCGATTGAGGATGTTGTGCTCTTCCCAATTGCCGCTCGCGCTCACATCGTAGAATTCCTTGAAGCGCGCCGCGCGCGGCCCGAGCAGCTGATCGATCTCGGCTTCGCTCCAGACATAGAATTTGCCTTCGACATGCTCGCTATCGGCATCGAGACTCGAGGCGAAGCCGCCTTCCTTGACCCGCATCTCGCGTTCGAGCCATTGGATGGTCTCGGCGATGCGCTCGGCATAAAGCGGCTTCTTCGTCGCCTGATAGGCGGCCGCGTAGCGCTCGATCAGCAGCGCGTTGTCGTAGAGCATCTTCTCGAAATGCGGCACGAGCCAGCGTGCATCGACCGAATAGCGCGCGAAGCCGCCGCCGACGTGATCGTAGATGCCGCCTTGCGCGATGTGGTCGAGCGTCAGCAGCACCGCGTCGCGCGCCGCGGTCTTGCCGCGCGTGCCGGCGCGCCATAAGAGCTCGAGCACCGGGCCCTGCGGGAATTTTGGCGCTTGGCCGATGCCGCCATGCACCCCGTCGATCTCCTGCGTCAGCCGCGCCGCGACCTGGTCGATCATGGCGAGATCGATCGCCTGCCCGATCTGCGGTGCCGCGAGCTGCGCGAGGCCTTGGCGCAGCGCCGCGACGTTCTTGCCGATCGTGTCCTTGTCCTTGCGATAGGCCTCGGCGATTGCTTCGAGCACTTGCGGGAAGCCGGGCCGGCCGAAGCGCGGCGTCGGCGGGAAATAGGTCCCGCCCCAGAACGGCTCGCCCTCCGAGGTCAGGAACATGGTCAGCGGCCAGCCGCCCTGCTCGCCCATCATGTGGAGCGCGTGCATGTAGATCGCGTCGATATCCGGCCGCTCTTCGCGATCGACCTTGATGTTGACGAAATGCTGGTTCATCACCGCGGCGATGGCGGGATTGGCGAAACTCTCCGACGCCATGACGTGGCACCAATGGCAGGCGGCATAGCCGACCGAGAGGAGGATCGGCTTGTCCTCGGCCTTGGCGGCGGCGAGCGTTTCCGGCCCCCAAGCCTGCCAATGCACCGGATTGTCGCGGTGCTGGAGAAGATAGGGGCTGGTCTCGCTGCCCAAAGCGTTGCGATTGGTGTCGGCTGTCATGCCCCTAATCTAGGCCCTCCCGGCGCTTCGAACAGGGCCTAGAACGCTGCGCCTGTCTACTTCTCGGCCGCCGAATAGGGATAGATGAGATTGCCGGACTTCATCGAATCGGGCCACACGATGATCTCATGCTGCGCGTCCTGGAACTCGTCGAGCGTGTTGCCGGCGACATGCTGGAATTGAGTGAAGACGACCCGCGATTTGGTCCATTCGCCGTCGGCAGCGAAGGAGATCTTGCCGACCACGGTGTCGAATTCATGCGTGTGCATGTATTTCGCGAGCTCGACGTGATCGAGGCTCTTGCTGCCTTCGACCGCCGCGGCCAGCACCTGCCCGGCTGAATACCCAAGCGTCGCGAAACCCCAGCCGAGCGGATCGAGCTGCTGCTCCTTGGCGATCGCCTGATACTTCGCCAGCATCTCCTTCGTGCCGGGGAAGATGAAGGCCGGCGCCGGCACAAAAACCGTGTTGACGATGATGCCGTTCATCAGCGGTCCGAGCTGCATCTTGATCGGCGTGACCAGCAAGCCGATCATGGCGCCGCCGAACATTTTCGGTTTGAGGCCGATCTCTTTCGCGGCGCGCACGATGCCGACCGAATCCGGTGGATAGGCGGCGACGTAAAGAATATCCGGATTGGTCGCCTGCACCGCGCGCATGATCGGTGCGAAATCCTGCGTTGTCGGCGGATAGTTGCGGTCGAGCACCGTCTTGAAGCCGCCCATGGCCTTGATATTCGCGCGCGCGCCGTCGGCCGCGTTCTGCGCGAATTCGGCGTCGGCTGCGACGATCGCGATGGTTTCGGGCTTCGGCTTCTGGGCCGCCGCCATTTCAAGAAATCCGGTCGAGAAGGATTTCTCGGGATCGGGGCCGGTCGGCAGCATCGAGAAATACTGATCGTAATGGAATTTGCTGTTCGCGGCGTTGGCGAGGATGCCGATCGTGGTCTTCTTGCTCTGCATCAAGAGCGGGATCGCCGGTGCGACCATGTTGGTCGCGTAAGGGCCGATGAGGAGGTCGACCTTGTCGACATCGATCAGCTTCGTATAGATCGGCGGCACGTTCGAGGGATTGCTCTGGTCGTCGTAATAGACGAGCTCGACCGGCCGGCCGAGCAATCCGCCCTTGGCATTGACATCGTCGCGCCAAATCTGCAGCGCGACCAGCACCTGCTTGCCGATCGAAGCAACGCCGCCCGTCAACGCCATGCTGAACCCGACCTTGATCGGATCGGCGGCGATGGCGCGGCGGAATGGCCAGGCGGCAGACACCGTGGCCGCCGTCGCGATCAGAGAACGCCTTGTAATGATCATTCGCCCCTCCCTGCTTCCGATTATCTAAGCGCGATCCTCGACGAAGCGGTTGCGCATCTTGCCGAGGCCCTCGATCTCCGTCTCCATCACATCGCCGGCCTTGAGGAAGCTGTTCCTGCCCTGGCCGACGCCGCCGCAGGTGCCGCAGACGAACATATCGCCGGGCTCGAGCGAAATGATGTTCGAGGCGTATTCGATCTGCTCTTCCGGCGTGTAGATGAATTGCGAGGTATTGCCGTTCTGCTTCACATCGCCGTTCACGGCGAGGCGGATGAAGAGCTTCATGTGATCTTTGACGAAGGCTGCCGGCGTGAAGAACGGCCCGGTCGGCGCGAAATTGTCATGGCTCTTGCCGCCGAACCAATCGGAGCGCAGCGCTGGCCGGTCGGGCCGGATCTGGATGTCGCGGCACGAGACGTCGTTCGTCGTCATGAAGCCGGCGATATGCTCGAGCGCCTTCTCGGCCTTGATGCGCTTGCCCGCTTTCCAGATCGCGCAGGCGATCTCGGCTTCCCAATCGATCTTCGCCATGCCGCGCGGGATCGCGATGTCGTCGTAGGCGCCGCAAAGGGCGCTCGGCGCTTTGAAGAAGAGATAAGGATGCGAAGTCGATTTGGCGCCGCTGAATTCCGGCCCGCCCGCCGGCGTCATCCCGGCGCGGATCATCTCGTCGACATGCTCCTGGAAATTCTGCGCCGCGTTGAAGATCTTGCCCGGCCGCAGGATCGGCGGCAGCGCGTGGAGCCCATCGATCTTGGCGCGCCCGCCGGCAAAACGCGGGCTCGCAACGCCTTCCGCTTCGATAAAGGCGACCATCTCCTGCAGCACCGGGAAATTATGGTCCCAGCCTTCGAGCATGGCTTTGATACTGTCGGTCGCGGTCAGCGGCCCGGCCTTGCCGCGCGGCGATTGGCGGTACGCCGGATAGACCGCGGCGATATCGAGCGCCGTGTCGCCGAGCACGATGGCGGCGAATCGGCCGCCCGGATTGCCGGCATAGGTGGCGAGCTTGAATGCGGTGCCGTTCATCGATCCTCCCGAGCGCGGTGTTATCGTTTGCCTCGCGCCGAACAGAAGCGCCGCGCGGGGTTGGCGCGATTTTACGCTGCGCGCGGGGGACGATCTAGCCGAGGGAGAAAGCGGTGCGGATTATTTGTCGCCGCCGGCGCCGCGCGCGGCGAGGCGATCGGCGACCTCGCGCCATATCGCTGCCCATTCCGGCTCCTTGCGGCGCAGGCAGCGATTGGCGCGCTTGCGTGCCGCGCTTTCCGCGTCCTTGCCGTGACACGCCAGCATGACGTCGACCATCTGCTGGATGTGTTGTTCGTCCATCCATGTCCTATGCCGCAGCTGCCGTCAATTTGCCTTGACCTGAATCAAACAACTGCCGATTTCCGGGTATTTTTCGCTGGTTAAGCGCATTTCTGCTATGCTCCATGAATAGCCAGGCGCCCCTGCCGTTCGCCGCGCTGACAAGCAGATGACCCCAAACGCGCTCTAGGCGATGGCGCTGCGCCGTCGCTATTTTCGCTACCATGACGGAGACGATCTACGCGCTCGCCACCGCCTCGGGCCGCGCCGGCGTCGCCATGGTGCGGCTGTCGGGGCCGGACGCCGCAGCGGCGCTGCGCGATCTGGTGGGCAGCCTGCCGCCGCCGCGTCAGGCGCGGCACGCGCGGTTCCGCGATCCCGACAGCGGCGAAGTTCTCGACGACGGCATCGCGCTTTATTTCGCGGCGCCGGCGAGCATGACCGGGGAGGATGTCGTCGAGCTGCAGCTCCATGGCAGCCGCGCCGTGCTCGCGGCGGCGTTCGCGCTCCTTGCCCGCCGCCCCGGCTTTCGCCTCGCCGAGCCCGGCGAATTCACGAAACGCGCGTTCCTCAACGGCAAGCTCGATCTCACCGCCGCCGAGGCGATCGCCGATCTGGTCGAGGCCGAGACTGCGGCGCAGCGCCGTCAGGCGATGCGCCAGCTGCAGGGCGAATTCGGCCGGCGCTGCGAGGAATGGCGCGCGCGGCTGATCGGTGCGCAGGCGCGGCTCGAAGCCGAGATCGATTTTCCAGAAGAGAGCCTGCCGGCCGAGCAATGGGCTGCCGCACGCCGCGAAGCGGCTGCGCTGCGCGGCGAGATCGCGAACGAGCTTGCCGATGATCGGCGCGGCGAGCGGCTGCGCGACGGCGTCTCGGTCGCGATTCTCGGCCCGCCCAATGCGGGCAAATCGAGCCTGATGAACGCCCTGGCGCGGCGCGATGTCGCCATCACCTCGCATATCGCCGGCACGACGCGCGATGTGATCGAGGTCGCGCTCGATCTCGGCGGTTTTCCCGTGGTGCTCGCCGATACGGCCGGGCTGCGCGACAGCGCCGACAGTATCGAGGAAGAGGGCATCCGCCGGGCGCGCGCGCGCGCCGCGAGCGCCGATCTCAAACTCGTCGTGCTCGATGCGACGAAGCCGGAAGAGGCGGCGACGGTGCGCGAACTCATCGATGAACGTACGATCATCGTCGTCAACAAAATCGATCTGGTGCAAGAAACCCCTGCGGCATGGGCCGATCCGCTGGGTGCCGCCGCAGCGCTGTATTGCTCCGCAACCAGCGGTCAAGGCATCGGCGCGCTCATCGCGCGCCTCGGCGCCGCCGTCGAAGAATCGCTCGGCACCGGGACGGCGCCGCTGGTGACGCGCACGCGTCACCGCGCGGCGCTCGAGAATTGCGTTGCGGCGCTCGATCGATTCGCGGCGGCGGCGCTGCCCGAGCTCGCAGCCGAAGATCTGCGGGGCGCGGCGCGCGCGCTCGGGCACATCACAGGCCGCGTCGATGTCGAGGACATGCTCGACGCGCTCTTCCGCGAATTCTGCATCGGCAAGTAAAACCGCCATTTTGGTCGGAATGAATCGAGAACAGACCGCTTGCCGACCACTGCATCTAGTAGGAGTTCTGGGAACGTCTCGGGCACGAATCGGTCGCCTGGAGCTACATCTTGTAGGCGATTTCAAGAAGAACCACAGAAAATTTGTGAGGAATTACTGAGGCCTATTCTTAAAGAATACTTAAGGTCGAGTTACTGCAGGAATTTCCCTTATAAAGGGCGCATGCGCGCGTCTTGCGTGTGGTGTTTCACGTGAAACACGGGGATGGTTTGGGCGCGTCGCTTTACACCCCGACAGCCCGTCAATAAAGTGAGCCAATGCAGCCTTGGGACGTGATCGTGATCGGCGGCGGCCATGCCGGCTGCGAAGCCGCTGCTGCTGCTGCACGGCTCGGCGCCAAGACCCTGCTGTTGACGCAGAATCGCCGCACAATCGGCGAGATGTCCTGCAATCCGGCGATCGGGGGCCTCGCGAAGGGCCATCTCGTGCGCGAGCTCGATGCGCTCGATGGGGTCATCGGCCGCGCCGCCGACCGCGCCGGCATCCAATTCCGGCTGCTCAATCGCAGCAAGGGTCCGGCCGTCCGCGGCCCGCGCGCGCAAGCCGATCGCAAGCTCTATCGCGAGGCGATGCAGGCGCTGCTTGCCGAGCAGCCGAACCTGACAATCGAGGAAGGCTCGGCCGAGGATCTGCGCCTTGATGATCGCGGCCGGGTGAGGGGCGTTGCGCTCGCCTCGGGCGAAGAGCTGCTTGCGGCCACGGTGGTGCTCACCACCGGGACCTTTCTGCGCGGTCTCATCCATATCGGCGACGAAAAGATCGCGGCCGGCCGCGTTGGCGAAGCGCCTTCGATCGGCCTCGCCGAGACGCTGGCGCGGCTCGAATTCCGCCTCGGCCGCCTCAAGACCGGCACCCCGCCGCGGCTCGACGGCAAAACCATCGACTGGGCCGGGCTTCAGGTCCAGCACGGCGACGACCCGCCGGTACCTTTTTCCTTTCTGACCAAGGCGATAACGGCACCTCAAACCGTCTGCCACATCACCGAGACGCGGGCCGAGACGCACGCCATCATCCGCGCCAATCTGCATCGGGCGCCGATGTATTCCGGTCAGATCGAAAGCACTGGGCCGCGCTATTGCCCGTCGATCGAGGACAAGGTCGTGCGCTTCGCGGCGCGCGAGCGGCACCAGATTTTCCTCGAGCCGGAAGGGCTCGATGACGACACGATCTATCCGAACGGGATTTCGACCTCGCTACCGCGCGATGTTCAGGCCGCGCTGATCGCGACCATTCCTGGGCTCGAGCATGCCGCTATCAAGCGGCCAGGCTATGCGATCGAATATGACTTCGTCGATCCGCGCGAGCTCCGATCGAGCCTCGAGACCAAGCGGGTGCCCGGCCTGTTCTTCGCCGGTCAGATCAACGGCACGACCGGCTATGAAGAGGCCGCCGCCCAGGGGCTGATCGCCGGGCTCAACGCCGCGCTCCGGGCCGGGCGCGATGGGGCGCTTCCCGCCGACGGGGGCGGCGAGTTCGTCCTCGACCGGGCGAGCTCCTACATCGGCGTGCTGATCGATGATCTTGTTTCACGCGGAACAGACGAACCGTACCGCATGTTTACGTCGCGGGCGGAATACCGGCTGGTGCTGCGTGCCGACAACGCCGATCAACGGCTGACGCCCCTCGGCCTGGCAGTGGGCTGCGTCGGCCGTGCGCGCGAAGCAGCTTTCGCTCAGAAAGCCCAGGATTTGGGCGAGGCGCGGGGTCTCGTCCGCGCGCTGAAGCTCACCCCCCAGCAATTGCGAAACCGCGGTCTGACGGTGAATGCCGATGGCGTGTCGCGCTCGGCCGCCGATCTGCTGCGTCACCCCGACATCACCTGGCCTCTGCTAACGGCGGTTTGGCCGGAGCTGCAGGCGATCTCCCCGGAGATCGCCGAGCAGCTTGAGATCGATGGCCGCTACGCCGGCTATCTCGATCGCCAGGAGGCCGAGATCCACGCTTTCCGCCGCGACGAGGAACTTCTCCTGCCGCGCGATCTCGATTACGGCGCGATCGGCAGCGTCTCGACCGAGATCCGGCAAAAGCTCAGTGCGGCGCGTCCGGCCAACCTCGGGGCGGCATCGCGTATTTCAGGTGTCACGCCGGCGGCGCTGGTCGCGCTGCTGCGCCATGTGAAACGCAGGGAGGCGGCCGCGTGATGGCGCCGATGACCGCCAATGTCCGGCCCGTGCGGCTGCCGCTCGGCCCGGCCGGCTTTGCGCGGGTCAGCGGCGTTTCACGTGAAACATTGGCGAAGCTCAGCGCCTATGTCGAGCTCCTGAGCCAATGGAATCGGCGAATCAATCTCGTCAGCGCCAACACGATTGGCGATGTGTGGCGCCGGCATATCCTCGATTGCGCTCAGCTCGCCAAACATCTGCCGCGTGCGACGCGGGTCGTTGTCGATCTCGGCGCGGGGGCGGGGTTGCCAGGGCTCATCCTTGCGGCGATCGGGGTGCCGGAAATGCATCTCGTCGAATCCGATTTGCGGAAGGCGGCGTTCCTGCGCGAGGCCGCGCGGATCATGGACGTGGCGGTCACGCTCCATCCCGAGCGGATCGAGAAAACCGCCGCGTTCCCGGCCGATGCCGTGGTCGCGCGCGCATGTGCCACCCTTAGTCAACTCATTGATTATTCAGAGAAATTTATCTCTGAGCAGACCATCTGCCTGTTCCTCAAGGGCGAGAGCGCCGGGGAGGAACTGGCGGCAGCGCGCGCCTTGAGGGAGTTCACCCCGGAGACGATCCCGAGCCTCTCCGACCCCTCGGGCGTGATCCTGAAACTCTCCGCCATCCGCCGGATCGTGCCATGAGCGAGGCCGCGACGATGCCGCAGCTGCGGGCCCTCCGAATCATTGCGATCGCCAATCAGAAAGGCGGGGTCGGCAAGACGACGACGGCGGTCAATCTCGCGACCGCGCTTGCTGCCGCCGGCGAGAATGTCTTGCTGATTGATCTCGATCCGCAGGGCAATGCGTCGACCGGTCTCGGCATTCCGCGTCAGGCGCGCACGATCACATCCTATCAAGTGCTTGCCGGCGAGCAGCCGCTCGGCGCGGCGATCGTGCCGACCGCGGTGCCGCATCTCTCGGTGGTGCCGGCCTCGGTCGAGCTTGCCGGGGCGGAGCTCGAACTCGTCGAGCTCGATCGCCGCGAATATCGCCTGGCCGATGCGCTCAAAAACGTCGCGCTGCCTTTCGATCACGTGCTGATCGATTGCCCGCCATCGCTCGGGCTGTTGACGCTGAACGCGCTCTGCGCGTCGCATGCCGTGCTCGTGCCGCTGCAGTGCGAGTTCTACGCCCTCGAAGGTCTCTCGCATCTGGTGAAGACGATCGAGCGCGTGAAGCGGCACCTCAATCCCGCGCTCGAGATCCAGGGCATCGTCCTCACCATGTTCGACAAGCGGAACAATCTTTCCGATCTCGTCGCGGCCGATGTGCGCGGCCATTTTGGCGACAAGCTCTATGACACGGTCATTCCGCGCAACGTGCGCATTTCGGAGGCGCCGTCGCATGGCAAGCCCGTGCTGCTTTACGATTTCCGCTGTCCGGGGGCGCAGGCTTATGTCCATCTCGCGAGCGAAGTCTTGAAACGCGAACGCGGCCTGCTTCACGCTGCGCCGGTGACGCCGTGAGCGACGAGACGCCGCGGCCGCGCGGCAATGTCGGCCGGGGTCTCGGCCGCGGCCTCTCGGCACTTTTCGGCGACGATGAAACGCCGACGCCGCAAAGCCACGAGAATCTGCGCAGCCTGCCGATCGAGCAGGTGAAGCCGAGCCGGTTCCAGCCGCGGCGGAATTTCGACGCCGAGAATCTCGATGCGCTGACCCAATCGGTGCGCGAGAAGGGCATTCTCCAGCCCATTCTTGTCCGCCGCGATCCGTCGGAGCCCAATCGTTACGAGATTCTTGCCGGCGAGCGCCGCTGGCGCGCGGCGCAAGCGGCGCAGCTCCACGAGGTTCCGGTGATCATCCGCGAGATGGACGATCGCGGCGCGTCCGAGATCGCGCTGATCGAGAACATCCAGCGCCAGGATCTCAATGCGATTGAAGAAGGCGAGGGTTATCGCCGCCTGATCGAGGAATTCGGCCACACACAGGAAGAGCTCGGCCGCGCGCTCGGCAAGAGCCGCAGCCATATCGCCAACACGATGCGCTTGCTCGGCTTGCCCGAAGAGGTGAAAGCGATGATCGCCGAGGGCCGCTTGAGCGCGGGCCATGCGCGCGCACTTGTCACTGCGCGCGATCCGCTGGCGCTCGCGCGGCGCATCGAGCAAGAAGGGCTCAGCGTGCGCGGCATCGAGGCTGCGCTGCGCGACGAGAAAGCGCCGAAGCTAAAACTCGTCAAACTGCCGCAGCGCTACAAGGACGCGAATGTCGATGCGCTGGAGAAGCAGCTGACATTGCTGCTCGGGCTTAAAGTGACGATCGAAAGCGATGCGAAAGGCAGCGGATCGCTCGCGATCCACTACCGCTCGCTCGATCAGCTCGACGACGTGCTGAAGAAGCTGCGCGGCTGAATCAGCGCGCCCGCGCCGCCGCCGCGGCGCCGCGCGCGATGCGCAGCAAGGCTTCGCGGCAGATCGTCTCCGCCGGCAGACCCGTCGTCTTCATGCGCGCTTCGGCTTCGTTGAGCGCCGTCATCGCCGCTTCGGCGCGCGCCGGCGGCCAGAGCCGCAGCTGGCGCTTGAAGCGGTCGACGAATTTGAAGAACAGCGGCGGCCGGAATTTCAACGCCTCTTCCTCGCTCTTGCCCGCCGCTTGGCGGGCACCCGCCAAATGCAGGCGCTGGAAATGCCGGAGCTCGGCGCGGATGAGGCTCACGGCTTGCGCGCCTTCGCCGAAGGCGCGGTTGAGCGCGCGCTCGAGCTGCACGGCATCGCCCTCGGCGGCGGCGAAGACCGCTTCATCCGTGGTCAGCTCGGCGCTGTCGCCGACGGCGTCGAGCGCGGCGCTTTCATCGACCGTGCCGCCATCGCCGACATAGAGCGCGAGCTTTTCGAGCTCTTGCCGGCTGATGCCGCGGTCGCCGCCGAGATGCGCGACGAGATACTGCATCGCTTCCGGCCGCGCGGTGATCTTATGCGCGGCGAAAACCTCGCGCGCCAATTCGCCGAGCTCGCGTGGCCCGTCGAGGTAGCAGGCCAGCGCGGCGGCGTTCTTCGCGCTCTCGAAAGCGCGGCGCAGCGACGAGCGCGGCGGCAGGTCGCCGGCGGCGACGACGATGAACGCATCGCCCGGCGGCGAATCCTTGAAGAAGCGATCGAAGATCGCGCCGACGCCGTCGCCCGCATCCTGCACCCGCACGAGCCGCCGGCCGCCCATCAGGCTGAGGCTTGCCGCTTCATCGTTGAGCCGCGCCGGATCCTTCGCCAGAGCGTCGGCATCGAGTTCGGCGACGCGAAACGCGTCGCTCAGATCGGGGCAGATCGCGCGCGCGATCTTCTCGGCGCGCTCTTTGACGAGGCCGGCATCGGGTCCGTAGACCAGCGCGGCGCGCATGCCGGCATCGGGCGCTTTGATGAAAGCAGCGATCCGCGCCGCCGGCAGCTTCATCGGCTCGCCGCGGCGGCTTTCGCGCGTTGGTCGCGGACGAAAAGCGAGAGCCGCAGCGTCATGTCGTCGGCGACTTCGCGCAGCGCACGGTCGCGCGCGGCATCGGCCGCGACCTGCGTCGCATAAGCGTCGCGCACCTGATCGAAATCGCCGACGGCGGTGCTCGAGCTCGTATAGACGGTCTTGCCGTTCTGCGCGTCGATGATCGCGAAACTCGCGGCGACGGAAATTTGGCTGGTGGTCGCGGTGGCGTTCCGTTGAATGCCGAGATCGGTTCGGATCACGCGCAGTCCGGTCTGAAGATCCCAGCGCCTGGGCACGGAAACGCCGCTGGGATTGAGGTTCTCGCGCAAGGCCTCGGCGAGGATCTGCCCCGGCCGATCGTTGATGCGCTGGACGTTGATGGCGGCGAGGTCGGGATCCCAATCGCGCGGGCCCCGCGGCGCGTAAAGCGGACGGAAGCCGCAGCCGGCGAGCATCGCGACGAGCGGCGCGAGAAACAGCGCGCGCCGGCTCGGCCGCGCGATCGCGCTAGACGACGACATTGACGATCCGATTGGGCACGATGATGGTCTTGCGCGGCGCTTTGCCCGCGAGCGCCTTCGCAACCGTCGGCAATGCCAAGGCCGCTGCCTTGGCGGCATCCTCCGCGGCATTGCGCGGCAATTCGACCGTACCGCGCAGCTTGCCGTTCACCTGCACCGCCATCGTCACGGTCTCTTCCGCGGCGAGCGCCGGATCGAAGCGCGGCCATTGCTCATCGGCGAGAAGATTGCCCGGGCGCAGCTCGTGCCAAAGCTCCTCGCCGAGATGCGGCATCATCGGCCCCAGCAGCCGCACCGCCGCTTCGAGCCCCTCGCGCAGGACCGTGCCGGCGCCAGCATCATCCTCGATCGCCTCGAGCGCGTTGGTCAGCTCGCGGATACGCGCGACGCCGCGGTTGAAGCGGAATTTCTCGAGATCGTCGGTGACGTCGCGGATGGTGCGGTGAATCGCGCCGCGCAGCGCCGCCAGCGCGGCCGGTAGTTGCTCGGGCACACGTGCGCCGGCCGCCGCCAGTTTTACGGGCGGCTCGGTCACCAGGCGATGCAGCCGGTTCACATACCGCCAGGCGCCTTCGATGCCGGCATCGGTCCATTCGAGATCACGCTCGGGCGGGCTGTCGGAGAGCAGATAGAGCCGCGCCGTATCGGCGCCGTAAGCGTCGACGATCGCATCGAGCCCGACGAGGTTCTTATGCGATTTCGACATCTTCTCGATGCGGCCGATGGTGACCGGTCGGCCTTTCGCATCGAGCGCCGAATTGTCTTGGGCCTTGGTGACCTCTTCCGGGAAAAGCCACTCGCCCTCGGCGCTCTTATAGGTCTCGTGGCACACCATGCCCTGAGTGAACAGACCCGCGAAGGGCTCCTTCACCCCGAGATAGCCGCATTGCTTCAGCGCGCGAGTGAAGAAGCGCGAATAGAGCAGGTGCAGCACGGCATGCTCGATGCCGCCGATGTATTGATCGACCGCCAGCCAGTAATCGACCTCGTTGCTCTTGAATGCGGTCGGCGCGCGTGGCGAGCAGAAGCGCGCGAAATACCACGATGATTCGAAGAAGGTGTCGAAGGTGTCGGTCTCGCGCTCGGCCTTGCCGCCGCATTGGGGGCAGGTCGTGTGCTTCCAGGTCGGATGGTGCGCCAGCGGATTGCCTGGCTGATCGAAGCTGACATCCTCCGGCAAAGTAACCGGCAATTGCGCTTGCGGCACCGGCACGATGCCGCATTTGCTGCAATGGATGACCGGGATCGGACAGCCCCAATAGCGCTGGCGCGAGATGCCCCAGTCGCGCAAGCGATAGGCGATCGTGCGCTCGCCGGATTTGAGCTGCATCAAGCGGTCGGACGCGGCGCGCTTGGCGGCCGCCACGTCGAGCCCGTTCAAAAATTCCGAATTGAAGATCGTGCCGCTCGTTTCGGTATAGGCCTCGTTCGCGACCGTAAAGCTCTTCGGATCGGCATCCGGCGGCAGCACCACGGGCTTGACCGGCAGCTTGTATTTGCGCGCGAAATCCAGATCGCGCTGATCATGCGCCGGGCAGCCGAAGATCGCGCCGGCGCCATATTCCATCAGCACGAAATTCGCGACATAGACCGGCAACTCCCATCCCTGAAGGAAGGGATGCAGCGCTTTAAGGCCGGTATCGAAGCCGCGCTTCTCGGCGGTCTCGAGCACCGCTTCGCTCGTGCCCATGCGATTGCATTCGGCGACGAAATCGGCGAGCGGCTTGTTCTGCGCCGCGAGCTCGGCGGCGAGCGGATGATTGGGCGCGATGGCGCAGAACGCGGCGCCGAAGAGGGTGTCGGGCCGCGTCGTGAAGACTTCAAGCGTGTCGCTGCGGCCTTTCAGGCGGAAGAAGACGCGCGCGCCTTCGGATTTGCCGATCCAGTTCTCCTGCATGACGCGCACCCGCTCGGGCCAGCGCTCGAGCGTCGACAGGGCATCGAGGAGATCGTCGGCATATTCGGTGATCTTCAGGAACCATTGCGATAGAAGCCGCTTCTCGACCGGCGCGCCCGAGCGCCAGCCGCGGCCGTCGATCACCTGCTCGTTGGCGAGGACGCTGTGCTCGACCGGGTCCCAATTGACCCAGCTTTCCTTGCGGTAGGCGAGGCCCGCCGCGAGGAAATCCAGGAACATCTTCTGTTCGTGCTTGTAGTATTCGGGATGGCAGGTCGCGATCTCGCGCCGCCAATCATAGCTGAGCCCCATGCGCTTCAGCTGCTCGCGCATCACGCCGATGTTCTGCAGCGTCCAATCCTTGGGATGGACCTTGCTCGCGATCGCGGCATTCTCGGCCGGCAGGCCGAACGCATCCCAACCCATCGGATGGAGCACGTTAAAGCCCTGCGCGCGCTTATAACGCGCGACGACGTCGCCCATCGTGTAGTTGCGCACGTGGCCGACATGGAGCTTCCCCGACGGATAGGGAAACATCTCGAGGACATAGTATTTCGGCCGCGCGGGATCGGCCTCGACGTGAAACACGCCGCGCTCGCGCCACGTCGCCTGCCATTTTTCTTCGGTTTCTTTGGCGTTGTAGCGCGCCATCGCGCGAGCCTAGCTCGGCTCCTCTTTGACTTCGGTTATGCGGCGGCCGCTTAGCGGGCGACCGTGCTCATGCGGATCTGGCGCGCGCGGGTGAGGATCGCGTTTTCGAGGTCGGTGCCGGTCGCCTGATCGACCGGCGCGTCGACCCATTGCCCGCTCGGCGCCATGTTTTGCCGGAAGACACGGGCGCGCACGCCATCGGCCCTGAGATCGCGGCCGAGGATGAAGATGTTGAGCTTGAAGCGCTCTTTCGGGCTGTCGGGCGGGCTGTACCAATCGGTGATGATGGTGCCGCCGAAGGGATCGGCCGAAGCGAGCGGCATGAACGACACGGTGTCGAGCGAAGCATGCCAGAGGAAGCTGTTGACGGCGATGCCGCTGCCGCCACCACCACCCGAGGCGTCCGGCTTGCCCGGCGAGAAGATCGTATCGAGGATGCTGTTCGGCGCACCACCGCCCGGGCGATTGCGATAATCCGAATAGGTATCGGGATTGCTCCAGCGCGGATCATTGCCATAGGGATCGGCGGCGCGGCGCTGAGCATCGGGATCTTGGCCATGCCAGCGGTCGGAATCGAACCAGCTCGAACAGCCGCTTAGAAAGACGGCGCCCATGAACATCAGCGCGATCTTGCTGCTCATCCCCGAGAAATGCATCGCCATCGAATGCTCCTTACCTCTAATCCCCGCGGCATTACCTGCACCGCCGCTGCCCCGCGCGATTCTACATCGTTGCGGCAGCGGAAGGCTTTGAAAATTCATAGCGTCCTGCCGGCCCCGCGGCAACTTGACCCGGTGTCGCGGTTTTTGCCAGGGTCGGGAGCCATGACCGATCACGCTGCCATCGCCGATAATCTCGCCGCCATCCGCTCGCGGATCGCCGCTGCTTGCGGGGCGGCGATGCGCGATCTCGAAAGCGTGACCTTGGTCGCGGTCTCGAAAACCCATCCGGCCGAGGCGGTCGCGGCCGCGCTCGCTGCCGGGCATCGCGTCTTCGGCGAGAACCGGGTGCAGGAGGCGGAGGCGAAATATCCGGCGCTCAAGACGCGCCACCCCGATCTGCGTCTCCACCTCATCGGGCCGCTCCAGACCAACAAGGTCAAGGAGGCGGTCGCGCTGTTCGATGTCATCGAAACCGTCGACCGGCCGCGGCTCGCCGAGGCTCTCGCCAAGGAAATGGCGCGGCAGAATCGGATGCTCGATTGCTTCATCGAGGTCAACATCGGCGGCGAGGCGCAGAAGGCCGGCATCGCCCCCGAGGCGGCCGGAGACTTCATCGCCGAGTGCCGCAGCCGCTGGAAGCTGCATGTCGAGGGGCTGATGTGCATACCGCCCGAAGCCCAGGATCCGGTGCCGTTTTTCATGAAACTGGCCGATATTGCCCGGGAAAACGGCCTTAGAGGCCTCAGTATGGGCATGAGCGCCGATTTCGAGGCCGCGATTGGCTGCGGCGCAAGCCATGTTAGGGTCGGGACCGCGATTTTCGGCGCGCGAATCCCGGTTTAGGCGCTCTAACCCGCGACAATCACCCGCGAAGCCGTGTCGGCAGTGGCGATGACGGTTAGGAGATCGTCGCGGCCGAGCGCGACGCAGCCGACGGTGGGCGCGAAATCTGGCGCCGCGAGGTGGAGAAAAATCGCGCTCCCCTGCCCCGGCACGACCGGGCCGTCGTTGTACCCCAGAACGACCAGCAGATCATAGAGATGGTCGTCGCGCCATAGCTGCTCGGCACTGGCCGGATACGGCAAATGCACCGGCCGGTTATAGGCTTTGTCGCGCGGCGCATCGCACCAGCCGTCCTGGGGCGCAATCGCGGCAATCGGCAGCGCGGTTCGCGGTCGCATCTCACGATCCGGGCGATAAAGCAGCTGGCGCATGGCGAAGGCCCCGGCCGGCGTTGCGCCGTCGCCCTCGCGTTTTTGGTCGCTGATCCCGCTCCGTCCTAGGGCACAGCGCATCCGCCACGAGCCCCAGGCGGCAAACCCGCTGCTATCAACCACAAGGTCCATGGCGATATTTTGCCCCGCTTTGCGGGCGGAAAGCCAATCCGCAATGCACGCGCCCTATAATGGCGGCATGAGCATCGCCGATGGCATGCCGCCGGCCATCCTGCTCCCCGCCGATCCGGATTTCCGGCAAGACCGCGATCGCGAGGCGCGCAACAACCATCTCCGCCGCGGCGCCATCGTCGCGGCGGCGCTGGCGCATGCCCTCGCGATCGCGGCGATGATCGTCGATTGGCCGAACCTCTTTCCGGCGCGGCCGCTCGAGCGCCCGCCGATCGCGGTGACCTTGGTCACCGTGCCACCGCCTCCCCCGCCGCAAGCGCAGCCCGCCCCGCCACCGCCGCCGCCGGCTCCGCCGCAACAGCAGCAGCACGAACGCGTCTCGGGCGCCGACCAGACGACGACGGCACCATCGCCGGTGGTCGAGAAAGCCGAAGAAGCCGCCCCGAAGCCGGCGCCGCCACCGCCCGTCGAAGCGCAGGCGAAGGAAGCCGCGCCGCTGCCGAAGCCAGCGCCGCAGCCGGAAAAGACCCGGCAAGAGAAGCCGAAAGTCGCCAAGCGTGAAGCGACGCCGAAACCAGCGCAGGGCGCCGTCAATCGCGCGCCGGGCGAGCGCGCGACCGAAGGCGATCCCTATCTCAATCTCCTCTTCGCGCTGATCGAGCAGCACCGCTTCTATCCGCCGAACGCGGTCGGCTCGCTCGGCCTGCCGCTCGAGGGCACGGCGGTTTATCTCATCAGGATCCGCTCTGACGGCGCGCTGACCAATATCGCGCTCGAGCGTTCCTCGGGCGCCGACGTCCTCGATCAAACGGCGCTCAAGATGATTCAGCAGGCCGCGCCCTTCCCGCCGCCGCCGAAAAACGAGTTCCCCGGTCCGGGTGTCGTCCTCGAAGTGACGATCCATCTCTTCCCGGGCATGGGCTAAAGCGATTGAATTGCCGCGGCGCTTGGCTTAATCAGGCGCTGACGGGGATGGGGTTCCCCAAAACCGCCCATTCCGGGCTGATGACTCCTACGGTGCATGGCGGCGCCACGCTGCCAGGCGGGCTGATCGTCGTCCGCCGCTACATCGGGGAGGATCGATGTACACCTATCTTTCGATTGCGATCGGCGGCGCGCTGGGATCGATGGCGCGCTATGCGACGGGCATCTATGTCGGGCGCTGGCTCGGCACCGAATTCCCGTGGGGCACGCTGCTCATCAACATCGTCGGCTCCTTCCTGATCGGCGTATTCGCCGAATCCTTCGCGTTGCGCTGGGACGCGAGCCCATCGACGCGCGTCTTTCTCGTCGTCGGCATCTGCGGCGGCTACACCACCTTCTCGACCTTCTCGCTCGATGTCGTGACGCTGATCAATCACGGTGAAGCGCTCGCCGCCGGCGCTTACATCGTCGCGTCGGTCGTGCTCGGCGTGCTCGCGCTTTATGCCGGGCTCTACGCGATGCGGCTGATCTTGACCTGATCGGCGGCCGCGAGCGCGCGCAGCTCGGCCGCGACATCGGCAATGACCGGCGGCCAGCGGCACGAGGAATCCTGGCGGAAGAGCTCCGCCGTCGGATACCACGGGCTGTCGCTGCGCCTCTCGAGCCAGCGCCAATCGGGCGCGTAAGCGTGCAGGATCCAGACCGGCTTGCCGAGCGCG
>DATNGE010000255.1:0-2811 GCA_035606035.1 Allostellaceae bacterium
CCTCGTCCTTAATCAAGACGCCGCCGGCATTGGGCACGACCTTGCCTTCCGAGGCGACCATCAGCGAGGTCATAAAGGCGGGGTTGCCCTGGACGCGGCGCGCGAATTCGCGCCCGCCAAAGCCCATGCCGAGCGTGCCCCAGGCTTTGCCCTCGGCGATCTGCGGGCGGAGGATGCTCGATCCGTCCTCGCGCTTCAGCGCGACGCGATGCCCGCCGGCGTCCAGCACCACCACGGTGAGCGGCTTGTATTTCGCGCCGCGGCCATGCTCCAGCGCCTTGTCGACGATGGTCGAAGCCTGGGCGAGGGTGAGCGGGTTCATGGGCAATCTCCTCCGGATGTTGTGAAGTGGCGGCGGGCGCGCGCGGGTGGCAATATCATAGCAAACACAACAGGGCTAGGTGTCGGGGCAATGTCGAAGCTGCGTCTTTCATTCTCGTGCTGGGATTACGACCGCATGCGCGCGCTGGCCGATGGCAGCGTCACGCCCGAAGGCATTGATCTCATTTGCATGCAGCATGTCGTCGAGGAGACTTTCTTCCGCATGGCGCGGCATCGCGAGTTCGATCTCGCCGAGATGTCGCTTTCCTCATACACGGTGTCGCTGTCGCGGCCCGAAAGGCCCTTCATCGCGATCCCGGTCTTCCCCTCGCGCATGTTCCGCCACGGCTTCATCTACACCTCGGCGAAAAGCGGCATCAAGGAGCCGAAGGACCTCGCCGGCAAGCGCATCGGCACGCCGGAATATCAGCTCACCGCGCCGGTCTGGATCCGCGGCATCCTGCAGGACGAATACGGTGTCGATCCGGCGAGCCCGACCTATCTCACCGGCGGGCTCTTCGAGGCGGGCCGCGTCGAGAAGATCGCGCTCAACCTGCCGGCGAAATTCAAGCTCGAGACGATCGATCCGACGAAGACGCTGTCCGAGATGATCGCAACCGGCGAGGTCGATGCGATCCAGGCGCCGCATCCGCCTTCGACCTTCCACACTCAGCCCGACCGCGTGAAGCGCCTCATTGAGAATTACGTCGACGTCGAGCGCGCCTATTTCCGCAAGACCAAGATCTTCCCGATCATGCACACCGTCGCGATCCGACGCGAAGTCTACGAAGCCAATCGCTGGATCGCCCAATCGCTTTTCAAGGCCTTTATCGAGGCGCAGCGCAAGATCTACGACGCGCTTCATCACCAAGAGGCCTATACGACGATGCTGCCTTGGCTGATGGCTCATGTCGAAGAGGCGCAGCGCGAATTCGGACCGGATTGGTGGGCTTACGGCTTCGAGCCCAACCGCCATGTGCTCGACACCTTCCTGCGCTATCATCACGAGCAGGGCCTGTCGCCGCGGCGCTTGAAGCCGGAAGAGCTCTTCGCGCCCGAAACATTCGAGAGCTTCAAAGTCTAACCGGATTGGAGGGGGTGATGAAGCGGAAGCATCTTGCAAAGATCACGGTGGGACTCGTTGCTCTGTTCGGGACGGCGCTTACCGCGCGCGCGAGCGACACGGTCTTTGAAGGCAAGGACGCCTTCGGCGACTACCAGCGCGACGCCCCGGGCATCTTGCATAGGATAACGCTCGGCGATCTGCCGCAGCCTTTCGCTTCGCAATCCGCGCGCAACTTCCCGCAGCTCGCGCCGCGCAACGGCGCAATGCCGAAGGTTCCCGCGGGTTTTTCGGTCTCGATATTCGCTGACGGCTTCAAGACGCCGCGCGAAATGAAGATCGCGCCGAATGGCGACATCTTCCTCGCCGAGAGCGGTGCCGGCCGCGTCCATGTGCTGCGCTCGAACGGGGCGGGCAAGCCGCCGACCGATACCGTCTTCGCCGAGGTCGCCGAACGGCCTTTCGGCATCGGCTTTTTCCCCGCCGGGCCCAATCCGAAATATGTCTATATCGCCTCGATGAACGAGGTGGTGCGCTTTCCCTACGAGGTCGGCGACACCAAGGCGCGCGGGCCGAAAGAGATGATCGTGCCCAACCTGCCGGGCCCGACCCATTGGACGCGCGACGTGCTCGTGACGCCGGACAGCCAGCACATCCTTGTCGCTGTCGGCTCCAGCAGCAACATCGCCGATAAGGGCATGGAGGCGGAGCAGTACCGCGCCAACATCCTGCAGTTCAATCCCGACGGCAGCGGCCGCCAGGTGCTCGTCTCCGGCACGCGCAATCCGGTCGCGATCGCCTTCAATCCGGTCGACGGCTCGCTCTGGACCTCGGTCAATGAGCGCGACCTGCTCGGCGACAATCTGCCGGCCGATTACGTGACGCATGTGCAGCCGGGCAAATTCTATGGCTGGCCGTATTTCTACAACGGCAATCATCGCGATCCGCGTGTCGAGGGCAACGCGCCCGTGCCGGGCGATCAGGTCGTCGTCGCCGACGTGCTGATCCAGCCGCATTCGGCGCCGCTCGGCATCGCTTTCTATACCGGCAACCAATTCCCGGCCGAGTATCGCAACGACCTCTTCGTCGCGCTGCATGGCTCGTGGAACCGCGGTCTGCGCACCGGCTACAAGCTGATCCGCGTCAAGCTGCAAGACGGCAAGGCGATCGGCCAGTACGAGGATTTCATGACCGGCTTTGTCGACGCCGACGCCAATGTCTGGGGCCGCCCTGTCGGTGTCGCCGTCGCGCCGGATGGCTCGCTGCTGATGAGCGATGACGGTACCGGCATTCTCTGGCAGATCAGCTACGGCGCGGCCAAACAGGCGGCGCATTGACCGAGAAGCAGGTTCCGCTCGCCGCGACCTTGCTGCTGCTGCGCGATACCGCGGCCGGTATCGAGGTATTGATGATCACCCGCCACGCCG
>DATNGE010000256.1:0-5263 GCA_035606035.1 Allostellaceae bacterium
GAAGGCGATCACCGCGTGGTCGAGATCGACGGGCTGGAGGTCGACGTGTTCCGGCTCGGCAAGAAGCTCGTTGCCTATAAGAACGAATGTCCGCATTACGGCGGGCCGGTCTGCCAGGGTAAGATCTTCCATCAGACCGAAGAGCAGCTCGGCGCCGACAAGACCAGCCTCGGCCTGCGATTTACCGCGACGCGTAATATCGTCTGCCCATTGCATGGCTACGAGTTCAACCTCGAGACCGGCTGCCATCCCGGCGATACGAAGGTGCGGCTCGAGCCGATCGCTGTCGCCGTGCGCGACAGCCGCGTCTATCTGCAGGTGCCGGACGCCCCGTGATGATGGGGACGGGGAAATGAAGGCGGCGGAATTCGACTATGCGCGGCCCGCGACGGTCGACGAGGCCTGCCGCCTGCTCGACGGCGCGGCCGGGGACGGCAAGATCATCGCCGGCGGCCAGACACTGGTGCCGCTCTTGGCGATGCGGCTGACGCGGCCAAGCCTCGTCATCGACATCAACCGCATCGCCGCGTTGCAGGGCATCGCCGCCAGTGAAGCCGGCATCGCAATCAAAGCCGCGACGCGTCAGGCCGATGTGCTGGCCGACGCGGTGATCCAACATCGCCTGCCGCTGCTGGCGAAAGGGCTGCGCCTCGTCGGCCATCCGCAGACGCGCAATCGCGGCACGATCGGCGGCAGCCTCGCGAATGCAGATCCCGCGGCCGAGATCTGCCTTATCGCGCGCACCCTCGATGCCGAGATCACCGCGCGCTCGAGCCAGGCGACCCGCCGGATCGCGATGCGCGATTTCTGTGCCGGCGCCATGACGACGGCGCTTGCCGCGGAGGAATGCCTGACTGAGGTGCGTTTTCCGCTGTGGCGCGACGCCAGCCGCATCGGCACCGGCTTTAACGAAATGAGCGTACGGCAAAGCGATTTCGCGCTTGTCGCCGCCGCCTGCCAGCTCGTGCTCGATCACGATGGCGTCTGCCGCCGCATCGCCCTCGGCATCGGCGGGGCTGAGGCATCGCCCGTGCGCGCCGCCGCGGCGGAGAAGCGCCTTACTGGCACGCGTCTCGAAGCGGGGGATATCGACAAGGCGATGGGCGAGCTGCAAGCAACCCTCTCGCCGCTGAGCGACGTTCACGCCTCGGCTGATTACCGGCGGCGCGTCGCCGGCGCGCTCGCTGCACGAGCGATCGCTGAGGCGCGCGATGAAGCCAAGGCGGCCGCCTGATGTCGCAGCACGAGATCGCGCTTTCCGTCAATGGCCGTGCCTATCGCGGCACCGTGCCGGCGCGTTTGACCCTGGCCGATTTCCTGCGCGAGCATCTGCGTCTGACGGGCACTCATACGGGCTGCGAGCATGGCGTCTGTGGCGCTTGCTCGATCCTTTTCGACGGTAAGCCGATGCGCTCCTGCCTGATCTTCGCGGTACAAGCCGACGGCGCGACGATCACCACGGTGGAAGGCCTCGCGCCCGATCCCGCAGCCTTAAGCGTGCTGCAGGATTGCTTCTGGGAGATGCATGCTCTGCAATGCGGCTTCTGCACCCCCGGCATGTTGATCGCGGCGCAGGCTCTGCTCGACCGCAACCGCGCGCCATCCGATGAAGAGATTCGCGAGGCGATCGGCGGTAATCTCTGCCGCTGCACCGGCTACAAGCAGATCATCGACGCGATCAAGCTCGCGGCGTCGCGGCTGCAAGGCGCGAATGCGCCCGCAGGCTCAATAACAGGCGCGAACAATGGCTGAGCAAGCTTTCCGCTATATCGCCAAGAAGCGCCGGCCGAAGGAAGATCGACGCTTCATCGCCGGCGCCGGGCGCTTCGTCGCCGATCTCGCGCTGCCGGGCATGCTGCATGTCGCGCTGGTCGCGAGCCCTTATCCGTTCGCGCGGATTCGCGGCATCGATAGCGAGAAGGCGCTGGCCCTGCCGGGCGTGGTCGCGGTGCTGACCGGCGCGGAGCTTGCCGCCGGGGTCGATCCGATCATGAGCGGCGTCGATGCGCCGAAGATCAGGCGCTGGCCGCTGGCGCATCAATTCGCGCGCTATCCCGGCGAATGGGTCGCGGCGGTGGTCGCGGAAAGCCGTGCTGTTGCCGAAGACGCCGCCGAACTCGTCGAGGTCGATTACGAGCCGCTGACTCCGGTGACCGATCCGGAAACGGCGATGCGGCCGGACGCTCCGGCGGTGCATCCCGATCACGGCTCGAATGTGCTCTTCCGCAAGAAATGGGTTTGGGGCGCCGTCGAAGAGGATTTCGCCGCCGCAGACCAGACGCTGTCCTTCCGCGCGCGCTGGCATCGCAGCTCGACCGTGCCGATCGAGACCTTCGGCGTGGTCGCGCAGTGGAACCCGGCGCAGCAATTGCTCGATGTCTGGGCCTCGATCCAGATGCCGAAATTCGCCGATCAGCTCGCCAAAGCGCTGCGGCTTTCGGGCAACGCCGTGCGCGTTCATTTCGACGTCGATGTCGGCGGCTCGTATGGCGTGAAACGCGGCCTCAAACATTCGATTCTCGCTGGATTCCTCGCCAAGAAGCTTGGCGTGCCGG
Organism: Allostellaceae bacterium; assembly: GCA_035606035.1. Classification (GTDB taxonomy): domain Bacteria; phylum Pseudomonadota; class Alphaproteobacteria; order ATCC43930; family CGMCC-115725; genus CAIKMD01. The sequence continues at coordinate 2,556 of DATNGE010000256.1, forward strand.
TGCGGTTGATGGAGGACCGGCTCGAGAATATGCGCGGCGGCGACGCCCAGGGCCCCGACCGTATCTTCGACATGCAGGTCGCGTTCAGCCGCGAGGGCATCATCCGCTCGCTGAAGATCCGCGCGCTCGACGACTGCGGCGCGCATGCTGGCCGGGCGCCGCTGCAGCTGGGCAAGCCGATCGGCGCGATCTGCGGGCCCTATCGCGTCAATTCGGTCGAATACGAAGCGATCAGCGTCACGACCAACAAGACGCCGCAGGAAGCGGTGCGTGGCTTCGGCCAGGGACCGACTAACTTCGCGCTCGAGAATGCGGTTGACCGCGTCGCCGCGGCGCTTGGCATTGACCGGTTGGCGGTACGACGCGCCAATCTCATCCGCGCTGAGGAATTTCCCTATACGATCCCGTCGGGCAGCACCTATGACAGCGGTGATTTCCAGACCGTGCTGGAGAAGGCGCTGGCCGCCGCCGATTACCCGGCGCTGGTCGCGAAGCGCGACGCGGCGCGGCGCGCGGGCAAGCTCGCCGGCATCGGCATCGCGTGCTGCCTCGAGCCCTCCGGCGGCAATTCCGCTTTCGAGCCGCTCTTCAATCCGAAGAACGAGACCACGACCTGGATGGAGGCGGCGAGCATCAAGATCGATGGCGCCGGCGCGGTGGTCGTGTCGATCAACACCTCGTCCTCGGGGCAGGGCCATGAGAGCCTCGCCGCGACGGTGGTCGGCGAGGTGCTGGAGCGCGAGCCCGAGACGATCCGCGTCGTGCGTGCGGATTCGCTCTCGGCACTACCGTCCAACAGTCCGGTCGGCAGCCGCATGGCGATCATGCTGGGCGGCGCGGCGGCGGGCGCGGCGAAGAAGCTGAAAGAAGCCATCACTGCCATCGCCGCACATAAGCTCGGGCTCGCGGCCGCTGAGGTCGAATATCGGGACGGTGCTGTGATCGCGCGCGCCGATCCGGCGAAGAAAGTCGCATGGGAAGCGATCGCCGAGATCGCGCATCGCAAATTCCACGAATTGCCGCCGGGAATCGAGCCGGGGCTGCAGGCGAGCCACGTGCTGGAAGTGCCGACCGGCGGCACCCTGCCGAGCGCCGATGGCCGGGTGCAGATGTATCCGTGCTACGCCTTTGAGGCGCATATCGTCTATGCGGAGATCGATCGCATCACCGGCCAGGTCGCGCTCGGCCCCTACATCGTCGGCCATGATTGCGGCGTGATGATCAATCCCGACATCGTCCACGGCATGACGTATGGCGGCATCGCCCATGGCATCGGCGCCGCGCTCTATGAGCGCTTCCGCTACGACGAGAGTGGGCAATTCCTCTCCGGCACCTTCATGGATTATCTGATCCCGTCGGCGCATGAAGTGCCGGATGTCGCGATCGTCGACCATTGCACGCCCTCGCCGCTGACCGCTTTCGGCCAGAAAGGTTCGGGCGAGGCGGGTTATCTCGGCGCTCCGGCCGCGATATCATGTGCCGTCAATGACGCGCTGGCACCGCTGGAGCTGAAGATCGCCGAGCTGCCGATGACGCCGGGCCTGCTCGGCGACCTCATCGCCAGCGCGGACAAGAGCACGACGAGGAGGTAGCGGTGAATATCGATACGCATGGTCATTTCGTTCCCAGCTCCTTCCTCGAAGGCGTCGCGAGCCAGCGGCGGATGTTCCCCTCGGTCAAAGTGCATAATGAGAAGCCGGGCATGCGCTTCAGCTTCGGCGCATTGGCGCCGACGCGGCCGGTCGGCGCGCTGCTGCACGATATCGAGAAGCGGAAAGAATGGCTGCAGAAGGCGCGGGTCGATTATCAGCTCGTCGGCTCGTGGCTCGACATTTTCGGTTACGAGCTGCCGCCGGAAGAGGGCGCCGATTGGTGCCGCTTCATGAACGAGACCATGCTGAAGGACATCAAGCCGCTGCCGGCGCTGCGGCCGCTGGCCTGCGTGCCGCTGCAGAGCGGCAAGCTCGCGGCGCGGGTGCTCGAAGAAGCGCTCGGCCAGGGCTTCCATGGCGCGATGATCGGCACGCAGCCCAAAGGCGAGCTCGGCAAGCTCGACGATCCCGATCTCAACCCTTTCTGGGAGGCTTGCAACGCGCATAAGGCGACGTTGATGGTCCATCCCATGTTCATCTGCGGCGATGACCGGGTGAAGGATTACGATCTGCAGAACGCGGTCGGCCGCGTCTCCGACACCTCGATTGCGCTGGCGCGGCTGATGTTCGCCGGCCATCTGACGCGCTATCCCAACATGACCTTGCTGATCTCGCATGGCGGCGCGGCGCTGCCCTATGCGCTCGGCCGCTTCAAACGCAACAACACGATCCACAAAGGCGAATACGCCGATGTCGAGGCCGAGTTCAAGAAGCTCTATTTCGACAGCGTATTGTTTGAGCCGCGGGCGCTCCGTTACCTCTGCGACGTCGCCGGCGCCGACAAGGTCTGCCTCGGCTCGGATTTCCCCTTCCCGATCGGCGATCACGACCCGGTGAAGGTGATCGAAGAGACGCCGCTCACCGTCGCCGAGCGCCGCGCCATCCTCGGCGAGACCGCGGCGGGCATCTTCAAGGTCGATTGCGAATGCGGAGCAACGCTGTGAGCGCGCCGACGCGCAACTATCCCGATCTTCACGATCATCTCGACGCGCTGCGCGCGAAGAATCTCCTTATCACCGTCGATGAGAAGATCGACAAGGATGCGGACCTCCATCC
>DATNGE010000257.1:0-12022 GCA_035606035.1 Allostellaceae bacterium
TGCCGCGCTTGAGGCCCTTCGCCTGCGCCGCGCCGCGCCGCGCCGGGAAGCCCGCCCAATCGACGAGCTTCAGCACGCTCTCGAAATTCTCGGCGAAGGCGCCGCAATCGTAGCGATGGCCGAGCGGCGATTGATAGGGCAGGGATTTGGCCGGGATGATATTCCGTCGGCGCAGCTCGTCGCGCGGAATGCCGAGCTCGGCCGATGCGAGATCGATCATGCGCTCGAGGATGAAATTCGATTCCGGCCGGCCGGCGCCGCGATAGACCGACATCGGGACGGTGTTGGTTGCGACGCCTTTGACGCGCACATGGATTGCGGGGATGTCGTAGACGATCCCGCCCATGCGCGTGACGTTGTTGAGCACGGCGTAGGAGACGGGATAGGCGCCGAGATTGCCGGCATAGGACAGCTGCAGCGCGAGAAACTTGCCGTTTTTATCGAGGGCGAGCGCGCCGTCGACCTCGACATCGCGCGCCTGGTAATCGGCGAGGAAGGCTTCGGCCCGGCTCGAATTCCATTTGACCGGCCGCCCGACTTTCTGTGCCGCCCAGGCGAGGGCCGCGTATTCGGGATAGACCGAGGAGCGCACGCCGAAGCCGCCGCCGACATCGCCGGTGATGACGCGTACCTTGTCGGGCGGCACGCCGAGACAGCCGGCAAGGGTGAATTTGATGCGGTGGACGCCCTGGCTCACCGAATGGATGGTGTAGCTGCCGCTCGCTTTATCGTATTCGGCGATGGTGCAGCGCGGCTCCATCGGCGCGCCGCTGACGCGCTGATTGTGGCTCTCGAGCCGGACGATCTTGTGCGCGCGGGCGAAAGCCGCCTCAACCGCCGCGCGATCGCCATTCTGCGATTCAACGAGGAGATTGCCGCCGCGCTCGTCCCAAAGCCGCGCCGCGGTCGGGGCCAACGCGCTCGCGACATCGACCACGGCCGGCAGCACCTCGTAATCGACATTGATCTGCTCGGCAGCGTCGCGCGCCTGATCGAGCGTCTCGGCGATCACATAAGCGACCGCCTCGCCGACGAAGCGCACCTTGTCCTCGGCGATCGGCGGCTGGCCCGGCGGCGGGCCGAAAGGCATCGCCTCGGGGCCGAACGCCGGCTTGGTGATCTCGAAATGATCGGCGCCGCTCGGCCCGTGTTGCATCGCTTTGTGGCCGTCCGCGTCGTAGTCGCGGCCGGTGAGGATCGAGAGCACACCGGGCAGGAGCGCCGCCTCGCCGCTGTCGATCGCGAGGATGCGCGCATGCGCATGCGGCGAGCGCAGCACATAAGCATGCGCCTGACGCGGCCGGTTGATGTCGTCGGTGAAGCGGCCCTGGCCGGTGAGGAGCCGGCGATCCTCTTTGCGCCGAATGGATTGGCCGATGAGCGGCGTCGTCATGGGAGTTCCCAATCGAGCGCGTGACTATTTGGCGAAAGCCGGTTCCTTGATGCGCACGAAATCGTAGACGCGCTCGGCCAGTGGTTGCCCGGTCGCCATGGTGAAACGGCCCGAGCGCACGCGATAGCTCGCGGGATCGAGGCCGGGCGGCGTGCCGCCGGCTTCGAAATCCTGGAGCGCGCGCAGCAGCAGGCGGCGGATCTGGATGATGGTCGTGTCGCTCTTGCCGAGATGCTCGATCGTGCGATCGGCGATCGGCCCCATCGATTCCTGGATGCCGCAATCCTGGATGCCGAGGCCGAACATGCCGGTAAAGGATTTGCCGCTCTTCTGCAGGGCGCGATCGACCCTGTAGTCGTTATCCTTGTTGAGGACGGCGCGGTCGCTGCCGGGCAGCAGCTCGGGATGGATGAAATGGAAGTTTTTCGATTCTTCCAGATCCTCCTCCGAAAGCGGCCGGTCGGGCCAATATTCGACGCTGTAATTCATCGTGGTCTCGTCATCGAGCGGCACCCAGACATGCGCGCCGATCGGCGAGGTCGAGATCAGCTTGTGGAACGGCATCAGCATGACGTTGGCGGTGAGCGCGCTGTTGCCGTCGGGCAGGTCGCGGCCGGTGATCGAGATGAGGCCGCAATCGGCCGGGATCACCTCATAGCGCGTCGGGATCGGGATCGGCCGGCCATCGGGGCCATCCGCCGTTCCCTGATGGAGGAAGCTCAGATGGCTCACATCGAAGCCGCCCTCCAGCGCCTGCAGCCAGTTGCATTCCTGCAGATGGCGCGTGACGTAGCGATGCGATGACGGAACGAGCGTCCATTCGATCTCGGGGAAAGCGGGCTTCAACTCGCTCGGGCCCATATAGGCCCAAACCAGGCCGCCGCGCTCGATGCAAGGATAAGCGGTGATCTTGATCTTGCGCTTGAAATCCTTGTCCCAGGGCTCGCTCGGCAGATCGACGCAATTGCCGTCCACATCGAATTTCCAGCCGTGATAGACACAGCGCAGGCCGCATTCCTCATTGCGGCCGAAGAACAGCGATGCCGTCCGATGCGGGCAGCGCTCGTCGATGAGGCCGATGCGCCCTTGCGTATTGCGGAACGCGACGAGCTTTTCGCCGAGGAGCTTCACACGCACCGGCGCACAATCCGGCTCGGGGAGCTGGTCGGAGAACAGCGCCGGGATCCAATAGCGCCGCATGAGCTTGCCCATCGGCGTCCCGGGACCGGTCCGCGTCAGCAATTCATTGTCTTCGCGCGAAAGCATTCGTTTCCGTCCCGGCCGCGTGCCGTTTTATCGTTTGTGCCCGGGAAAAATGCGTCCCAACCGAAAGCCTGTCAACGGCTCCACAGCTGCCGCGAGGCGATCGCCGCGCCCTCGGCGAGGGATTTGAGCTTCGCCCACATGATCGTGTAATGGACGCGCCCCGCCAGCGGGCTTTGCGAGAAGCCGCAATCGGTTCCCGCCATGACGCTGTCGCGGCCGACGATGCCGGCGAAGCGCATGAGGCGCTCGGCGACCAGCTCGGGATGCTCGACGATATTCGTCGAATGCGTGACGACGCCGGGCATCAGCTTTTTGCCCGGCGGCAGCTTCGCCTGCTTCCAGACCTGCCATTCATGCTCGTGACGCGGATTGGCGGCCTCGAAACTATAGGCGCCGACATTCACCTTGAGCATGACGTCGACGATATCCTTGAGCGGCACATCGAACATATGCGGGCCGTTCCAGCTGCCCCAGCAGATGTGATAGCGCGTCTTCTCGGGCGGCAGGCCTTCGAGCGCGTGGTTGAGCGCGGCGACGCGCAGCTCCGCCCAGCGCCGATAGTCGGCGAGCGTCATGGGCGGAACCAGCTTCTCGTACATATAGGGCAGGAACGCATCGTCGATCTGAACGAAGAGACCGGCGGCGATGATGGCGCGGTATTCTTCGCGCAGCGCCTCGGCGAGCGCGAAGAGGAAGCTTTCGTCATCGCGATAGAATTCGTTCTTCGCAGTCGGCAAGGCGCTCGCCGGCGCGACCACGGGAAGGAAGCCGTCCGCGCCGCCGGTCTTGGCCAGACCCGCTTTGAGATTGGCGATATCGCGCTGCAATTCCTTCTGCCCGGAATAAGTGATGGCGCCGGTGACCACCGGGCGCACCGGCGCGCGCGCATTGCGCAACACGCGCGCGTCGTATTCGGCGTAGAATTCGGGAAAGGCTTCGCGATCGCGCCCGCTGATGACGATTGCTGCGGGATCCTTTGCTTCCTCCGCGGTGAGCGGCCGCGGCGTGATCCCGGTAAGGCGGCGATGGACGTAGAAGGCCCAATTGACGGATTTGCCGTACTCGCCGTCGCTGAAGATATCGATCCCCGCTTCGGCTTGCCGGCGCACGGTCTCTGCAACGGACTCGGAGAGACAGCGCTCGAAAGCGGCGGCATCGTAGCTCTCATTGCCGTCGACCTTGCGCAGGAACTCGACCAACGCCGGCGGCCGAACGAGGCTGCCGACATGCGTGACGGGAATCCGGTTGTCGATTTGCGCCATGATCCGCTCCCTTTGCGTCACGACTGCCTTGAGCGGGCGCCTGCTGCCCAGGATCGCTGCCCGCTTCTTCTAAGGCGACGTGCGCCCGTTCATTGTCTGGGCCGGCAAGAGTCCTGTCAATGAAGACAGGGTTCGATCAGCCGGCTCCTTCGGCCGCGACGAGGCTCGGGCGGACGCGATAGAGCAGCAGCACCGCCAGCATGAGCAGAATCGTCGCGCTCAGCGCCAGCGACCAGTGCACGCCGACGAAACTGCCGCCGACGCCGATGGTGATGCCGCTGAAGGCGCGCAACCCCTGCGCGAACATGTTGTAGAGCCCGACGACGCGGCCGCGGATCGGCGGCGGCGCGTTGAGCTGCACCAGCGTCTGGTTCATCGCATCATAGGCGAGGCCGAGGAAGCCGGTGATGAGCATGAGAACCACGGCGACCGGATAGGAGCTCGTCAGCGCGAAGCCGATCAGCGAGCTGCACCACAGCATCAACAGCATAAACGGCGTCAACGGCTTCGGCTGCAGCCAGCCGCTCGCCTCGAGCGCGAAGCCCGCGATCAGCGCGCCGAGCGCATTGGCGGCGAGCAGCAGGCTGTAGAAGAAGCCGGCATCGCCATGACCGAGGTCTTGCGCGAATTCCGGCATCTGCGCCTGATAGCCGCTGGCGACGAAAAACGAGGAGCACGAGGCCAGCAGCATGATCGACATGATCACGCGATTGCCGCGGATGCTTTCGATGCTCGCAAAAATATCGCCATAGCCGCGGATCGGGCGCGGCGGCCGCTTGTCCTTGCGGAAGGCCGGCCCGTACGGCGCCCGCCACATCAAGAGCGCCAGCGGCAGGTAGGAGCAGATGTTGATGAGAATGCCATGCGCCGGGCCGAAAGCCATCATCACCGCGCCGCCGACGGCAGGGCCGGCGAGGAGGCCGAGGTAGCGCCCAGTCGAATTGAGCCGCACCGCGCTCGGCAGCAGATCGGTGCCGACCATGTCGTGCAGCAGCACCTGGCCTGGCGTGCCCCAGAACACGCCGGCCATGCCGTGCACGCTGAGGATGACGATCGCATGCCACATCTGCAGCGAATCGGTCAGGAACAGCACGCCCCAGGCGAGCGAGCAGGAGGCGAAGAGGAACATGCCGAACTGAATCATGCGGCGCGGATCGTAGCGATCGGCCAGCGCGCCCGAGAGCACGCCAAAGAAGAGGAAAGGCAGCCAATGCGACAGGATCGCGAAGCCGCCGAGCGCCGGCGAATGGAATTTCTGGAAGATCATCCAATAGCTGATGACGTGCTCGGTGCTGTCGCCCATCATCGACAGCGCCGTACAGACGAAATAGCGGCGATAATGCGGATGGCGCAGCGCCGCGAAGGATTGCCGCGGCGGGCGGGCCGCTGTCGAGCCACGCTCGCTCATGCTAATCGCCGGTTCCCGCCTCGGCGAGGCTCGGCTGGATGCGCAAGCGCAGCAGCATGGTGATGACGAGGAGCAGCGCCGCGCTGAGGCCGAGCGACCAGTGGACGCCGATCAATGAGCCGCCGAGTCCGACGGTGAGGCCGCTGAAAGCGCGCAGCCCCATGCCCGCTTGGTTGTAAAGGCCGAGCACGCGGCCGCGGATCTCGACCGGCGCGTTGAGCTGGACAAGTGTCTGGTTCATCGAGTTGTAGGAAAGCTCGACGAAGCCGGCGACAAAGAGCAGCGCCACCGCGACCGGGTAGATCGACGTTGTGGCGAAAGCGGCGAGCACGCAGCACCAGATCATGACCAGCATGAAGGAGGTGCTGGCGCGCGGATGCAGCCAGCCGGTCGCTTCAAGCACCAATCCGCCGGTGAGCGCGCCCGCCGCGTCCGCGGCGAGCAGCATGCCGTAGAAGAAGCCGGCGCTGCCATGGCCGAGATCGGTGGCGAATTCCGGCATCTGCGCCTGATAGGAATTGCTGACGATCAGCGAGGTGCAGGCCGAGAGCAGCAGCATCGAGACGATGATGCGGCTGCCGCGGATGTTCTCGATCGTCATCAAGATATCGGCGAAGCCGCGCACCGGCCGCGGTGGCGGGCGATTCTTTTGGAATTTCGGCCCGTAGGGCGCCTTCCAGAGGAACAGCACCAGCGGAGCGTAAAAGAGAATATTGAGCAGGATGCCGTTCGTCGGGCCGAGACCGAGCAGCAGCGCGGCGCCCAAAGCCGGGCCGGCGATGAGGCCGAGCTGGCGCGAAGTGGCGGAGAGCCGCACCGCGCTCGGCAAGCGCTCGCGGCCGACGATGTCGTGCAGGATCACCTGGCTCGGCGGGCCCCAGAAGACGCTCGCCAGGCCGTGGACGGTGAGGATCGCGGCCGCGTGCCAGGCTTGCAGCGCATCCATCCAGAACAGGATGCCCCAGGCGAGCGAGCACGACATGAAGAGCACCATGCCGATCTGGATGAGGCGGCGGCTGTCGTATTTGTCGGCGAGTGCGCCCGACCACACGCCGAGGAACAGCATGGGCAGCCAATGCGAAAGCACGGCATAGCCGCCGAGCGCCGGCGAGTGGAATTTCTGGAACACCATCCAATAGCTGATGACGTGCTCGATACTGTCGGCCATCATCGCAAAGGCGGAGCAGATGAAATAAGTGCGGAAGCCGGCATCGCGCAGCGCCGCAAAGGATTGCCGGGGCGGTTGGCCTGCCGCCCTCTGGTTCTTGCTATCGGTCAAATCGGATCTTTCACGCGGTCGAAAAAATCAGCTCCCTCGGATGGGAGCCGCGAGGCGTAGTTTAGCATCTTTCTAGACTAGCCAAGCCGCGTTCTACGCGGGACCGGCCTATGCGCTGGCGGCATACCGCCGCCCGGCGCGCCCTTAATCAATGCGGACGAATGTCGTTGTTGATGTGGCGGTCACCGCCGAGCCAGCGTTTCAGCTCGCTATGCGCGTCGGCGCGGCGGATTTCGTTGATGCGCTCGACATCAGCCGCATCGACCGTGAACTCGACGCGCAGCCCGTCCGGGCTGGTGATGTAGAGCGAGACGCAATAACCGTGATCGGTGACGCGGTGCTGGACGCCATGCGCCTTCACCCGCGCAACGAGCTCATCGAAGCTCTTCTGCGAGGCCTTCAAGGCGATATGCCACCAGCCGCCGCCCGGCGGCAGGATCGCCTTCGCCTTCTCATAGATGTCGTTATCGGCGAATTGGAAAAAGGCGAGGGCGCCGCCATCGGCGAGCGCGAAGAACGTATGGCAGTAATCGAACTCGCGGCCGAAATCGGCATGATAGGTGCGCTCGCACCAGGTCGCGACCAGCGGCATGCCGAGTATGTCCTCGAAGAAACGCCGGTTGACCTCCTGGTCCTTCACGACGAAAGCGTGGTGATGGAGACGCGCCGGCAATTCGGCCAGCAGCTTGGCGGCGGGTTTGGTATCGGGTTGATCGAGCATCGGCTGTTTCCTCCGCGGGAAAGCCATCCGTTGGAGGGCATGATATAACAGCGCCCGGATGACGCCAAATGGCCGCGCCAAAGGGAGTGAACATCATGGCTTACGAGCTTTATTACTGGCCTTCGACGCCCGGCCGCGGCGAATTCGTCCGGTTGGCGCTCGAGGAGGCCGGCGCCGATTACGTCGATGTCGCGCGGCGCGGCGGCGGCATGCCGAAGATGATGAAGCTGATGAACGGGCCGCGCGTTGCGACGCCGCCTTTCGCGCCACCCTTCCTGCGCTCGGGCAAGCTGCTGATCGCGCAAACTGCGAACATCCTCCTCTATCTCGGCCAGGAGCTATCGCTCGCGCCGGCGAATGATCCGGGCCGGCTCTGGACGCATCAGCTCCAGCTCACCATGGCCGATTTCGTCAGCGAGGCGCACGACACGCATCACCCCGTCGGCAATTCGCTTTATTACGAGCAGCAGAAGCGCGAAGCGAAGCGCTACGCCGAGGAATTCCGCAAGAACCGCGTGCCGAAATATTTCGGCTATTTCGAGAAGGTGCTGTCGCGCAATCCGAAAGGCGAGCGCTATCTTGTCGGCGCGCGCTTGACCTATGCCGATCTCTCGCTGTTCGAGATCGTCGCCGGGATGCGCTACGCCTTCCCGAGGCTGATGAAGCGCCAGGAGAAGAAATATCCGCTGATGTTCGCGGTGGCCGACCGCGTCGCCGACCGGCCGCGCATCGCGGCTTATGTCGGCTCCAAACGGCGCCTGCCCTATGACCAGGTCGGGATTTTCCGCCATTATGCGGAACTAGACGCATAAAGCGCATAGAAGGAGGCCACCATGGGCGTGCTGATCGATGGCAAATGGCGCGATGAGGAATTGCCGCAAGAGACCGGACAGACCGGCGCGTTCAACCGCGTCGACAGCATCTTCCGGCACAAGATCACGGCGGACGGCTCGTCCGACTTCAAGGCCGAGGCGGGGCGCTATCACCTCTACGTCGCCTATGGCTGTCCCTGGGCGCATCGCACGCTGATCTTCCGCGCTTTGAAGAAGCTCGAGCCCGCGATCACCGTTTCGCATGCGATCCCGGGCCTCAAGACGCAGGGCTGGACCTATGAGGAGAATGCGAATTTCCCGGAATGCGAGCCCGATCGCGTCAACGGCTTCCGCTATTTGCACGAGGCCTATAGCGCGAGCGAGCCGCATTACACCGGCAAGGTCACGGTGCCGACGCTCTGGGACAAGAAGACGCGCAAGATCGTCAACAATGAGTCCTCCGAAATTATCCGCATGCTCAATAGCGAGTTCCGCGGCATCGCCGGCGACGACACGGATTACTATCCGGCGCCGCTCCGCGCCGAGATCGATCGCTGGAACGAGCTCATCTATCGCACGCTGAATAACGGCGTCTATCGCTGCGGCTTCGCGCGCTCGCAGGCGGCCTACGAGCAGGCCTATGACGCGTTGTTCGAGACGCTCGACAAGCTCGAGGATCACCTCGGCAAGCACCGCTACCTCGTCGGCCATCAGCTGACCGAAGCGGATTGGCGGCTGTTCCCGACCCTCGTGCGGTTCGACGTCGCCTATAATTCGATCTTCAAATGCAACCGCAGCCGCATCGCCGACATGCCGAATCTGCTCAACTACATGCGCGAGCTCTACGCCGTGCCCGGCGTCGCCGCGACGGTGAAGGCGCGGCATTACGTGATCAACTATTGGGGCATACCGCGCGTCAACGCGACCGGCATCATCCCCAAAGGCACGCCGGTCGATTACACCGCCCCGCATAACCGGGCGCGGCTCGCCGCTTGAGCGACGCGCTTTGAACCGGGGGGCGGGGGAGGGCGATTTGGCCGCAGCGCCGCGGCCGCGCAAAGCCGCGCGGCTTGCGCTATCCTTGCTCGTCGTTTTCGTCCTTCCTCTGATGGTGAGTGCTTGCGTGTTCGGTCGCGATAGTTCCGTTCCCTGGTACGAGGCGCGGCGCGATGCGACCGGCCTCGCGCCCGATCCGGCGACAACCCAAGAAGCCGTCATCCAGGTCTATTCCGCGCGCGCCGTGGCGTGGCGCGGCATTTTCGCCGTCCATACCTGGATCGTGGTGAAGCCGGCGGGCGCGCCGAAATTCACGCGTTACGAGGTGGTCGGGTTCGGCGTGTCGGAAACCAACCCGTCGATCAAAGTCGACCGCACCGGTCCCGATAATTACTGGTTCGGCGCCCGGCCCGAGTTGATCCTCGACCGGCGCGGGTCCGGTGTCGATGCTTTGATCGCCAAGGTGCGCGCGGCCGTGGGCACCTATCCCTATCCCAACGAATACCGCGCCTGGCCTGGACCCAACAGCAACACTTTCACGGCGTGGATCGCGCGCCAGGTGCCGGAGCTCGGCCTCGCCATGCCCGCGAATGCGATCGGCAAGGATTATCTGCCGGGTGGCGCGGTGTTCGCCGCCGCGCCCAGCGCGACCGGCTATCAATTCTCGCTCTTCGGCGTGGTCGGGCTGCTCGTCGCGCGCAACGAGGGCATCGAGATCAACCTTCTCGGCATGGACCTCGGCATCGGCTTCAAGTCGCCCGGCGTGAAGCTGCCGGGCGTCGGGCTCGTCGCCTGGCCAGCGGCATCGGGTTCGGCGGCTTGACAGGGATGGGGCGAGAAGCGCCCCATGGTGCGGGGAGAGGCTAAGGCATGGAATTCGGTATCCAATTCTTTCCGGATGTCGGTCCGGAAGAGAAATCGGCGCAGCATTATTGGAACGAGAGCCTCTACCTCTCCGAGCTCGGCGATCAGCTCGGCTACGGCCATCTCCGCACGGTCGAGCATTATTTTCACCGCTATGGCGGCTACAGCACCAATCCGATCGTCTTCCTCGCCGCCGCCTCGCAGCGCACCAAGAAGATGGCGCTCATCACCGGCGCGGTGCTGCCGATCTTCAACAGCCCCTTCAAGCTCGCCGGCGAGCTCGCGATGCTCGATGCGATGTCGAATGGCCGGCTGGAGATCGGCTTTGCGCGCGCCTTCATGCCGCACGAGTTCCGCGTCCTCAAGCGATCGATGGATGAGAGCCGCGCGCGTTTCGTCGAAGGGATCGAGCAGGTGCGGCTGCTGCTCGAAGAAGAGAATGCGACCAGCCACGGCCAGTTCTACAGCTTCCAGAACGTGACGTCCTTCCCGCGGCCGACGCAAAAGCCGCGGCCGCCTTTCTGGATCGCGACGACGGCGAGTGCGGAGTCGCAAATCTTCGCGGCCAAAGGCGGACATTCGATCATGACCGTGCCGGTCGGCGGGCCGCAGCAGGCGCGCAAGGTGATCGACACCTATCGAGAAGCGTGGGCGGCCGAGGGCCGCCCCGGGCGTGGGAGGGTCATGATCGGTCTCCATATGTATTGCGCCGAGACCCAAGCCGAGGCCGAGCGCCGCGCCAAGCCGCGGGTCGAGAATTATTTCATCTCGCTGCTCGATGCGCATACGAAGGAAAAGGCGGCGGCGTCGAAGGATTATCCCGCCGCCAACGACAAGATGATCGACGCGATGCGCCGCGCGACCTTCGAGGACCGCATGAAGGCGAACGTCGTCTTCATCGGCAGCCCCAAAAATCTGATCGAGCAGATCGAGGGCTACGATCACCTCTGCGGCGGCCTCGACAAGATCAGCCTGCAGGTGAATTTCCACGACATGCCGGTCGACGAAGCGGAAGCCTCGCTGCGCCTCTTCGCCGAAGAGGTGATGCCGCATTTTGATAAAGAGAAGGTTGCCTAGTGCCACGCCATTGCGAGGAGCGCGAAGCGCGACGAAGCAATCCAGAGCAACGCGTGAGGCCCTGGATTGCTTCGTCGCTACGCTCCTCGCAATGACGGGTTTGACAACGGGAGGGACTGAATGGACGAGCTACGCAATCTCGAGATGGTCAGTGCAAGCCTCCGGCAGGAGCTCGACAAGCTCGCCAAGGCCGGGCGCATCCTCGAGATCAACGGCCACGGCGACCGCATCTTTGGCCATATCGCGATGCGCGATCCGGAAGGCCGCGGCTTCTGGCTGAAACGCCATCACATCTCGCTCGGCGAGCTGTTCGATCACCGCGATTTCATCCTCTGCGATTTCGACGGCAAGCAGCTCTACGGCGCCGGCCGCCGGCACAGCGAATGGCCGATCCATGCCGAGATCTTCAAGGCGCGGCCCGACCTCAACGCGATGGCGCATACGCATCCCTTCTATTCGGTGATCTACAGCGCGACGACCAAGCCCTTGGGCTCGATCTCCGGCCCAGGCAAGCCGCCGCCGCGTTTCACCGGCACGTCGGAATATATCGACACGCCGGCGCTCGGCCGCGCGCTCGCCGAATCGCTCGGCAAGGAATCGAAAGTCGCGATCATGCGCCATCACGGCGTGATCTTCGCCGGCCGCACCATCGAGGAGATGGTTTTGCAAGGCATCGATGTCGAGCATCGCTGCCATCAGATGCTGACGGTTGCGAATGCCAGCGCCGGGCTGGCTTTCGAATGGCCCGACGCCGCCGAGCTGCAGCGCAAATTCGGCGATGCGTCGAAGCGCGTCGGCGGCAGCAATGCGCAATGGGATTATTTCTGCCGTGTGCTCGCCCGCGCCGAGGCGCAGGGCGATCCGCGGCTTTCGTATAAATGCTTGCTCTAAGGGGGTATTAAATGGCAGACGCTTTTATGCTCGCGACCGTGTCGAGCGCGGGC
>DATNGE010000258.1:0-13968 GCA_035606035.1 Allostellaceae bacterium
ATCGATCGTGCCTGTGACGGGGTCGACGACGACGCCGTAATCCGCCGCCGCCGCCGCCGCGCTGACGTAGCCTTCGACGACATCATGGGCGACGCGCTCGGCCGGGCGCAGCTTCGGGTCGCCGAATCCGCCGCCACCGCCCGAGCGGATCATGAAGCCATCGCCTTTCTTCAAGCGCTGCGCCATCAGCTTGGCATTCGGCGGATTGTCGGTCCATTTGCCGTCGACGCGTAGCTCGATCGAATTGCCGGCGGCATCGCCGCCGCCGTAAAGCCCCCAAGGCGGGCAAAATTTCCGCTCGATCCTTGTGTTGAGCATCATCGGGCAAAGCGCCGTCACGGCGTAATCGGCGCCGAGACCGCCGCGCGTCGTGCCGGCGCCGCCGCTGTCGGGACGCAGCGCGTAGTGATTGATCAGCAGCGGGAATTTCGCCTCGACCTGCTCCGACGGCGTGTTGTGCGTGTCGCCGTCATTGATGCAGACGGTGACGGAGACGCCGTCCTCCGAAGCTTTCGCGCCCCAGCCGCCACCGACAGGACCGAGATGGGTGACGAAGAAATTGCCCTCGGGCGAGATGCCCTGCACCTGTCCGATGACGAGATCGGCATGGTGGCCGGCGATGGTGCGCTCCGGGATCGCTGGCGCCAGCGCTTTGAAGACGGTGTCGATGACGGTCTGCGGAAACGACATCCAGTTCTGCAGCGGCGCCGGCCGGACCGCGCTGATCACCTTGCCCGGTGGGATGATGACATCGAGCGAGCGGAAGCTGCCTTCATTGAGCGGATAGAAGGTCGGCGTCGTCAGGCATTTATAGGCGACCTGCGCGCAAGCGGTGCCGGTCGCAGGTCCCGAATTGAAGAAGCCGCGCACCTGATTGGCAACGTCAGACAAGTCGATCGTCATGCGATCGCCTTTGACGACCACCTTGACGCGCAGCGTCACGCGATTACCCACATCGAGCCCGTCATCATCCATGAAGCTCTCGGCTTCATAGGTGCCATCGGGGATCGAGAGCGTGTTGGCGCGCGCCTCGGCCTCGGTCTGGTCCATGATGGCGGCAATGGAATCCGCGACCGCATCGGCGCCGTAGCGCTCGACGAGTTCGAGGAAGCGCCGCTCGCCCGTGGTCAGCGCGGTCACCTGCGCCCTGAGATCGCCCATCGCGAAATCCGGCAGGCGGCAATTCATGCGAATGATGTCGACAATGTCCTGATTGACCACGCCGGCCCGCCGATATTTCAGCATCGGGATCTGCAGACCCTCGCTGTAGATGTCGGTCGTGACGATGCCGCGGGCGCCGCCGATGTCGAGCCAATGCGCCATGCAGCAACCGAAACCCACCAGCTTGCCGGTATGGAAATAGGGCATCGTCAAGGTTACGTGGTTGAGGTGGCTGCCGGTGATGTAGCCGTCATTGGTGATGAGGATATCGCCGGGCTGGATGCCCTCTTTGCTGAAATGCCTGATCTTCGCCTTCACCGCCTCGGCCATGCCACGAATGAACATCGGCAGGCCGAGCCCGATCGAGATCGTGTCGCCTTCCGGGGTGAAGAGGCCGACAGTGAAATCGAGCGCCTCATAGACGATGAGGTTGTAAGCCGTGCGCATGAGATTGGTCTTCATCTCCTCCGTCACGGCGATGAGGCCGTTGCGGACGATTTCGACCGTGACCGGATCAACCGGATGCTTCGCGGCGCTCATGATGGCTTACCCACGCTTTGGCCTCCCACCGCTATATCGATATTCCCCATGCCATCGATGACAGCGCTTTCGCCCGGCCCCACCACCGTCGTCGAGGCATATTCCTCGATCAAGGCCGGGCCCGCGACGCGATTGCCGGCGAGCAGCTGGTCGCGCGCATAGATCGGCGTGTCGAGGAAGCCCGGCCCGCGGAAATAGACCGGCCGGCGGCGCGCCAACGCGGCTTTCGCCGGCGCGGCATCGCCATGCGCGAGCTCGATCTTCGGCGGCTTCGGCACTTCGCCGATGACCGTTACGCGCAGGCTCACCATCTCGGCTTGCTCCTTCGGCGCGCAGGTGCCGTAACGCAGCTCGTGCACGGCATCGAAAGCCTGCTTGATCGCGGCGCGATCCCGCTTCTCGAAAAGCGCGCGATCGAGCTCAACCGTCACCGCATGCTCCTGGCCGACATAGCGCATATCGGCATAGCGCTGGACCACGATCCGCCTCGGCTGCACTGCGGATTCCTCAACTGCGCGGCAGCCGATGGCTTCCATTTCGGCATAGAGCCCTTCGATAGCCTCGAAGGGCGCTGTCGCGAGACGCTGGAAGCAAGAGCGCACGTAATCGCGCCTCAGGTCGCTGAACAGCATGCCATACGCCGAGAAATGCCCGGGCGAGAACGGAATCAGCACGCGGCGGATGCCGATCTCGCGCGCGATCGCCGAAGCATGGAGCGGGCCGGCGCCGCCATAGGTGATCATGGTGAACTTGCCCGCATCGAGGCCGCGCTCGGTGGTCACGCCCTTCACCGCATATGACATCGCCGTGGCGGCAATGCGCAGGATGCCTTCCGCCGCTTCCATTACATCGAGGCCAAGCGGCTCGGCGATACGCGTGCGGAGGGCGCGCTCGGCCGCATCGCGATCGAGCGCCATGGTGCCGCCGAGGAAATGCGCGGGATCGAGCCGGCCGAGCAGCAGATTGGCATCGGTGACGGTCGGCTCGGTGCCGCCGCGGCCATAGCACGCCGGGCCCGGCATCGATCCCGCGCTGAGCGGGCCGACGCGCAGCGCCTTACCCTCGGCGAGACGGGCGATGCTGCCGCCGCCCGTGCCGACCTCGAAAATATCCATCATCGGGATTTGGATCGGCAGCGCGCGCTCATAGCCGCCGATCAGCGCCGCACCAGTGGTCAGCGGCCGGCCGTCGCTGATGACCCCGGCCTTCGCCGTGGTGCCGCCCATATCGAAAGCGATGGCGTCCTTGAGGCCAAGCTGCGCGCAGATCGCCTGCGCGCCGATAACGCCGGCCGCTGGTCCGGATTCCAGCATGCGCACGCATTCATCGCGCGCCTCATCGACGGGGAAAAGGCCCCCGGTCGATTGCACAACATAGAACTCGCCGCCGAAACGATCGGCGCGCAATTGCTGGTCGAGTTCGCCGAGATAGCGCTCGACGCGCGGGCCGATATAGGCGTTCGCCGCGACGGTCGAGGCGCGCTCGAATTCGCGATATTCCTGCGACAAACGATGCGAGGAAGACACGAAGACACCGGGGATTTCCTCGCGTACCAGCGCCTCGACCCGCTGCTCATGCGCCGGATTGCGATAGGAATGCAGCAGCAGGATCGCAACGGAGTCGACGCCGCGGGTTTTGAGCTCACGCGCGATGGCCCGCACCTTCTGTTCATCGAGCGGCCGATGGACAGAACCGTCGGCCAGCATTCGCTCCTCGACCTCGAAGCGCCAGGAGCGCTTCACCAGCGGCTCGTGCTTGCCGAAGAAGAGATTGTAGGAATCCGGCCGGTTGATGCGGCCGATCTCGTAAATGTCGCGAAAGCCTTCCGTGATCAGCAGCGCCGTTTGCGCGCCGGTGCGCTCCAGCAGCGTGTTGATGGCGATGGTCGTGCCATGGAGGAAGATATAGGCCTCTTCGACGTGGGTCTTCGCGCCGGCGAGCGCGTCGCGGATGCCCTCGGCCAGAGCATCGTGCGTCGAGAGCGCCTTGCCGAAGGTCAGTTTGGCACCGAGTTCATCGAATGCCGCGAGATCGGTGAAAGTGCCGCCGATATCGACGGCGATGCGCAGCCGGTGCGCCGAATTGCTCATAACCTTTTCTTGCCCCAAGAACCCCGGAGCGGCTTTCTAGCGCGCATGCATCAAAGCGTCGAGCGCGAGGACGCCTTCGCCGCGCGGGCGCACGATCAGCGGATTGATCTCGATCTCGTCGAGCTCGGGATACTCCAGCATCAGCGCGCCGAGCGTCGCCGCAGTCGCCGCAACCGCTGTAACATCGAGCGGCGGACCGCCGCGGATACCGGTAAGGACACGCGCACCTTTGAGCTGCTCGATCTCCTCGAGGATCGCCTCGGATGACAACCCTGCGGGGAAGAGCCGCACATCTTCCAGCGCCTCGGCCCAAATGCCGCCAAGCCCGACCATCACGATGGGTCCCCAATCGCTATCACGCCGCGCGCCGAGGATCGTCTCGAAGCCGGGCGACGCTATGCGCTCGACCAGCACGCCCTCGATCTTGGCGTTTGGGCAGGCAGCGGCGATGCGCGCCTCCATCTGCTCCCAGGCGGCATCGAGCGTGTCGGGCGTGAGGATACTGAGCGCGACGCCGCCGACATCGCTTTTATGCGGAATGTCCGGCGATTGGATCTTCAGCGCGACCGGATAGCCAAGGCGCGCGGCGATCGCGCGTGCTTGGATGATATTCGGTGCCAGCGCGCCTTGCGGTACTGCGATGCCCACAGCGCGCAGAAACTCCTTCGCACGATGCTCGGTGATGGCGCCGTGTCCCGGCAGCGCGAGCGTTGGCGCGATCGGCGCGTGCGTTTCGCTCAAATGACCGACCCGCCGGCCGTAATGATAGAGATGGCCCATCGCGCGCATCGCGCGATCGGGCGAGCGGAAGAAGGGTATCCGGCTCTCGCCGATCAGCTTCACGAATTCGGGCACCAAGGGCACTTCGTCGCCCATGATCACGAAGGCGATCGGCCGCGTCTCTTCTTGGACCAGCGGCACCAGCGAATTGGCCTTGGCCATTTGCAGCGCCGGCGTGCCCGGCACCATCGCCAGAATGGCGCAGCCGATATTGTCGTCGGCCAACATGATGCGCGCGGTCTTGCCGTAGATGTCGCCCTGCCCCATGCCCGCGGTCGCAAGGTCGAGCGGATTGTCGACCGGCACGTAGCTCGGCACGATCGGCCGGAGCGCGGCTTCGGTTTTGGCGCCGAGCCTCGGCACATCGAGGCCGATGTCCTTGCAGAAATCGAGGGCGATACCGCGCACCGCACCCGAATTGCTGACGATCGCTGCGCCTTTCCGCGCGCCTTGGGGCCAGCGCGCGAGCAAGGTCGCGGTATCGATCAGCTCGTCCATCGTTTCGACCTGCATCACGCCGGCATGGCGCAGCACGGTCTGCATCACGGCGTAATTACCGGCGAGTGCGCCTGTGTGCGAGCGCGCCGATTCCCGCGCCCGCTCTGAGCTGCCGGGATGCATCAAAAGAACCGGCTTGCCGAGCCGGCGGGCCCGCTCCACGAGATCGAAGAACCGTGCCGGCTGGCGGATCTGTTCGAGGAACAAGACAAAGAGCCGCGTCTGCGGATCGTCGAGCACGGCGTCGAGGAAATCCTCGGCGCTGGTGACCGCCTCGTTGCCCGTCGAGATCGTGTAGTTGACGGCAACGCCTTTCGCGCCGAGCGCCGAGGCGATGTTGCCCATCATCGCCCCACTTTGCGCGATTACCGCGGCGCCATGCTCGCCGGCGGCGATGATGCCCGTCTCGACCGCGCCGAAAGACACCGAGACGCGATCGACGAAGTTGGAAAAGCCCATGCAATTCGGGCCTTCGAGCGCGATTCCGGCGTTGCGTGCCAGCGCCGCTATCTTCTCTTGCTTGGCGCGGCCTTCGGCGCCGGTCTCGGCGAAGCCCGCAGCGAACAGCGCAATGCCGCCGATGCCGCGCTCGATGGAGGCGGTGATGGCATCGGCGACGGCGGCTTCCGGCACGATCATCACCGCCGCGTCGATACCTTGCGGGAGATCGGCGATCGCCGGCACGCAGCGCCTGCCGCCGATTTCGGCAGCGCGGCGCGTGACGAGATGGATCTCGCCGGAAAAGCCGAGCGCTTCGAGATTGGCGAGCACACGGAAGCCGGGCGACGCCGGCTCTGCGGAAGCGCCGACGATCGCGACCGAGCGCGGCCGCAGCAGCCGGTCGATGGCTTTGCGCGAGACGGCAACCATGGATGGCTAGGCGCGGCCCCAGAGTTTCTTCGTCGCGATCCGCGCGCCTTCCACCATGGATTCGAGTTTCTTATAGGCGACGCGGGCGTCGACCCGCGCACTGCCGCCGGCGAAGGTCTCGAAGCCGCAATCGACAGCGGCGATGACGCGCTCCCGGCCAACGCAATCGGCGTAATGGCAGATCCGCTGCGAGACGAGCTCTGGATGCTCGACAAAATTCGTTGTCGTGTCGATCACGCCCGGCATCAATGCCATGTTGTCGGGCAGCTTAACGTTCTTCCACAGCTCCCATTCATGCGCGTGGCGCGGATTGGCGCCTTCGAACGAGATCACCGCGGCTTTGGCTTTGAGCACCGCCGGCAGGATCATCTGGAGCGGCACGTCGTGCACATGCGGGCCTTCGTAATTGCCCCAGCAGAGGTGGAGCCGCACCTGGCTCGCCGGGACGTTCTTCAGCGCATCGTTCAAGATATCGATGCTGATATGGCATTGGCGGACGAACTCCTCGTCGCTCACCATCGAGAACACGCTCATGCGGCCGGAGGCGAGATCGGGGCAATCGAGCTGCAGGATGAAGCCGGCCGTGGCGATCGCCTCATATTCCTCGCGCATTGCCGCGCCGACCGCGGCGCGATAATCGGCGCTGTCCTTGTAATGGAAATTCGGATGGAAGCGCGCGACCACGCCGGGCGACGCGGCGCTCATGAAGATGCCTTTGGCGCCCGACGCTGCGGCGGCGGCTTTGAGGCGCGCGATATCGCGCTCGACGAGGCTGCGGTCCTTGACCGCGACCGGTGCGACACAGGCGAGCATGCGCCGCGATTCTGGTCCCGAGGTTGCGCCCGGCCGCGCGTAATATTCCGGAAATTCGGCGCGGTCGGGACTCTTCTCGGCCGGCCATTTCGATCTGTCGACGTCGCCGAAGCCGGTCAGGCGCTGCTGGATATAGGTCGCATAGGAGGCCTTGCTCGCCTCGCCGTCGTTGACGACATCGATGCCGATTCCGACCTGCTTTGCGACGACATCGTTCACCGCGCGCGCGATGGTGCTCTCGAATTCCGCAGGATCGACGGTTTCGTCGCGGTCGCGGCGTTTGAGCAGTGCAATGACCTCCGGCGGCCGCGGCAGGCTGCCGACATGCGTCGTAACGATCCGATCGGTGCTGCGCTGCATGACGCTATTCCTTGCGTTCGTACTGGCCGAGACCGGGGCGATAGCTCTTCTCGTCGAGGAATTGCTTCATGCCCTGCGCGCGGCCTTTCTCGGGATCGGTCAGGCGCAGCTGATCGAGCTTCGCCATGAGATAATCCTCCGACGCGTCCCAGGACATCTCTTCCTGCTTGCGCCAGGCATGCTTGATCGCGCGCACCGCGGCGCGGTTCTTGGCGAGTAACTTCACGGCAAGCTCCCGCGTCTTCGCTTTGAGCTCGGCCCGCGGCACGGCGAATTTGACGAGGCCCATCGCCGCCGCTTCCTTGCCGTCGAAAGTGTCGCCGGTCAGGGCGTAATAGAGTCCGTCGGTGTCGCGCAGCTTCGAGGCAATCGAGCGCAGCACATTGCCCGCCGGGATGATGCCCCAATTCACCTCCGACAGTCCGAAAGTCGCTTCCTCGGCGGCAATGGCGATGTCGCAGGAGATCATCGGATTGAAGCCGCCGCCGAAGCACCAACCATTCACCATGGCGATCGTCGGCTTCGGAAACCATTTGAGCCGCTGCATCTGCCAGAGCTGCGCCTGGCGCGCGATCTGGCCCCATTCCTCCGGCGACTTCACATCGGATTCGCGGAAGAATTCCTTCAAATCCATGCCCGCGGTGAAAGCATCGCCCGCGCCCGTCAGCACGAGCACGCCGCAGCGCTCGTCGATCTCAAGCGCCTCGAGCACCTCAGTCATTTCTTTGTTGAGCGCCGGGTTCATCGCGTTGCGCTTTTCCGGCCGGTTGAGCGTGACCCAGGCGATGCCCTGATCGAACTCCACCAACACCGTATTGCCGCCGAGCTGCTCCGCCATTTGTGCCTTTCCTTGTCTACTGCGCCTTCAGCCCGAGCAGATTGGCGATGAGGT
Organism: Allostellaceae bacterium; assembly: GCA_035606035.1. GTDB lineage: Bacteria > Pseudomonadota > Alphaproteobacteria > ATCC43930 > CGMCC-115725 > CAIKMD01. Next base: position 8,005 of record DATNGE010000258.1, read on the forward strand.
TGCGCTGCATCTGCGAGCTGCCGGCCGCCACCGTCGCGACGCGCGAATCGCGGTAGTGGCGTTCCATATCGAATTCCTTGTTGTAGCCGTAGCCGCCGAAGATTTGCATGCCTTTGTTCGCGACCTCGGCATAGACCTCGGAGGCTTTGAGCTTGGCCATGGTGATGTCGCGCAGCGCGTCCTGCCCCTGATCGAGCATCGATGCACAGCGATAGATCAGCGCCCGCGCCGCCTCCACCTCGGTCATCATGTCGGCGAGCATGTGCGCGATCGCCTGGAAAGTGCCGATCGGGCGGCCGAATTGCTTGCGTTCCTTGGCATAGGCGAGCGCCATCTCGACGCAGCCCAGCGCCGAGCCGCAATCTGCCGCCGCCGCGACGACGCGCTCGGCCTGTAGCCCGGAAAGAATGCAGTCCCACCCCTTATTCTCGCCGCCGATCAGGCGATCGGCCGGCACGCGCACGTTTTTGAGAAAGATCTCGTAAGTACCCGTGCAATAGCGGCCGAGCATGTCGAGCTTCCGGAGCTCGAGCCCCGGCGTGTCGTTGTCGATGAGTAAGAGTGACAGACCCTGGCGGTAATGCGCCTTGGGGTCGGTGCGTACATACATGTTGATGACGTTGTTCTTGGCGCCGGCGCCGGTCGCCCAGAGCTTCTGGCCGTTGATCACGTAAGTGTCGCCGTCGCGCACCGCCGTTGTGCGCATTGCGCCGACATCGGAGCCGGCATCCGGCTCCGACATCGAGATCGACATCTTGATCTCCCCTTTCAAAAGCTTCGGCAGCCACTGCCGCTTCTGCTCTTCCGAAGCTTTGCGCTGGATGTTGAGGCCGCAAAAGGTGCTGCCGCCGATCATCATCGAGAGATCGGCGCTCACCCGCGCGATCTCTTCCATGATGATGCAGCTATCGACCGTGCCGCCGCCGAGCCCGCCATAGACCTCGGCGAAAAGCATCGCGATCAGTCCCGCCTCGACCCAGGCCTCATAAAGCTCATAGGGGTATCGCTTCTCATGATCGATCTGACGCATCACTGCCGGGGGACAGTGCTTCGCCATGAGTTTCTGCACAGTATCGCGCAGCAGCACCTGCTCTTCCGTGAAGCGGCAATCCATCCGATGTCCTTCGCTGCTTCTCTGGCAGCGCCCTATTGCACCTTGTGTCCCATCAGATTGGCGATGAGATTGCGCTGGATCTGCGACGAGCCGGCGGCGACGGTTGCGACGCGCGCGTCGCGATAATGCCGCTCCATGTCGAATTCCTTGTTGTAGCCGTAGCCGCCCAAGACCTGCATCCCCATATTCGCGACCTCGGCATAAGTCTCGCCGCAGAAGAGCTTCGCCATGGTGATCTCTTTGAGGGCGTTCTGCCCCGCGGCGACCATCCACGCCGCCCGCCACATCAGCGAGCGCGCCGCCTCGACCTTCGTCTCCATATCGGCGAGCATATGCGCGATCGCCTGGAAGGTGCCGATCGGCTTGCCGAATTGCTTGCGCTCCTTCGCATAGGACGAGGCGAGGTCGACGACGGCGCGCGCGCCGCCGCAAGACCCTGCCGCTGAGACGACGCGCTCGACCTGCAGGCCGGAGAGCACGAAATCGAAGCCCTTATTGAGGCCGGCATCGCCGCCGACCAGCCGGTCGGCCGGGATGCGCACGTCTTTCAAAAAGATCTCATAGGTGCCGGTGCAGCGGCGGCCGAGCATGTCGAGCTTCTTCATCTCGATGCCGGGCGTGTCCTTGTCGATGAGGAAGAGCGACATGCCCTGGCGGTAATGCGCCTTGGGATCGGTCTTCACGTACATATTGATGACGTTGTTCTTCGCCGCGGCGCCAGTCGCCCAAAGCTTCTGGCCGTTGATCACCCACTCATTGCCGTCGAGCACCGCCGTCGTGCGCATCGCGCCGATGTCGGAGCCGGCATCGGGTTCGGACATCGAAATCGACATGCGGATTTCGCCCGAGAGGAGCTTCGGTAGCCAATATTGCTTCTGCTCCTCGGTTGCCTTGCGCACGAGGTTAAGGCCGCAGAACATGCTGCCGCCCAGCGCCATCGAGAGATCGGTGCTGCGATAGGCGATCTCTTCGCCGATGATCGCGAGATCGATCGCATTGCCGCCAAGCCCGCCGTATTTCTCCGGGAACGGCATCGAGAGAAGCCCGGCTTTGATCCATTCGTCGTAGAGTTCATACGGATATGCCTGCTCGCGCTCGAGGCGGCGGATATATTCCGGCGGCGCGTGCTTATCCATCAGCTTCCTGACGCTGTCGCGCAGCATCGCTTGTTCTTCGGTGAAGCCGAAATCCATAGAACCGACTCCTTAGATCGCACCGCTCTTGCGGAACGAATCGATGTCTTTGCTGCTGTAACCGAATTCGGCAAGGATCTCGTCGGCCTGCTCGCCATAATCCGGCGCGCCTGTCACCATCGTCGTCTTGGTGCGGCTCAGATTGACCGGCTGGCCGATCAGCGTGATGTCGCCCAAGGCGCGCGACGGCACTTTCTTCGCAATGCCGAGATGCTTCACCTGCGGATCGTTGAAGGCCTGACCGATGTCGTAGACCGGGCCGCACGGAATGCCGCCGGCATTCATCTTCGCGACGATCGTTGCCGTGTCCTCCTTCGAGGTGATCTCATTGATCAGACCGTTGAGCGTCTCGCGATGTTTGCGGCGCTCGCGCGGATGGGCCCAATCGGGATTGTCGCCCCAGTCCGGCTTGCCAATTGCCTTGCAGAAGCGCTTCCACATCGGCGGCGTCGGCGCGATGTTGACGTACCCGTCGCGCGTCTTGAACGTGCCAGTCGGAACGCCGGTCGGGTGGTTATTCCCCGCCTGTTTTGCGACTTCGCCTTTCATCAGATAGCGCGCGCCCTGGAAATCGAGGAAGAACAGCAGCGCTTCGAGGAGCGAGGTCTGCACCCATTGCCCCTCACCCGAGCGCTCGCGTTCATGCAGCGCGATCAGGATACCGACGGCGGCGCACATACCGCCGGCGACGTCGCCGACTGCGATGCCGACGCGCATCGGGCCGCGGCCTTCCTCGCCGGTGATCGACATCAAGCCCGACATGCCCTGCGCGATCTGATCGACGCCGGGGCGATCCTTGTACGGCCCTTCCTGGCCGAAACCGGAGATCGAAGCGAGGATGATACGCTTGTTGATGGCTTTCAGCGATTCATAGTCGATGCCGAGGCGGTTCTTCACATCGGGGCGATAATTCTCGACGACGATATCGGCCTTGGCGACCATCTTCTTGAAGATCGCGATGCCGTCGGGATTCTTGAGATCGAGCGCCATCGCGCGCTTGTTGCGGTGCAGGTTCTGGAAATCGGGATCGTGGCGCGCAGTGAAATCCGACGGTCCGGCGCCGTCGTTGCCGCCTTCCTCACGCGCATCGATCTTGATGACATTCGCGCCCCAATCGGCGAATTGGCGCACGCAGGTCGGACCCGAGCGCACGCGCGTCAGATCGAGCACCACAAGATCACTCAGCGCGGACGATGCAGGACGAAACGGCATTCCGTGGACTCCTAGGCTTTTCCCGTCATTGCGAGCGAAGCGAAGCAATCCAGGGACGCACACGCTGCTCTGGATTGCTTCGGGCTTCGCCCTCGCAATGACGACATTGGATAACGGCGCAGAATATCATTTTCTCTTCGCCTCGACCGCGCCGACGAATTCCGCGACCAAGCGATTGACGCGATCGGGCTCTTCAATGTTCACGCCATGGCCGGTGTTCGGCAGTATTTCGAGCCGCGCGCCGGGCAAGGTCTCGGCGAGGAAACGGCTTGGCTTGCTGCAGCCCTCGTCGATGCCGCCGAGCACGACGAGCGCGGGGACGCGCAACGCGGCGATCTTCTCTTTATGCGCATAGAGCGGCGGCCGGCGCTTCTGCACGCCGCGCATCGTATTAGCGAGGCCTTGCACCGAGAAACGCTCGAGATCGGCAAGAAATTTCTGATACTCGGCCGGGCTCTTCTCTTTCAGCTTCTGCCGGGCCGGCGAGGCGGTGAAATTCTGGCGGATCTGATCCATGCCGTTCTTTTCGACCCGCGCCGCCATCGCTTCCATGTTGGCGACGTATTCGTCGGGCTTGACGTCGGAGCCGCTGCCGATGCTACACAGGATCGCCGAGCGCACGCGATTGGGATGCGAGATTGTGAATTGCAGCGCCGCGGCGGAGCCCATCGAGACGCCCATGACATGCGCGTCCTTCTCGCCGGCGGCATCGAGCACCGCGCCGATATCCGCGGCGGCGATATCCTGCGAATAGGAGTCGATCGCGCTCGGCACGTCCGACGGCGGATAGCCGCGCGCGTTGTAGGTGATGCAGCGATAACGCTCTTTCAGCGCCGCAACCTGCAGGTCGAAGGAATGGCAGGTGCCGGCGAGCTCATGCACGAAGATGATCGCTGGGCCGCTGCCGTGGCTCTCATAGTAAAGGCTGGTGCCATCGGCGGCTTTGGCTTGCGGCATGGCGGGCCTCAGGCGTTCGCGCTGCGATTGGCGATACCGGCATCAATGGTGACAACGGTGCCGCTGATGTAGTTCGAGAGCGGAGAGGCAAGGAACACGACCATCGGCGCCACCTCCTCGACCGTCGCCGGCCGGCCGTAAGGCATGTGTTTGAAGGCCTCCATGTAGCGGTTCTCGTCGCCGAGCTCGCGTTTGGCGCGGGTCCGGCCGAGAAATTCGATGCGGTCGGTCATCACCGGTCCCGGATTGACCGCGAGCACACGCACGCCGTAATCGGGGCTGCGCCCGCCCATGGCGCGCGCGAACGCCATTAGCGACGCATTGCCCGCCGCGCCGGCGATATAGCCGAACTCCAGCTTCTCGCCGCCGAGGCCGCAGATGCAGATGATGACGCCGCTCTTGCGCTCGGCCATGTTCTTGAAATAGGCGCGCGTCAGATTGACATAGCCGAAGACTTTGAGATCCCAGCCGGCGCGCCAGGATTTGTCGTCGACCTCGAAGATCGTGCCGCCGGGGATCGCGCCGGCATTGTTAATGAGGATGTCGACATTCGGATGCGCGGCGACGAGCTTGTCGCGCGACGCCTGGTCCGACAGGTCGAGCGGCATGATGTCGACCTTGACCTTATATTGCGCCTTCAGGTCGGCGGCGTTTGCCTCGAGTTGGTCCTTGGAGCGCGCGGTGAGGATGAGGTTGACGCCCTCGGCCGCAAAAGCTTGCGCCACGCCGAGGCCGATCCCCTTCGACGCGCCGGTGATCAGCGCGGTACGGCCCGCGAGCTGCAAATCCATGAAAAGCGTCTCCCATTATCTTTAGACGACGCCATCTTTGCCCATGGGCCTGGGGGAATCAATTGGGCGACGTGGCTTCCGGCTCAATAACCCAGATAGACGCGCCGTACCGTCTCGTTGCCGGCGATCGTCGACGCCTCGCCGCTCATCACGATGGCGCCGGTTTCGAGCAGATAGGCCTGGTCGGCCAAATCGAGCGCGAGATTCGCGTTTTGCTCGACGAGGAGCATGCTCATGCCTTCGCTCTCGTTGATGGTCTTCAGGTTATGGAAAATCTCGCGCACGATCAGCGGCGCGAGGCCGAAGGACGGTTCGTCGAGCAACAGCAGTTTCGGCCGCATCATCAGCGCGCGGCCGATGGCCAGCATTTGCTGCTCGCCGCCCGAAAGCGTACCGGCCTGCTGCTTATGCCGCTCCTGCAGTCGCGGGAAATAGCCATAGATGCGCGCGAAATCCTGCGCCACACCCGCGCGATCGCGCCGCGTATAAGCGCCGAGGCGCAAATTCTCCTCGACTGTCAGATGCGAAAAGGTGCCGCGGCCATCCGGCACATGCGCAATACCGAGCCGCGCGACAGTCTCGGTCGCCTTGCCGTTGATGCGCGTGCCGGCGAAGCGGATCTCGCCGGTCACGCGCACCATCAGGTTACAGATCGCGCGCAGCAAGGTTGTCTTGCCGGCACCATTGGCGCCCAGCA
>DATNGE010000259.1:0-6275 GCA_035606035.1 Allostellaceae bacterium
ATTTCAACACCATGCCGGCGATGCTCGACGAGAAAAAAGTCGATCTCATCAATCTCGTGCCGCAGTTCCGCTACATGATGACGAAGGACGGCAAGTATCGCCCGCTCTTCACCGCGGCGGACGGCGAAGGGCGGATCCAAGCCGTGCTCTGGGCAATGCGGGCCGACGTGCTCGCGGCGCATCGCGCGGCGGTCGTCGATTTCCTGGCCGATCACATCCGAGCGATGCGCTGGCTCCTTGACCCCGCGCATCACGAGGAAGCGGTGGCGATCTGCGCCGCGGTCACCAAGGCGAAGCCGGAGACCTTGGCTTACGTCTTCACCAACGAGGACTCCTATCGCTCGCCCGATGGCAAGCCCGATGTGGAGGCGACGCAGCATGCGCTCGATGTCGAGTTGAAATACCAGCTCATCAAGCAGACGCTGAAAGTGTCGCCCAAATATGTCGACCTCGGCCCGGTCGAGGAAGCGGCCAAGCGCGTGAACGGAGGTTCGTAAGGCATGGCGTTACCCGGCGAGGAGCCGATCGCACCCACGCGGCTCCTCTCGATTCCGATGAGCGACGGCGTGAAAATCGCCGCCGCTCTCTTTCTGCCGCTGGGCAAGGAGCGCTTTCCGACGCTGCTTGCGGCCTCACCCTATCGTTTCGACAACGATATGGTGCCGGCCATACCGATGTTCCTGTGGCGCGAGACCGGCCCGATCGGCTGGTACCTCGAACAGGGCTATGCCTATGTGCATATGGATGTGCGCGGCACCGGCCGCTCGGGCGGCGAGTATCGCTATCAATGCAAGCGCGAGCAGCGCGACCTCTACGAGGTCGTCGAATGGCTCGCGGCGCAACGCTGGTCGAACGGCAAGATCGGTGGCATCGGTCAGAGCTATTTCGCGCGCTCGCAATGGTTCATGGCGACGCAGAACCCGCCGCATCTCGGCTGCATCGCGCCCTATGACGGGCATATCGATACTTATCGCGATTCCGCTTACACCGGCGGCATCCCGGGCAATTATCCGACGAGCTGGTGGGATCAGGTGCGGACGCTCAACCGCTATCCCAATGCGGGCAAGCCGCGCTTCGTCGAATACGATTATCCCGCGCAGGTGAAGCGCCACCCAACCTATGACGCGTTCTGGCACGAGCGTGCCGCGGCCGAGAAGCTCGCCAAGATCAAGGCGCCGGTCTTCTCGATCGGCGTCTGGAGCAAGGTCGATCTTCATCTCAATGGCAACATCGTCGGCTACCAGCGCGCCGGAGGGCCCAAGAAGCTGCTCGTCTTCGGCTCGTCCGATCTCTACGCCGCGGTCGCCAATTATTCGAGCGTCGCTTTCCACGAGAAATATCTGCTGCCGTTTTACGACTACTATCTCAAGGGAAACCGAACCTCCTACCTCGACGAGCCGGAGGTGCGGTATTTCGTGACCGGCGCCGAGCGCTTCGACAGTGCGCCGACTTGGCCGCCGCAGAACGCGCGTACCGTGCCGTATTATCTCGGCGCCGGCCCGAGCGGCAGCGTCGCCTCGCTCAACGATGGCGCGCTATCGACCGGCCAGCCCGAGACACAAGGCAGCGCGACGCTCTTCGATTATCCCAATGCGGACTGGCGTATCGGCGTGGTCGGCTTCGCCAAGGATGGACGGCCCGACCCGGTCCGCTGCGTGCTGACGTTCACCACGCCGCCGCTCGAGCGCGATCTCGAGATCGCCGGGCCGATCGAGCTCATCCTCCATGCAGCATCGAGCCAGACCGATACCGATTTCTTCGTGAAGCTCTCCGAGCAGTTCGCGCAGGACGAATCCGAGCGCCAGCGGGATAGTCAGCCGCGTTCGCGCATTGTCACCAAGGGCTGGCTGCGGGCCTCGATGCGCGCCATCGACAAGAAGCTGTCGCGGCCGCATGCGCCCCATTACAGCCACACCAAGCCGCAGCCGCTGACCGCGAATCGAATCTACGAATTCACCATCGCGGTGATGCCGACGGCCTATCGCTTCAAGGCCGGGAGCCGCGTCCGGCTGGAGCTGGCAAACAGCGATTCGAGCGTGACCGAAGGGGTCTTCTCGCATTTCTACACGCCCGACAAGGTCGGCCGCGACACCATTCACCATGACGCGCGCTACCCCTCGCGCCTGCTGCTGCCGGTGATGGATGGGGCTTAGCGAGAGGCTTTTTTAGGCGGGCGTCAGCATCGCCGCGATTTCGTCGACCGTCTTCACCTCGGCGAAAACGCGCTGCATCGTCTTGAGCTCGGCCTCATGCGTGTCGCGATGCACTTCGGCGACCGCGTCACGCGCGAGGATCATGCGGTAATTGTGCTCGACGCCGCCGCGGACCGTAGTCGAGACGCAAACGCAGGTGGTGACGCCGCAAACGACGCACGTCGTCACGCCGAGATTGCGCAGGATCGTGTCGAGCGGCGTGTTCGAGAAGCCGCCGAAGCCTTTCTTGACGACGAGATGCTCGCCTTCCTTCGGCTTCAGCTCGTCGATGATCTGCGCGCCCCAGGTGCCCTCGGTGATGAAGGTGCGGTTGCTCGAGAGCGAGCCGCGGGTTGCGCGCCAATAGGGGAATTGCGCGTCGGAATAATCGGGCTTCAGCACATGGGCGATATAGACGACGGGCCGCCCAGCCTTGCGGAAGGCGGCGGCAAGCTTGGCTGCCGGCCCGACCGTCCCCATGAGGAACGGCATGTCGATCTTGGCCTCGGGATTCTCGCGCGCGCGATGCGCGAAGCCGCCCTCGGGATGGACGAAATCGTTCTGCATATCGACGATAATGAGCGCCGAATTCTTGATATCCGGGCCGGCGGGCAGGGGCATGGCTCTCTCCTTCAGGCTTCGGCGATCTTACCGCAGATGGCGAGCAGGCCGGCAAGCTTGCCGCGTTCCTCGAATAGCTCGTCCGAGGGACGATTGGCCATGCGGCAGGCGAGTGCGCGGTCAATGAGATCGAGATCGATGCCGGGCTGGGGCTCAGCATGCAGGAACGCGACCGCGTCGTCATTCGATGCCATCCGGCAGGTGTGCCAGCTAAAGAGGAAGCGCGCGGTATAGAGCAGGGCGCGGAGGTAGCGTTTGCGCATCGTATCGTCGAGTGCCGTCAGCGCCAGAATGCGCGCGACCTGTTCGCGCCAGGAAGCCAGCGGCTGCCCGCGTAGATAAGCGCGCACATCAGCAAGGCTTGGCCGCGGCGGCGCGACATGCCGGTGCTCGACCAACGGCCGCGGGTGATCGAGATAATCGAGCCGGTCGAGGGGCGGAAAGCGGCCGATGGTGAAGCCGCGATCGGACCAGAACAGTGACAGCTTCGGCGCCAGATCGGGGGCGACTTTCCGCGCATGTTCGCGCATCGCCTCGATCTCGATCGGTGTCACGCCGTCGGTCGAGACCAATCCGACATCGATATCGCTGTAGCGCGCGCTGAAGCCGCCATGGGCGAGGCTGCCGATGAGATAAAACCCAAGCAGCCGCTCGCCGAGCCGCTCCTGCCAAAAGTCGGCGACCTGGCGCGCGAAGCCGCGCGCCTGCTCAGCCGCTTCCATATTGTTCAATGCCCGGCCTCGATCTTGGCGAGCTCGGCCTTGAAAGCCGCGAGCACTTTGGCGCCGTCGGGCGTGGCCTTGACCCAATTGTCGTTGAGCGGCTCGAGCTTCTTCTGCCAGGCCGCGGTCTGCTCCGGCGTCAGCTCGACGATGGTGCGCTTGTCGCCGCGCGCGATGGTGGTTTCCTTGCCGGTCTTGCGCTCGCCGTCCCACCACGCGCCGTAAGCGCGGCTCTCGGCCTCGCCCGAATGCTTGTCGAGAACCTTCTGCGCTTCGGGCGAGAGCGAATCCCAGACCGCCTTGGTCATGAACACCATCGCGGTCGAAGTGCCGAGCCGCGTGTCGACGTGATAGCTCGTCACTTCGGCGAGCTTGAACGGATCGAAGGAAGTCCACGCGACCGTGGCCCCGTCGGCGGTGCCGCGCTGGATCGCCTCATACATATCGCTCAACGGGATCGAGAGCGGCGCGCCGCCAAGCAGTGTGATCGCCTCGGCATTGACCTTCGACGCCACGACCAGCTTGGCGCCGCCGAGATTGTCGAGCGATTTCAGCGGATGCGACATATGGATGCCGGACGGCGTCAGGGCGATGATCATCAATGGATGGAGGTCGGCGAATTCATTGGCCAGCACGCCGGCTTTGTAGAGCCGCCAGAGCGCTTGCGAGCCGTCAGCGGCGCTTTTCGCCGTGAAAGGTAGGGTCGCCACGTCCGAGCGCGGGAACTTGCCTGCGACCGTACTGAGCAAGCCCCAAGACACCTGCACTACGCCGGTCGTCACGCGATCGTAGTAATTTGCAACGCTCGCGATGGCGGTACCGTCGCGCACATCGAATTGGATAATGCCTTTACCGTCGCGGTTGATCGCCTCAGCCCAGGGATGGAGGAATTGGATGTTGAGGCGGGTCGACGGCGCGTTGGTGGTGGCAAACATCAGCACGCGCTCTTCCGCGCCTGCGGTACCGGCGGCCACGAGCGAAGCCGCCAGCAAGAGAATGAATCGCAGCAGCGATCGCATGATTTCTCAGTCTCCTCCCTGATGCGCGGCTTACCACACTCGCGAGCATCATTCTAGCGGGCGGCGTAGCCGCAGCGCCATCGGCGCCGCGCCTCTTTCCTGCGGGAGACGATCAGTGCCGCGAGAAGCCGGTCGTGTCCGACAGCGAAAAGATCGCCGCCTCGATCAGGCTGGCGGTCTTTTCACGGTGCTGACTGAGCGCTTCGCTCCGGGCGTAGCGCAGCAGGCGATCCAACGCGAGGTAAGGCGCGAGCGGTTCCTGACCGACGTCGGTCGTTTCAGCGGCTTCGAGGTCTTCTTCCGTGTTCAAGCTCATGACCAAAGTTTCATTCGTCGGGGTCATTCAAATTCTATATCAGGCCATTCTATTCAGCAATATCGCATCGCGCACCGCATACGTGCGCGTAAAGGTTGGTAGTTCGCAAATTCGTGATTGTTGCACGCGCAGGCTCTCCTGCCGCGAGCCGTTCGCGCTATTGCAACACGGAAAGATAGTAAAAAGGCCGGTTTGGCCTGAAACTAATCGGCTTCGCGCTTGAACGGCGAGAGGCCTTCTTCGAGCTCTTCCATTTCGCTTTCGATCGCGCGGCGCTCGCGGGCGCAGAACTCGGCGACCGCGCGCGCAAAGCCCGGATCCCGAATCCAATGTGCGCTATAGATCGGCGAAGGCAGATAGCCGCGCTGGATCTTGTGCTGGCCCTGCGCGCCGGCCTCGACGCGCTTGAGCCCGCGCTCGATCGCGAAATCGAGAGCGCGGTAATAACACACCTCGAAATGCAAGAAGGGATAATCGCCGTTGCAACCCCAATTACGCCCGAAGAGCGTGTCGCTGCCGAGCAGGTTGAGCGCGCCGCCGATCCAGCGCTCACCTTTGCGCGCCATGATCAGTACGACCCTATCTGCCATGCGCTGGTGCAAAAGCGTGAAGAACTCGCGCGTCAAATAGGCCGAGCCCCATTTCCGGTCGGAGGTCGACATATAGAAGCGAAAGAACACATCCCAATGCGCGGGCTTCAAGGCCGCGCCGGTGAGGGTCTCGATCTCGATTCCGCCGGCGAGCGCATCGCGGCGCTCGCGTCTGATCGTTTTGCGCTTGCGTGAGTTGAGCGCCTCGAGGAAATCGTCGAAGCTCTTGTAGCCGTCATTCTCCCAATGGAATTGCCGGCCGACGCGCTGCACGAAGCCGGCTTCGCCGAGTTGCTGCCATTCGGCTTCGGGCGCGAAATTGACATGCAGCGAGGAGACCTTGCGCGCCTTGGCGATCTCGACCGCCGCTGCGATCAGCGTGTCCCTGATCTCGGGGTCGGCCGCGGGATGCAGCAAGAGCCGCGGCCCGCTCGCCGGGGTGAAGGGGACGGCGGCGAGCAGCTTCGGGTAGTAACGGCCGCCGGCGCGCTCATAGCCAGAGGCCCAGCCGTGGTCGAAGATGTATTCGCCATAGGAATGGCTTTTGAGATACATCGGCACGGCGCCGAGAATGCGCTTGCTGTCGTCCTCGATGATCACGTGCTGCGGCAGCCAGCCGGTCTCGCGCGTTGCCGAGCCCGACTCTTCGAGCGCCTGGAGGAAGGCGTGGCAGACGAAAGGATTGTCGGCGCCGGCGCATGCATCCCAGGCGGCGGCCGGAACAGTGGAGAGATCGTCGACGACCCGGACGGTCAGCCGCTCGCCGCCATCCGCCATCTAGCGCACCTCGAGTACCGCATCGACCTCGACCGCAG
>DATNGE010000260.1:0-11468 GCA_035606035.1 Allostellaceae bacterium
GGCGCTCCACCAAAGCGATTAGGTCGAGATACGCGGATTGCATAGGTTCCTCGCCAAGTAAAACTTGGCACGAACTTTATAGGCCGCCCCCTTAAGATAATGTTGATGGAATAAGGAACAATCGTGGCAGAAACGAGCGCCGATCGTGGTGAACTTCTCATTCACCACGAAAGCGATGATGCGCCCAAAGCGCCAGGCGGGATGACCGACCTTTCGAAACATACTGCGCGACCTGTTAAAGTGCTGGTTCCCGCCCGGCTGCCTGCCCGACCTCACGCGAATCCTAATCGCTGTTGAGAATTCGTCCCGAAAAGTGTCGAATTTCGGGCGCCACCCGCGGCAATCTCGGGGCGGCAATGCCATCATGAATAATGCGCGGTTAACGCGGTGCGAGGGTGAGCACGCCGCCGCTGGTATCGTCGCTGAAACGCACATAGCCGACATCGCGCCAGACCGGGAGCAGATCGCTGTACTGCGACGACAGAAGGTTGCCCGACTGGCCGGGGGCGATCATGAACTGCGCCGCCGCTGGATCGGCCATATCGACGATCATGCGCATCGATGTGCCGTGAACCGCCGTGAAGGGCTGCGCCTCGCTCCCGGCGAACATGGTCGCGTTGTCGATCGTATCAAAGCTGCCATCGTCGGGAATGGCGACGGCGAGCCAGCCGGCGATCACCGGCAGCCGCGACCAGATCGCATGCGGGAAGCTCGCCGGATGGACCGTGCTCCAGCGCCAGGTCGACATATCGCCGCCATAGCGCCGCGTGAGCCCATCGATCGCGCGATCGAGCGCTTCCCCGAGCTGCTGCGGACAGGTCTCGACCGCCTGGGTTTCGCGGTTGTCGCACCAATCCGGATGGTTGGTGAGGATGTTCTGGATCACATCGGGATGGAGCCCCCAATAGCTATCGAAAAGCGGGCCAAGCTTGTCGGCAAGGATCTGGCGGTTGAACTCGCGCAGCCAGGCGATGAAAAGCAGCGGCTCGGCCCGCTCGCGGCTCATGCGCTGATTCCAGGCACGCAGCCGGTGGACTGCCTCCTGCCCGGCCGCCGATTGCGGCGTGCCTTGGAACATCAGCGGCAGCAATTGTCGCGCGGCGGTCGAAGCGATATCGGCTTGCATCGCGGCGGCCGTGTCGGGCGATTGCATCGGCGTCCTGTCGAGGAGCTCGGTAATGCGCTGCGCGCGATAGGGCAGCTCCCAGTGCCTGGTGATCATGTAGCGGTAGGAATCCGGCACGATCTTGTTGTTGGCGGCGACGAAGCGTCCGCTCGGCGGGTCGAAACCTTGCGGCAATTCGTCGAACGGCACCGTGCCGGTCCATTCATTCTCGCCGGTCCAGCCCGGCACCGGCGCCGTGCCGTCGCCTTGCGCGCGGATCGGCACCGTCGCCGGCGCGATGAAGCCGATATGGCCGTCGACATCGGCATAGGCGACATTCTGCTCGGGCGCGACCGCGTTCTTGAACGCGGCGCGGAACCCGTCCCAATCATGGGCGTGGCTCGCATCCCAAAGCGCTTGTGGGGTGCGATCCTCCCCTTGTAGCCAGGTCGCCTCGAGCGCCAGAACCTGGCCGCCACCCGGATCTGCAATTACCGGCCCGTGCCGCGTCGAGCGCACGGTCAGCGTCACCGGCGCGCCGTCTTTAACAAGGATCTTTTCGTCGCGCTTCGTGAAGGCCTGCGACCCGTCGGGCGTCAGATAATGCGTCCCATCGGCAGGATCGAGTTTCTCGATGAAGACATCTTCGACATCGCCGCCCGTCGTGGTGAAGCCCCAGGCGATATGCGTGTTATGGCCGATCACGATCATCGGCTCGCCCGGCGATGTGACGCCGGCGATTGTCTCTTGCGGCGTTTCGATGCGCGCGAGATACCAGACGCCGGGCGTCGCGAACCCGAGATGCGGGTCATTGGCCAGGATCGGCTTGCCCGATTCCGAACGCTTGCCATCAACGACCCATTCATTCGACGCCGGCAGGACCGGCGGCAAGCCGGGCAGGATCTTGTCGAGATCGAGCGCGCCCAAGGTCATCGGCGCCTGCGGATCGTAGTCCGGGTACAACACCGCGAGATCTTCGGCGTTCAAACGCTGCGCGAGCCGCGCGCGCGATAGTTCCTGGCGATAGTTGGCGGTGAGCTGCAAATCCATGAGCTTGCCCCACACCAAGGAGTCGACTGGCTTCCACGGCTCCGCCGCGACCCGCAGCACTTGATACTCAGGCGGCAGCGCGCCGCGCCGGCTCGCGAGATAGGCGTTGACGCCGGCGGCATACGCATCGAAGACCGCGCGCAGCTCGGGAGAGAGCAGCGGATATTGTGCTTCCGCCGCGCGATAAAGCCCGAGGGTGCGCATCGATTTATCGGGATCGAGCGCCGCGGCGCCGAACCACTCGCTGAGCCGGCCCGCGCCGTAATGTCGCATCAGATCCATTTGGAACAGCCGGTCCTGCGCCTCGACATAGCCGAGACCGAAGGCGGCATCGGCATCGCTCGCCGCTTTGATCGTCGGGATCCCATGCGCGTCGCGCGTGATCGTGACCGCGGCATTCACACCGCGCACGGCGATCGTGCCGTCGGTCTGCGGCAAGGACGAGCGCAGCCACAGATAGCCGCCGGCGATGACGATCGCAGCCAGAAACAAAAGTGCGAGGAGAATTCGGGCGAGAACACGCATACGGCGCCACTATACGCAGCCGGGCGCGCGGCGCTATCCTCCCTCGCCAGAAGGAGGGCGCGATGCCCCTCAAAGCCGAGCCGCTGCATCCCGTCTTTGCCGCCCGCGTCACGGGCCTCGACATGACGCGGCCACTGACGCCCGCCGAAACCGCAGAAGCGTGCGCGCTGATGGATCGCTACGCCGTCTGCGTCTATCCCAATGCGACGCCGCTCAGCAACGACCAGCATATCGCTTTCGCACGCCATCTGGGCCCGATGCAGCGCGGCCGCGTGCTGACCGTCACCGGGCGGCGCGAGCGGCTGGGCGAATGGCCCGAGCTCGTCGATGTCGGCAATCTCGAAGCCGACGGCAATATTCGCCCCGCCGACAGCCGCGACCGCGCCTTCAACCATGCCAATCGCCTCTGGCACACGGATATGTCGTTCCACCCGAACCGCGCGACCTATTCGTTGCTCAACAGCCATGTGATTCCGGTGAATGGCGACGGCGACACCGAATTCGCCGATGAGCGCGCCGCCTATGACGCGCTGCCAATCGCGATGCAGGCGAAGATCGAGGGTCTCATCGCGTCGCATTCGATCTGGTATTCGCGCCAGGTCTCGGGCTTTCCTGAGCCAACCGCCGAAGAGCTGGAATCGCGCCCGCCGGCCGAGCACAAGATCGCGCAGATCCATCCGACCTCTCGGCGCAAAACTCTCTACCTTGCTTCGCATGCCTCACACGTCATCGGCATGCCGCTCGATGAAGGCCGCGCGCTGCTGAAAGAGCTGATCGATTTCGCAACCCAGCGGCAATTCGTCTATCGCCACAAATGGACGCGCGGCGATGTCGTCATCTGGGACAATCGCTGCACGATGCATCGCGCAACGCCGTTCGACGATCTCGCCTTTCCGCGCGACATGCGCCGCGCCACCTGTCGCGAGAATGAGATCGTCGAGCCATTCCTCCACTAACGGCCGCGCCTCCATAAAGCCATGAAGTTTCCGCTTCGCGGCGAAACAGCCGCGAAATCTTCGCGCCTGTCGCGAAAAGCCGCGGAATCTCCTTCTCGATCCGGAAACTGGGCGGCGCTGCCAGTGATTGTTAGGGGCGATCCTGCAATCTCAGGAGGCCGCCATGGCCATGATCGACGTCAGCACATTATCGTCATTCGACCGTAGCTACACGATCAGCCGCTTGAAGCGGCAGGCGCGTAACATGCGCCTCGAAGCAGCGCGCGCCACCACCGGTCTGGCAACGCAGCTCACGAGCCTCGCCGCGACGATCGAAGCGGAAGCGGTGGCGCTTGAGCACAGGTGGGACGACCAAGCCCACGGCTTCAGAGCCTGAGGCGGCATCCGTAGAACCCCGTAAGTAGCGGCCCTCACTGGCGGCTGCGCCAGGTCGTTGGCACCTTTAGCTAAGGTGTCATCCTGCCTTCGGGTCATCATGGATTATCTTCAGACAACGGCGGCGCCGCCCAGTCACCGCCGTACCATCGAATATTTGCGCCGCAAAGCGCGCAACGTCGAGTTGCAAGCGGCGCGCGCTGCACCGGCTGTGGCGTCGCAGCTCAAGACGCTGGCGGCATCGATGCAAATCGAGGCCGAGCAGCTTGAGCGCGCCGATGAAATGAGGCCAACCTTACAGGATTGAAACTTTTGGCCTGCGCCGGGGTTTTTGGTCAAGACCAAGACAACCTCGGAGACCGGCATGCTACTTCTGTTGCTGATTATCCTCATTCTACTGTTTGGCGGCGGCGGCTATTACGGCTACCGCCGCGAGTATTATGGCGGCGGCGGACTCGGCCTCGTCGGCGTGATCGTTCTGCTGTTGCTGATCTTCATGGTGCTCGGCGGGCCTTACGGCTGGTACTGACCGCGCTATTATTGACATCGTTAGACGGCGCGCTCCGCTGCGCCGTCATGTTTGCGCGTGTTTTTTCGCCTGAGTCGCCCGAAAACCAGTTTGCGACCTGCGCGGCGTCATGCCCTCGGGCTAAAATCGAGAATCGACGCAAGACTTCCTTTGCATCTAGGCACGCACGCAACTTCCGGTGCGTGAACGCGCGCGGAAAACACTCGTTTCGCGATTAAAGGCCGAGTCGCGGATGCGACTCCGCTCTAAACATCAGCCTTCGCGAAAAAACCTGTGGACGATTCATCTCGCCACAAAAAAACCACATCGCATGGCGTAGCCTCACCATGACAACTCAGATAAAGAGAATCTTGTAAATACGCATCGTCATGAGTGATGAATAGTTCGCCGCGAGTCGAAGTCAGCGACCACACCCAGCGCTCGAGCGTTGCACCGTTCCAGGTCCGAGGACGGTTCTTCACCGCGATCGTGTTGCAGATGGCGCACGCGCCCGATCCCGCGTTCTTCGACGCCATCGATGCAATGCTGGCGCAGACGCCCCATTTCTACGCCAACGCCCCTTTTGTGCTCGATCTCGACCGCGCGGACGATATCGACCCCTCCTTCGATTTCATCGGCCTCACGCGCGAGCTGCGCAATCGCAAGATCACGCTGATTGGGGTCCAGAACGGGACGATCGAGCAGAACAAGGCTGCGCTGCACGCCGGTCTCATCACGCTGCCGAGCGGCACCGACGTGCTGCCCGAGACCCGCAAGCAGAACGCGGCCCCGAAGGAGGACAAGCCCAAGCCGGACAAGCCGGTCGATGAAAACAAGAATCACAAAGAGAGCGCCGCCAAGGAATCGCGCATCCGGCCGGCGCCGGTCGCTTATGCGAACGGAACCGCGCTGCTCGTCACCGAGCCGGTGCGCTCGGGACAACAGATTTTCGCCGAGCGCGGCGATCTCGTCGTCGTCGCCTCCGTCAGCCCGGGCGCCGAGCTCATCGCCCGCGGCAACATCCATGTTTACGGCACGCTGCGCGGGCGCGCGCTCGCCGGCGTCCATGGGGACAGCGCAGCACGCATCTTCTGCGAGGCTCTCGACGCGGAGCTGCTCGCCATCGCCGGTCTCTACAAGCTCAGCGACGCGTTCGATCCGTCGCTGCGCCGGCAACGCGTCCAGGCGTTCCTCGACGACGGCACGCTGCGCGTCGAGTCCCTGAAATAGCATCCAACGGAAGGAGAGATCGGGGCGTGGCCAAAGTCATTGTGATCACATCAGGTAAGGGCGGGGTCGGCAAGACCACCTCGACCGCGGCGCTCGGTGCAGGACTGGCTATGCGCGGCAAAAAGACCGTCGTCGTCGACTTCGATGTCGGCTTGCGCAATCTCGACATGGTGATGGGATGTGAGCGCCGCGTGGTGTTCGACTTCATCAACGTCATCCAGGGCGACGCCAAGCTGAAACAGGCGCTGATAACGGATCGGCGGCTCGACAATCTCTTCATCTTGCCGACATCGCAGACGCGCGACAAAGACGCCCTCACCCGCGAGGGCGTCGAGAAGGTGATCAACGAGTT
This sequence comes from Allostellaceae bacterium, assembly GCA_035606035.1. GTDB lineage: Bacteria > Pseudomonadota > Alphaproteobacteria > ATCC43930 > CGMCC-115725 > CAIKMD01. Next base: position 6,102 of record DATNGE010000260.1, read on the forward strand.
GCGCAACGACTTCGATTACGTCCTCTGCGACAGCCCGGCAGGCATCGAGCGCGGCGCGCATCTCGCCATGTATTTCGCGGATGAAGCGGTCGTCGTCACCAACCCGGAAGTCTCGTCCGTGCGCGACAGCGATCGCGTGCTCGGTTTGCTCAGCAGCAAGACGCGCCGCGCCGAAAAAGGCGAAGGATCGGTCAAGCCCCATCTTTTGCTCACGCGCTACGATCCCGGGCGGGTCGCCAAGGGCGAAATGATGAAGGTCGAGGATGTTCTCGAGATCCTCTCGATTCCGCTCCTCGGCATCGTGCCCGAGAGCCCGACGGTCCTCAGCGCATCGAATGTGGGCACGCCCGTCGTGCTCAACCAGAACTCGAATGCGGGCACGGCCTATGCCGATGCTGTGTCGCGGCTGATGGGCGAGCAGACCGAAATGCGCGTACTCGGCCCCGAGCGCCGGGGTCTTTTGCAGAGGCTGCTCTGGAGGACGGCATGAAGCTGTTCGATTATTTCATCCGGCCGAAACCGCAGAGCACGGCGCAGACGGCGAAGGATCGCCTTCAGATTCTGCTCGCCCACGAGCGGCAAGATCGCTCGCAGCCCGAGTATCTGCCGTTGCTGCAGAGAGACATCCTCGATGTCATTCGTAAATACGTCGAAGTGGCGAGCGATCAGGTCGAGGTCAGGCTGCAACGAGGCGAGCGGATGTCGACGCTCGAGATCGGCATCGAGCTGCCCGGTCCGCGCGCCCTGCGGATGAGTTCCGCGAGCGCGGCTCTCGCCCGCTAAATAATCGCCCAGGTAATCAGGCGAGGCCCAGTTCTTTAAGGATCGCGGCGCGATTGGCGTCGAGATCGGGCGCCGCGTCGCGCGTCGGCGGATCGGGGAAAGCCGACATCTTCAGCGGATTGCCTGAGACCTTGAGCGTGCCGCCCTCGCCGTCCGGCACTGTCACCAGCATGTTGCGCGCCTCAACCTGAGGGTGTTGCAACGCTTGCGCGATATTGTTGATCGGGCCGCAAGGCACGCCGGCATCGCCGATGATCTTGATCCACTCGGCAGTCGTCTTGGCGGCGAGGATGGCTTCGATCTCCGCCTCCAAGCGTTTCTGGTTCTTCCGGCGCAGATCGTTCGTCAGGTATTCGGGATCGAGGCCCATGCCCGGCTTGCCGAGCCCATTGCAGAGCCGCACGAAGAGGCTGTCATTGCCGGCCGCGATGATGATATTCCCGTCCTTGGTCTTGAAAGCCTGGAAGGGCGTGATGGTCGCGTGGCGCGATCCAACCGGACCGGGAATGACACCTTCGGCTGTGTAACGCACGACAACGCCTTCGAGTAGCGCCAATTGGCAATCGAACATCCCGATGTCGACCTTGGTCGCTTCGCCGGTACGAAAGCGATGGAGCAGCGCCGCATTGACGGCAACCGCCGTGTAGATCCCCGACCCGACATCGCCGATCGACATGCCGACGCGTGTCGGCTGGCCACCGGGAAATCCGGTCACGCTCATGATGCCGCCCATCCCTTGGACCACCATGTCGTAGGCAGGATCCTTCGAATTTGGGCCGGTATGACCGAAACCCGATGCTGCGGCGTAGATCAGCTGCGGATAGCGGGCATGCAGCGTCTCCCAGCCATAGCCGAACTTTTCCATCGTGCCGGGGCGAAAATTCTCGACGAGGACATCGGCCTTCTCGAGCAGCTTCTCGAAGATGCGCCGATCGGCATCGGCTTTGAGATCGAGCGCGATCGATTCCTTACCGCGATTGATCGAGGCAAAATAAGCCGAATGGTTTTTGACGAAGGGACCGTAAGCGCGGGCATCGTCGCCGGTCTTGGGCGGCTCGACCTTGATCACCCGCGCGCCAAGCTCGGCCATCAGCATGGTGCAATAGGGCCCCGCCAGGATGCGCGAGAGATCGACGACGGTGATGCCCGAAAGCGGGCCGCGTTGCGGCATAGGCGACTCCCTGGATTCGCCGGGGTCTTAGCCGAGCACGCGCGCTCCGGCAACGCTTGATCCGCTACAGCGTGCGCGCCAAGGTCGCGGTATGATCGAACGCACGCTCACCTGTATCGGCCCGCACAGCTTTCATCGTCTCGCCTATGTCGAATGGCCCGGACCGTCGCGCGACGCGCCGGTGTTGCTCTGCGTCCACGGCCTCACGCGGAATGGCCGCGATTTCGACATGCTGGCGCAAGCGCTCGCAGCGCATTACCGCGTCGTCTGTCCCGATTTGCCGGGCCGCGGCAAAAGCGATTGGCTGGAAGGCGCGGAATACACCTATCCGCTCTATCTCGCCGATCTCACCTCGCTGATCGCCCGGCTCGATGTCGAGCGCGTCGATTGGCTCGGCACCTCAATGGGCGGCATCATCGGCATGCTCTTCGCCGCGATGCCGAACGCGCCGATCCGCAAGCTCGTGATGAACGATGTCGGCGCGCTGGTCCCCAAAGCCGGCATCGAGCGCATCGCTTCCTATGTCGGGCTGGATCCGAGCTTTGCCGATGTCGACGCTTTGGAGGTCGCGCTGCGCCTCCTCGCGGCGCCCTTCGGTCCGCTCAGCGATGCGCAATGGCGCCACCTCGCGACGCATTCCGTGCGCCGCAGGCCGGATGGCAATATCGGCTTCGCCTACGATCCGAAGATCGCCGATGCCTTTCGCCAAAGCCCGATCGAGGACGTTGCGCTCTGGAACATTTGGGACGCGATCACCTGCCCGGTGCTGGTGCTACGCGGCGCACAGTCCGACATCCTTGCCGCTCCCGACGCTGTCGCGATGACGCAACGCGGCCCGCGCGCCAAGCTGGTAGAATTCGCCGGCATCGGCCATGCGCCCGCGCTCATGGCCGAGGACCAGATCGCCGCGATCCGGGAATTCCTCTTGGGCGACAATTGAGCAGCTTCCATTTTCGTCATGCCCGCGAAAGCGGGCATCCAGGTGGTATCCCTGGACTCCCGCTTACGCGGGAGTGACAAACAAATGAACATCACGGGATACCTGGCGCCCGACGGCTTTCTCGCCGATTTGCAGCATGAGCTCGGCGATGCGGCCATCGAGACTCATAGCCGGCTGGTCCTTGCGGAAGGTCCGCCGCGCGAGGTTGCCTGGGTCGCGAATGTCTGGCGCGCGCCGCAGCGTCTCGCGATCACGTCGATCGGCGATGCCGCGAAGCAGCTGCGCGCTATCCAGCGCAACTGGGTGCTCTATTCCTTCGCGCATCACCGCCGCGCCGCGCTGATCGCGGAGAAGCTGCCGAAGGTCTCGGCCAAGCCCCTCGCCTTCGGCGATGCCGCGCCCAGCGCGCCGCTCGGCTCTTGGACCTTGCTCGACAACGAGACGCTCTTGGCGGCGCCCGATTGCTCGAGCCCGTTCCCGAACGGCGAAGCGGCCTTCATCGAAGACCGCGCGCCGCCGAGCCGCGCTTATCTGAAGCTCTGGGAGGTTTTCACCCTGCTCGGCACCCGTCCGAAGCCGGGCGAGACCTGCCTCGATCTCGGCGCCAGTCCTGGCGGCTGGAGCTACGTCCTCGGCAAGCTCGGCGCGCGCGTCATCGCCATCGACAAAGCATCGCTCGATCCACGCGTGCTGGCGCTGCCCGGCGTCGAGCAGCGCCAGGAAAGCGCGTTCGCCCTGACGCCGCGCGATGTCGGCCCGGTCGATTGGCTCTTCTCGGATGTGATTTGCTATCCGGAGCGCTTGCTCGCGCTGATCGAGAAATTCCTTGCCGCCGGCACGGTCAAGAATTTCATTTGCACGATCAAATTCCAAGGCGAGACCGATTTCGCGACGCAAGCGCGCTTCGCCGCAATCCCCGGCTCACGCCTCATGCATCTCCACGCCAACAAGCACGAATTGACGTGGGTATGGCTCGCGCCGCAGCCGGGTTAACGCCTCGCTAACCATCATCGCCTAGCCTGCGGCGGCCATGTTATATGCAGCACAACCAGCCGCCCGCTTGCGCCACCGCGTCGTGCGGCACCTGAGCAGGGCGAACCCGCTTCGCCAGCCCCAGCTCCTGCGCCATCTCCTTCGAGCGGCGGTCATCAAGTTGATCGCGGTTGCGCTGATCTACGGCTTTTTCTTCTAGCCGGCTCAGCCCGCCTTGAGCTTCTTCGCCGCCTCGACCGCCGCATAGGTGAGGACGCCATCGGCGCCGGCGCGCTTGATCGACATGAGCGCTTCGAGCATCACCGCTTCATCGAGCCAGCCGCGTTCAATCGCGCCTTTGAGCATCGCGTATTCGCCGCTCACCTGATAGGCGAAGGTCGGCATGCCGAAGCGATCCTTCACGCGGCGCACGATGTCGAGATAAGGCAGCGCCGGTTTCACCATCACCATATCGGCGCCCTCGGCGATATCGAGCGCGACCTCGCGCAGCGCCTCGTCGCTATTCGCCGGATCCATCTGATAGCTGCGCTTATCGGCTTTGCCGAGATTGGATTTGGAGCCGATCGCGTCGCGGAACGGGCCATAAAAGCCGGAGGCGTATTTCGCGGCATAAGCCATGATGCGCACGTTCTCGAAACTTTTGGCATCGAGCGCGTCGCGGATCGCGCCGATGCGGCCATCCATCATGTCCGACGGCGCGATGAGATCGCAGCCCGCTTCGGCCTGAAGCACGGCCTGCTTGCAGAGGATCGCGACGGTCTCGTCATTGGCGACATAGCCGTCGCGCAGCACGCCGTCATGCCCATGCGTCGTGAAAGGATCGAGCGCGACGTCGCACATCACGCCAAGTGCCGGCACCGCTTTCTTCACCGCGCGGATGGCGCGGCAGACGATGTTCTCGGGATTGAGCGCCTCGTCGCCCTCCGCCGTCTTGCGCTCCGGCGGCGTTGCCGGAAACAACGCGATCACCGGGATGCCGAGGGCATGCGCCTCGCCCGCCGCATCGACCAGCGCCGGGATCGACAGCCGGTCGACGCCCGGCATCGAGGGGATCGGCACCTTCGCCTCGCGCCCGTCATGGACGAAGACCGGCCAGAGGAAATCGGCCGAGGTCAGAACATGTTCGGCCACCAGACGCCGCGTCCAGTCATCACGGCGGTTGCGCCGCATGCGCAGCCGCGGATAAGCCCCGAGCGGCTGGTCTGGAGACCGGGAATGGTTGCGTGACAAGGGTTTAGCTTTCGTCTTTCGGCGCGGAATTCGGCCCCGGATGATAGGCAGGATAGGGTCGCCGCGAAAGGGAATATTAACGCGAATCCCGCAATTTAGCCGCATTCCCGCGGCGTCACAGAACGTGCCCTCCTGCCATGCTCGTCATTGTCGGTTCGGTGGTTGTCATTGCCAGCGTCATTGGCGGTTATCTCGCCAATGGCGGGCATCTCGAGGTGCTGTTCCAGCCCTTCGAGGTCATGATCATTGT
>DATNGE010000261.1:0-14866 GCA_035606035.1 Allostellaceae bacterium
CATGCGCCTTCTCGTCGGGCTCGGCAATCCGGGCTCACGCTATGCGATGACCCGGCACAATGTCGGCTTCATGGCCGTCGATGCGATCGCGCAGCGTTATCGCTTTGCGCCGTTTCGCGCGAAGTTCCAAGGCACGATCAGCGAAGGCGTGATCGGCGAGAGCAAGGTTCTGCTGCTGAAGCCTGAGACCTATATGAATGCGAGCGGCGACAGCGTCGGCGCGGCGGCGCGCTTCTACAAGATCGATGTGAACGAGATCGCCGTCATTCATGACGACATCGATCTCGCCGAAGGCAAGCTCCGCGTGAAGCGCGGCGGCGGCGCCGGCGGCCATAACGGGCTGCGCTCGATCGACGACACGCTCGGCCCCGATTATTGGCGCGTGCGCGTCGGCATCGGCCACCCCGGGATGAAAGAGCTGGTCGAGCCCTATGTGCTGCAGAATTTCACCGCCGAGGAGCGGCAATGGCTCGAGCCGCTGATCGGCGCGATCGCCGAAGCGGCGCCGGTGCTCGTCGCCGATGACACCGGCGGTTTCATGAGCAAGGTCGCGCACATCCTGCGGCCCAACAAACATGCTCCCCCGTCCCCATCCCTTCCCCTCAAGGGGGGAGGGGGTCCCGACGAGGATTCCTCGCTCTAATCCCCTCCCCCTTGAAGGGGGAGGGTTAGGGAGGGGGTGAGATTTACGCAAAGGTCCGTGAGATGGGTTTCAATTGCGGCATCGTCGGTCTGCCCAATGTCGGCAAATCGACCCTCTTCAACGCGCTGACCGCGACGCAAGCGGCGGAGGCCGCGAATTATCCGTTCTGCACGATCGAGCCGAATGTCGGACGCGTTGCCGTACCCGACGAACGTCTGGAGGTCTGCGCGAAGCTCGCGAAATCGGCGAAGATCGTGCCGACGCAACTGGAGTTCGTCGACATCGCCGGGCTGGTGCGCGGCGCTTCGAAGGGCGAAGGCCTCGGCAATCAGTTCCTCGGCCATATCCGCGAGGTCGATGCAATCGCGCATGTGCTGCGCTGCTTCGAGGATGGCAACGTCACCCATGTCGAAGGCTCGATCGATCCCATCCGCGACGCCGAAGTGGTCGAGACCGAGCTGATGATCGCCGATCTCGAGAGCCTCGAGAAACGCGCCGCTGCCGCGGTGAAGAAAGCGCGCGGCGCCGACAAGGAGGCGAAGGCCTTTCTCGATGTCGCCGAGCCGGCACTTGAATTGCTGCGCGACGGCAAGCCGGCGCGCGCGCTGAGCCTATCCGCCGAGCAGAAGCCAATCCTCAAAGGAATGCAGCTGCTCTCGGCGAAGCCCGTGCTCTATGTCTGCAATGTCGAGGAGGCGAGCGCCGCGACCGGCAATGCGCAATCTGAGCGCGTCGCCGATTATGCGTCCTCGCGCGGCGCCGGCACGGTGGTGATCTCCGCTGCAATCGAGGCCGAGATCGCAACCCTCGGGAACGAGACCGAGAAGACCGAATATCTCGAGACGCTGGGCCTTGCCGAGCCCGGCCTCGCGCGCGTCATCCATGCCGGCTATCGCTTGCTCGACCTCGTCACCTTCCTCACCGTCGGCCCGAAAGAATCGCATGCCTGGACGGTGTGGCACGGCGCCAAAGCGCCGCAAGCCGCGGGCGTGATCCACACCGATTTCGAGAAGGGCTTCATCCGCGCCGAGACCATCGCCTATACCGATTTCGTCGCCTGCGGCGGCGAGCAAGGCGCGAAGGACGCCGGCAAGATGCGTTTGGAAGGCGCCGATTACCTCGTCCAAGACGGCGACATTTTTCACTTCCGTTTCAATGTGTGAGATCGCTGGCATTTCAATGAGATTGCGTCCGCACCGTCATTGCGGACAACCCGGCCAACTGCTCTTCGCAGTTGGCCCCTTCGGGTTCACGCGCAAAGAGCGCGTGAACGGGTTGTCAGCGAAGCAATCCAGAAGCGCACATGAGGCACTGGATTGCTTCGTCGCGCGATGCGCTCCTCGCAATGACGATCTTGGGCCAAACTTCCAGACCGCTATTCCGCAAAACCCTGCCAGCCGCTAGGATTGGGGCAATAACGACCAAAACCGAGGAGGAGTGACAATGGGACAAGACATCACGCTGACGTCGAAGGACGGCTTCCAGCTCGGCGCCTACAAGGCCGAGCCGCAAGGCAAGCCGCGGGGCGCCGTCGTCGTCATTCAAGAGATTTTCGGCGTCAATCATCACATCCGCTCGGTCACCGACCGCTATGCGCAGCTCGGCTATCTCGCCATCGCGCCGGCGCTGTTCGACCGCGGCGAGAAGAATTTCCAATCCGGCTATGACGGTGCCGCGATGGATGCGGCGCGCGGCATGGTCGGCAAGATCCCGCTCGACCAGCGTCTCGCCGACACGCAGGCAGCGATCGACGCGGTGAAGTCGGCCGGCAAGGTCGCGGTTATCGGCTATTGCATGGGCGGCTCGATCGCCTTCCTCTCGGCGACGCGCCTCAATGGCGTCTCAGCCGGCGTCGGCTATTACGGCGGCCAGATCGCGCAGTTTGCCAGCGAGAAGCCGAAGGCGCCGATCATGCTGCATTTCGGCGAGAAGGATCAGAGCATCCCGCTGACCGATGTCGACAAGATCAAGGCGTCGCATCCCGAGGCGCCGATCTTCGTCTATGCCGGCGCGGGCCACGGTTTCCATTGCGACGAGCGCGGCTCGTTCAACGCCGAAGCCGCCCAGGTCGCCGCCTGCCGCTCGCAGGAGTTCCTCGCGAAGCATATCGGCTAAGGCAAATACCCTCACTCCCATCGCCACGCGATGGGTCCTTCCCTCTCCCGCTAGCGGGAGAGGGTGCCGAGCGCAGCGAGGCGGGTGAGGGAATTTCCAAAACGCGCGGGTTATTCGCCCGCGCGTTTTTCTTTCATCTCCGGAAACAGCGCGAGCAATCCGTCGCGCGAGGCCTCAGCGACGCCGCGCTCGGTGATGAGGCCGGTGACGAGCCGCGCGGGCGTCACGTCGAAGGCGTAATTCGCGGCCGGGCTGTTTTCCGGCGTCAGGCGCACGCGCGTCACCGCTCCGCGCTCATCGAGCCCCACGATGTGCGTGACCTCGCTCGCGTCGCGCTCTTCGATCGGGATCTGCTTGACGCCGTTGGCGAGCGTCCAGTCGATCGTCGGCGAGGGCAGCGCGATGTAGAACGGCACGCTGTTGTCCTTGGCAGCGAGCGCCTTGAGATACGTCCCGATCTTGTTGGCGACATCGCCCGACGCGGTGGTGCGGTCGGTCCCGACGATGCAGAGATCGACGCGGCCATGTTGCATCAAATGGCCGCCGGCATTGTCGGCGATCACGGTGTGCGCGACGCGGTGCTGGCCGAGCTCCCAGGCGGTGAGGCTGGCGCCTTGGTTGCGCGGCCGCGTTTCGTCGACCCAGACATGGAGCGGGATGCCGCGCTCATGCGCCAGATAGATCGGCGCCAGCGCCGTGCCCCAATCGACGGTGGCAAGCCAGCCGGCGTTGCAATGGGTGAGGATCTCGACGCGGTCCTGCTGGCCCTTCTTCTTCCAAGCGGCCTCGATCAGCGGCAGGCCGGCGGCGGCGATGCCGCGATTGATCGCGACATCATCATCGCAAATCTCGGCGGCGCGCTTGTAAGCCGCGTCCGCGCGCGCTGAAGCCGCGAGCGGCAACAGCAGCCGCCGCATATCCTCGATCGCCCAGCGCAGATTGACCGCGGTCGGCCGCGTTGCGAGCAAGATCTTACCCGCCGCGTCGAGCGCGGCGTCACTCGCATCGGCGCGCATTGCGAGCGCCATGCCGTAAGCTGCCGCGGCGCCGATCAGCGGCGCGCCGCGCACCTGCATGCTGCGGATCGCGTGCGCTGCTTCGTCGAGCTGCGTCAGCTTCAGCGTCACCAGCGCATGCGGCAATCTGGTCTGGTCGATGATGCCGACGCTGGCCCCGTCATCCTCGAGCCAGATCGTGCGCATGGCGCGGCCGGAAACCAGCATGCGCTAATCCTTGGCGAAGACGCGCGCGGCGATGGCGTCGAGCTTCGCGAGCGCCACCGGGTCGCGCATCTCTTCCGGCGTGATGATCGCATTATCGAGCGCGTGGCGGCAGCCTTGCGGACAATCTGCATCGCCCGCCGCCAGCGGCACCGTCGCCTTGACGAGAGCCTTTGCCTTGTCGGCGTTCTGGAACAGCACCTTCAGTACCATGTCGACCGTGACGTGATCGTGATCGGGATGCCAGCAATCGTAATCGGTCACCATGGCGACCGTCGCGTAGCAAATCTCGGCCTCGCGCGCGAGCTTCGCCTCGGGCATGTTGGTCATGCCGATGACGTCGCAATTCCAGCTGCGATAGAGATTGCTCTCGGCCAAAGTCGAGAATTGTGGGCCCTCGATGACGATATAGGTGCCGCCGCGCTTCACCGCGAAGCCCGCTGCCTCGGCGCCATGCGCTAGATGCTCGCCGAGCCGGTGACAGACCGGATGCGCCATCGAGACATGCGCGACGCAGCCCTTGCCGAAGAAGCTTTTCTGCCGCGCGAAGGTACGATCGACGAATTGATCGACGAGCACGAAGCTGCCGGGCGGCAGATCGATGTTGAGGCTGCCGACCGCCGAGAGCGAAATCAGATCAGTAACGCCCGAGCGCTTCAGCGCATCGATATTGGCGCGGAAATTGATCTCCGAGGGCGGCAGCTTGTGGCCGCGGCCGTGGCGCGGCAGGAACACCACCTCGGTATCTCCGAGCTTGCCGAAGCACAGCTCGTCCGAAGGCTCGCCGAAAGGCGACCAGACATGGCGCCATTCGACATCGGTGATGCCGTCGATCTGATAAAGCCCGCTGCCGCCGATGATGCCGATCACCGCCATAGCGCCAGTGTGGAAGGCGGCGCTCGCAGCAGCAACAGGAATTGTCGGGACTTCGGCGGCATGGGAGAATGGCCGCGCTATGAGACGGGGCGTCGGACATTGGGCCATCGCTTTGACGGCTCTGCTCGGCGCTGTTACGGCGCCGGAAGCGCGGGCGTTGATGGTCTATACACATGAATCGGTCATGGTGCCGAGCACCACCGACGGCGTGCCGCAGGATTTGCCGACCGAGCTCTACAAGCCCGAAGGCGCGGGTCCCTTCCCCGCGATCGTCATGCTGCATGATTGCAGCGGTCTCGGCTCGCGCTCGAGCGGCGCGCCGGCGCGCTGGGCGCAGTTCCTTGCGACGCAGGGCTATGTCGTCGCGGTTCCCGACAGCTTCACCCCGCGCGGCTTCGCCGGCGGCGTCTGCTCGGCGCCGGCCGGCAATGCGACGCGCAAAGTCGATCCGCTGCCGCGCGCCACCGACGCGTTTGCCACCCTCGCCTATCTGCGCCGCCAAGCTTTCGTCGATGGCGCGCATGTCGGCGTCATGGGCGGCTCGCATGGCGGCTCGACGACCCTGGCGGTTGATGCGACACCGGTTGCGGCGGCGCCGCCGGCCCAAAACACGCGGCAGGCCTTCGCCGCCGCTATCGCGCTCTATCCGGGCTGCGCCGCGCGTTACGCGAACTGGGGCGTCAAGCGCGAATCCGGCGATCATGGCAAGGTCGTCGAATTCATCGGCACCTATCAAGCCGTGACGCCGCTGCTGATCCTCATCGGCGAGAAGGATGATTGGACGCCGGCCGAACATTGCCGCGCGCTGGCCGAGCGCGCGCAAGCCGCCGGCTTTCCGGTGACGATCAAGATTTATCCCGGCGCCAACCATTCTTTCGACAACACGTCGCCGCAGCACTATGTCGCCGACCGCCGCAACGCCAACGCGCCGGACGGACGCGGCGCGACGACCGGCGGCGATCCAGCGGCGTGGAAGGACGCGATGCAGCAGGTGAGCGCGTTCTTCGCGCGGTATCTGAAAGCGGAAGCCGCCGCTCGTTAGCACGTAAATTCAAATCGTCATTCCCGCGAAAGCGGGAATCCAGAGCTAACAGCGAGGCGTATCCCTGGACTCCCGCTTACGCAGGAGTGACGGAATAACTCTCGATCGAGCAGACTTACGTCAGTGCACGCCGGCCCAGATCTTGCGCTTGGCGGCGTAGAGCAGGCCGGTCAGCACGACCAGGAAGATCAGCACCTTGGCGCCGTTGCGCTTCCTGTCTTCCATCGTCGGCTCGGCCGCCCAGGTGAGGAAGGTCACGACGTCATGCGCTTCCTGAGCCGTCGTCGCCTTGGTGCCGTCGCCGTAATTGACCGTGTCATCCGCGAGCGGCGGCGGCATCGCGATGTGATGGCCGGGGAAATACTCGTTGAAATAGCTGTTCTCCGGCATCTTCTCGTTCGCCGGCGCGGGCTTGAAGCCGGTAAGGATGTCGTAGACATAATCGGCGCCGCTCGCCGCCCAGGGCAGCGCGCCGAGGCCGCCGGCCCGCTCTTTCACCAGGAGCGAGAGATCGGGCGGCAGCGCGCCGTTATGCGCGGCGCGATTCGCCTGATCGTTCGGAAAAGCCGGCACGAAGTGATCGGAGGGCCGCGCCGGACGCTGGAACATCTCGCCCTGATCGTTCGGACCGTCGGTGACTTCCTTCTCGGCCGCGATGCCCTTCACCTGGTCTTCGCTATAGCCGAGGCCGCCGCCCGGCCCGTTCGGGCCGAGATCGTCATAGGTGACGAGGTTCAGCGAATGACAGTTGGCGCAGACATTCTGATAGACCTGGAAGCCGCGCTGTAGCGCGCCGCGATCATAGGTGCCGAACGGTCCGTCGAAGGACCAGCCAGGACGCGGCAAGGGCGGCGTCTCTTCGTCCTGCGCCTGAGCAAAGGGCGCGAGCAACAAGCCGGCTCCGATCAAAGCCCCTCTGATAAGGTTAGGCGCGAGGCGGCGCATTATGGCTTCTCCATCGGCGCCGAGGCGCCGGCGAGCTTGCCGCCGCCCTTGGTGACCGCGGCGCTGATGCTGGTCGGCAGCGGCAAGGGCCGATCGAAGATGCCGATCAGCGGGAAGAGGATCAGGAAGTGGACGTAGTAGTAGAGCGTCGCGATGCGGCCGATAACGATCCACCAGCCTTCCGGCCGATGAGCCCCGACGAGGCCGAGCACGATGACGTCGATGACGAGCAGCCAGAAGACCCACTTATAGGTCGGCCGGAAGCGCGCGCTGCGGACCGGCGAGGTGTCGAGCCAGGGCAGGATGAAGAGCAGGAAGATCGAGCCGAACATCGTCAACACGCCGGCGAGCTTCGCCTTGATGAAGAGGATGTCGGGCACCGAGCGCAGCATCGCGTAGAACGGCAGGAAGTACCATTCGGGCACGATCTCGGGCGGCGTCTGCAGCGGATTGGCGCGGATATAGTTCTGCGGGTCGCCCAACGCGTTGGGGAAATAGAAGACGAAGATGCAGAAGATGATCAGGAAGACGCCGAGGCCGAGGCTGTCCTTGATCGTGTAATAGGGATGGAACGGAATGCTGTCTTGCGGCCCCTTGCGGTCGATGCCCAAGGGATTGTTCGAGCCGTGCGTGTGCAGCGCCATGAGATGGAGGCCGACAACGCCGACGATGATGAACGGCATCAGGTAATGCAGCGCGTAGAAGCGGTTGAGCGTCGGATTGTCGACCGCGAAGCCGCCCCAGAGCCAGGTCACGATATCGTTGCCGATGACCGGGATCGCGCCAAAGAGATTGGTGATGACCGTCGCGCCCCAGTAGCTCATCTGTCCCCAGGGCAGGACATAGCCCATGAAGGCCGTCGCCATCATGCAGAGCAGGATGACGACGCCGAGAATCCATAAGAGCTCGCGCGGCTCTTTGTAGGAGCCGTAATAAAGCCCGCGGAAGATGTGGATGTAGACGACAATGAAGAAGAACGACGCGCCGTTCATGTGAATGTAGCGGATCAGCCAGCCCCAATTCACGTCGCGCATGATGCGCTCGACCGAATCGAAGGCGAGGTTGACGTTCGGCGTGTACTCCATCGCGAGGAACACGCCCGTCGCGATCATGATGACGAGCAGGATCCCGGCGAGCGAGCCGAAATTCCACCAGTAGTTCAGGTTCTTCGGCGTCGGATATTCGTTGAGCTCGTGATTGATGAAGGTAAAGACCGGCAGGCGGCGGTCAATCCAGCGCACGAGCTTGCTTTGCGATTGCGGCGCGGCCATGTCAGCGCGTCCTTAAATCTGCTCGATGGAGTTGAAGTCGAAAGTCGAATCGGGCGGGTTTTCGCCGACCCGAATCATCGTGTCGCTCACATAGTGATAAGGCGGCACGGGAAGGTTGTACGGCGCCGGCACGTTCTGGTAGACGCGGCCCGAGAGATCGTAACGCGAGCCGTGGCACGGGCAGAAATAGCCGCCTTGCCATGACGGTCCGAGGGTGCCGCCCGGCTGCGGCGTGAATTCGGGCAAGCAGCCGAGATGCGTGCAGATGCCGACCAGCACGAGATATTGCGGCTTCACCGAGCGGAAGACGTTCTGCGCGTAGGTCGGCTGCTGATTGGCGCTCGACTTGGGATCGCGCAGCGCGCCGGCATCCTTGTCGGCCTTGAGCAGATCCTGCATCGCTTGTGTGCGATTGACGATGTAGATCGGGCGGCTGCGCCACAACACGACGATCTGCTGGCCGGGCTGGATCTTCGAGATGTCGATATCGACCGGCGCGCCGGCGGCGAGCGTGTCGCGCGCCGGATTCATGCTCGAGACCAGCGGCCAGACCGCACATGCCGCGCCGATGCCGGCGACCGCCGTCGCGGCAATCGAAAGGAAATCGCGCCGCGTCCCGCCGTCGTGACCATGCGCCGCCATCGGACCGGGTTGCGCGGTATCCGCCATGAAATTCCTCTCTTATTTTCCGGGACTTCCGCAGAATGCGGCAAGCCGGATCGCGCTCGCGAAAAGTTGCGACCCGCGCGGGAAGCTATACTGTTGAGCGGAAGCTTCTATGCGACATCCTGCCGCAGAAAACCGAGGGATTCCAGCCGATGCGGCTCGCGCTTTATGAGCCCGATATTCCGCAAAACACCGGCGCGATCTTGCGCCTGTGCGCCTGCTTGGGCGTCGCCGCCGATCTCATCGAGCCTTTCGGCTTCGTCTGGGACGACCGTCATCTGAAACGCGCCGGCATGGATTACCTTGATCGGGTCGCGCTGACGCGGCATCCCTCATGGCGCGCGTTCCGCGCGGTGCCACGGGGCCGGCTGATCCTGCTGACGACGCAAGGGCTTGTGCCCTATCACCGCTTCGCCTTCGCGGCCGAGGACACGCTGCTCTTCGGCCGCGAAAGCGCCGGCGTGCCCGCGGAAGTGCATGCCGCCGCCGAAGCCCGCGTCACCATTCCGATGCGGCCCGGCTTACGCTCGGTCAATGTTGCGCTCGCCGTTGCCATGGTATTGGGCGAGGCGTTGCGCCAGACAGGGCTTCTCCCTGAGGAGCAAGCGTGAGCAGCGAAGAGCAAAAAGCGACGGCGAAAGCCTGGTTCGATGCGCTGCGCGACCGCATCTGCAGCGCGCTCGAGGCGATCGAGGATGAATTCGACAAGGGCGAGCCGCAGCGCTTCCAGCGCAAGGATTGGGCGCGCGAGGGCGGCGGCGGTGGCACCATGGCGATGCTTAAAGGCCGCGTCTTCGAGAAAGCCGGCGTCAATGTCTCGACCGTCTGGGGCGAGTTCAGCCCGGAATTTAGGAAGCAGATTCCCGGCGCCGAGGACGATCCGCGCTTTTGGGCGAGCGGCATCTCGCTCGTCATCCATCCGCGCTCGCCGCTGGTGCCGGCGGTGCATCTCAACACGCGCCACATCGTCACGACCAAGAGCTGGTTCGGCGGCGGCAGCGACCTGACCCCGATGTACCATCCCGACGAAAGCGACACGCGCGATTTCCACGCCGCGCTCCAAGCCGCTTGCGACAGGCACGGCGCCGATTACTACGCGCGTTTCAAGAAATGGTGCGACGAGTATTTCTTCTTGAAGCACCGCAACGAGGCGCGCGGCGTCGGCGGCATCTTCTACGACTATCTCGAGAGCGGCGATTGGCATGCCGATTTCGCCTTCACGCGCGATGTCGGCGAAGCGTTCTTCGCGATCTATCCGCAACTCGTGCGGCGGCATTTTAAGAAGAGCTGGACCGAGGAACAGCGCCGCTATCAGCTCCAGCGCCGCGGCCGCTATGTCGAATTCAATCTGATCTACGATCGCGGCACGCTTTTCGGCCTCAAGACCGGCGGCAATGTCGAAGCGATCCTGATGTCGCTGCCCCCGGAGGTCAGCTGGCCTTGACGGCGGCGCCTTCTTCTTCCGGCGGTTTGTGGCTCTGGAAGAGGATGAGCAGCAGGATGTCGTAGATCGCCTTGAGCGCGCCGGCGATCACCAGCGGCCAGGCAAAGGGCGAGAGGGCGAAGAGCCAGCCGCCGAGGAGCGGCGCGAGCGATGAGGCGAGGCTGCGCGGCAACGCGGTGATGCTCGCCGCGGCGGCGCGCTCGGGCGGCGTCACCACCGCCATCACATATGAGCCGCGCGTCGGCACATCCATCTGTGAGAGCGCGGCGCGAATGAGCAGCAGCACGACGGCGATGGTGAGGTTGGGCGCGAAAGCCAATGCGATCATGCAGAGATTGGCCGGCAGATGACTGAACACCATCGTGTTGACGAGGCCGATCTTGCGCGAGACCTTCGCCGCGACGATGTAGGAAGCCGCGGTGCAGACGCCGCTCCAGAAAAAGATCGCGCCCGCGGTCTCGAGCGAGAGGCCGAAGCGCTGAAAGAGCCACAGCGCCAAGAGCGACTGCACGATGAGCCCGCCGCCGAAACTGTCGAGGCTGAAGAGCGCCGCCAGGGTGAAGACGATGCGCTTCGAAGGGCCGAGCGCGGCGGAGGGGCGCTGATCGCGATTGTCGAGGCTCGGCGGCAGGCGGCGATAAAGGTAATAGGTGACGAGGCCGAGCACGGTATAAAGCGCGAACATCGATTGCAACGCGAGCAGCAGATCGAGATGCAAGCTCGTCTGCAACAGGCTCGGCAGGCCGGCGGCCAACGCGCCGAGCGCCGCGACCAGCGAACCGATCAGCGCATAGCCGGCGAAAGTCGCGGTGCGGCTTTCAGCGGACGCGCTCTCGGCCAAGAGCGATTGCTCGAGCGGATAAAAGACGCTGACATCGGCCGGCGACGGGTTGATCGTACCGATGAAAGCGATGACGACCAGCGGCCAGAGCTCATGCACCAGGAGAAAGCCGATGCCGGTCGCGATCATCAACAGCGCCGAGCCGACGAGCAGGATGCGCCTGCCATAGCGATGCGCGGTGAAGCCGACGCCGATGGTGAGCGCGGCCGAGCCGAGCATTGTCGACGCCGAAATCAGGCCGACGGCGACGACATCGAAGCCGAGCGCGGTGATGTAGATCGGCAGGAGCAGGGAAACGAAACCGTCGGCGAAAGCGCGCAACCCGCGCCCGGCGTAAAGAATCCGCGTCTCCGGCGTCGTGCCTTGCGGCAACAGCCTCACGCCGGCGCCGCCGTTTCAGCGAGCCGGCGCTGCAGCTCGGAGAGGCATTGCTTGCGGGTCGCTTTGAAATCGCCCGCTTCCCACCACGCCGCGATCTCGGCGAGCAGCTTGCCGATCGCCGGGCCTTCCGGCACGCCGGCGGCGGCGATATCGGCGCCGCGCAGCGGAAACGCGATGGGTTTCCATTTCGCCGCCGCGGCGAGCAGCTTTTTGACGTTCGCCGCGTCGTCCGCGATCGCCGCCGTCAGCAGCACGCGATCGCCATAGAGCTCGCGGCCCAGGCGATGAAGCAGCCGCCGCTGCTCCGCCGCATCGCTGGTCATCGGCACGGTCTCGGCGAGCGCGATCAGCCGCTCGCGATCGGCGTTGGAGAATTTGAGCTTTCGCGCCAGCGCGTCGCCCTCGTCCGCACTCGCGACGAGTGCCGCGAGGCGACGCAGCGCGTCGGGCTTCGGCTCGAGCTTGATGAGCCGCGCCAGCACCTCGAGGTTGCGCGTCTTCGGCAGGATGCGTTGCATCACGCCGTCTTCCAGCATCATTGCGAGGCTCGGCAGCGGATCCTTCGCCGTCAGCAGCTTCAAGAGCTCCGTCTGCACGCGCTCGCCCGAGAGGGTCGGCAGCAGCGGCGTCGAGGCGCGGCAGCCGGCGCGCGCCGCCGCATCGGCTTCGCCACGGCCGTACCACGCATGGAAGCGATAAAAGCGCAACAGCCGCAGCACATCCTCGCGGATGCGCGTCTTGGGATCGCCGACGAAGCGTACCTTGCCGGCGCGCAAATCCTTGATGCCGTCGTGATAGTCGAAGACCTCGCCCTCGCCGCTCATATAGAGCGCGTTCATGGTGAAGTCGCGGCGCGCCGAATCCTCTTTCCAATCGGCCGAAAAAGCGACGCGTGCGTGGCGGCCGAAGGTCTCGACATCGCGGCGCAAGGTCGTGATCTCGTAAGGCCGCTTGTCGGTGACGGCGGTGATCGTGCCATGCGCGATGCCGGTCGGCACGGCCTTGATCTTCGCCGCGCCGAGCCGGCGCATGATCTCTTCGGGGAAAAGCGGCGTCGCGAGATCGATATCGCCGATCGGGCGCTTCAGGATCGTGTCGCGCACGCAGCCGCCGACGAAGCGCGCATCGCCCTTGAGCGCGGTCATCAGCGCGCGGCTCGCTTTATCGGTCACCCAGGCGGGCGGCTTGATGCGCATGATCTAGCGCGGCACTCGTTCGATTCGTCCGGGCACCACCGCGCCGCCCTCATCGACATGCGGCGGCACATATTGCCCTTCTTTGGGCTCGCCGAAATCGATGCTGACGAAGACCAGCATCGCCGAAGCAAGCGCCAGACCGGCTACGGCCAACCAGAGCCAGACCGCCGGCACGTTGATCTGCTTGCCGGCGAGCACGCGCCACGCGACATAAAGCGCGGTCGGCAGCAGCAGCGGCACGATGATGGTGAGGAAGACCCGTCCCATCCCCCCGCCCGTCCCTCAACTGCCGAGCGCTTCGGCGAGATTGACCAGCATGCCGGCGGTCGCGCCCCAGATATTGCGATGGAGATAGGGAATCGCCCAGAAGAAACGCTGCTGGCCGGCGAGCTCGCGCGAGCGCCATTGGTGGTTGCGCTTGTCGAGGATGAACGCGAGCGGCACTTCGAAGACTTCGGCGACCTCGACCGGATCGGGCCGATAAGGCGGCGGCGGCCGCACCAGCCCGACGATCGGCGTCACCTCGAAACCGGTGCCCGTGAGCCAAGTGTCGAGCCGGCCGGCCGTCTCGACATAATCGCGGTGGAGGCCGATCTCCTCTTCCGCTTCGCGCAGCGCCGCAGCCGCGGGATCGGCGTCTTCCGGTTCGATCCGCCCGCCGGGCAGCGAGATTTGTCCGGCGTGGTCGGCGAGATCGGCCGAGCGCAAGGTGAGCACGACGGACCAGCCGTCCGCGCGCTCGACGAGGGGCACGAGCACCGCGGCGCGGATATTGTCGCGCTCGGCCGAGCCGTTGCCGCGCAGCCTGACGGCGCGGCCGTCGAGCCGCGCGCGAATATCGGCACGCGTCAGCTGGATTCCGCCGGCGGATCCAGCGGGAAGAATGTCCCTTTGCTCCATACCCCGAACCGGGTGGCGCCGCCGACCCGCTCCTCAACACCCCAATCCACCAAACTATAGAATACCGGCCGGGCGAGCCGCGCTTCCAGCCGATTTCTCACCAGAATGTAAGGCCGCGGCGTCGCCGTCGCCGGGTCGGTCGCGATGCGCAGCGGATGCGCCGCATCCGCTGTCACAAAATCGCCGACATTTGTGCGAAAGATCAGTTCCTGATCAGGGCCGTCCCCGCTGCGTTCCAACTCGACGGCCAGGAACGGCACGTCGTCCACCGTGATACGGCCGCGTTCGGCGGGCGTGATTAACCAATACGTCCCCTGCGCATCGCGTTCCAAAACCGTGCTGAAGAGCTTAACCAGTGACGCGCGATTGATTGGTGTCCCGCGATAGAACCAGCTACCATCGCGATCGATGTGGATGTCGAAATGCCCACAATCCCGCGGTTCGGCCCTAGTTTTTTCGGAGGGGCCCCGCGGCGCGGCAGCGGCGGCTTCGATGCGCGTCAACTCGCCGTCATCCGCTTTTGCTTGGTTCACGAATTGCCGCCTCTTCGCCCTGCCTGAGGAGTTTCGCTCTTGAGCAATCCTGAAAGCCTGCCCTCAACCAATTTTGAAAAGGCGCCGATTGGTTTCGGCACCGCCGGGGGCGACCTCGCCGGCGAGATCGACACGCTGGGGCAGCGTCTCGCCGCCGTGCGCGAGCGCATCGGCCGCGTCATCTTCGGCCAGCGCGAGGTGATCGATCAAGCCCTCATCACGCTGCTCGCCGGCGGTCACACGCTGCTGATCGGCGTCCCCGGCCTCGCCAAGACGCGCCTCGTCGAGACGCTCGGCACCGTGCTCGGCCTCGAGGATAAGCGTATCCAATGCACGCCCGATCTCATGCCGGCCGACATCTTGGGTTCGGAAGTCCTCGAGGAAAGCGAGACCGGCCGCCGCTCCTTCCGCTTCATCGCCGGGCCGGTGTTCTGCCAATTGCTCATGGCCGACGAGATCAACCGCGCCAGCCCGCGCACGCAATCGGCGCTGTTGCAGGCGATGCAGGAGCATCGCGTCTCGGTCGCCGGGCAATATCACCCGCTGCCCAAGCCTTTCCATGTACTGGCGACGCAGAACCCGCTCGTACAGGAAGGCACCTACCCGCTGCCCGAAGCGCAGCTCGACCGCTTCTTCTGCAAGCTGCTGGTGAAATATCCCGACTCGCGGGATTTGGAGACGATCCTCGACCGCACAACTGAATTGATCGATCCCAAAGCCTCGCCCGTGGTCAGCGGCGAGCGCATCGTGCAGATGTCGCACATCGCGCGGCAGATTCCCATCGCGCCGGAAG
>DATNGE010000262.1:0-7246 GCA_035606035.1 Allostellaceae bacterium
GGCCGCGCCAAGCGGCTCGACGACGCCGGCGGCCGCTATATCGAATTCGTCAAATCGAGCTTCCCGCGCGGCCTGCGTCTCGAAGGGCTGAAGATCGTCGTCGACTGCGCGCATGGCGCCGCTTACAAGGTCGCGCCGACCGTGCTCTGGGAATTGGGCGCCGACGTTGTCGCGATCGGCGTCAATCCCGATGGCCTCAACATCAATCGGGATTGCGGCGCCACCGCCGTCGCGGCGATGCAGCGCGAGGTCGTGGCGCAAGGCGCCGATCTCGGCATCGCGCTCGACGGCGACGCCGACCGGCTGATGATCGCCGACGAGCATGGCCGGATTCTCGATGGCGACCAACTCATGGCGCTGATCGCGATGGAATGGCATCGCGCCGGCCAGCTTGCGCCGGCCGGCGTCGTCGCGACGGTGATGTCGAATCTCGGCTTCGAGCGCTTCCTGCAGAAGAACGCGATTCCGCTGACGCGCACCGATGTCGGCGATCGCTATGTCGTCGAGGCGATGCGGCGCATCGGCAGCAATCTCGGCGGCGAGCAGTCGGGCCACATTATCCTCGGCGACTATTCGACGACGGGCGATGCGCTTATCGCCGCGCTGCAAGTACTGGCGACGATCGTTGAGACGGACGCGCCGGCGAGCCAGGTCGGCAAGGTGTTCGAGCCGGTGCCGCAGATCCTGCACAATGTGCGCTGCGACGGCGGCCGCGCGCTGCAATCGGCCGCGGTCAAAGCCGCGATCGGGGCGGGCGAGAAGCGCCTTGGCAAGGCGGGCCGCTTGCTGGTCCGCAAATCCGGCACCGAGCCGCTGCTGCGCATCATGGCGGAGGGCGAGGACGAGGCGTTGCTCAATGCCGTGATCGGGGAAATTGCCGCCGCCGCGACGGCCGCCGGCGTAGGAGAGAGCGCGGCCGAATGAAGGGCCGCGTGCTGATCATCGCCGGCTCGGATTCGGGCGGCGGCGCGGGCATCCAGGCAGATATCAAGACTGTGACCGCGCTCGGCGCCTATGCGGCGACCGCGATCACGGCGCTGACCGCGCAGAATACGATCGGCGTGCAAGGCATCCTGCCGGTGTCGCCCGATTTCGTCAGAAAGCAGATCGAGAGCGTGCTCGGCGACATCGGCGCCGATTGCATCAAGACCGGCATGCTCTTGGACCATGGCGTGATCGAGGTCGCGGGCGAGACGGTGGCGAAGCTCGCGCCCGCTGTGCCGCTGGTCGTCGATCCGGTGATGGTCGCCTCGACCGGCGCGCGGCTGTTGGACCCGCGCGCGCTCGATGCGCTCGAGCGGCGTTTCATCGCGCGCGCGACGCTCGTCACGCCGAACGCGCCCGAAGCCGAGGCCCTGACCGGCCAGCGCATCAAGGGGCTCGACGACATGCGGCGCGCCGCCGATGCGCTGCTGCAGATGGGCGCTAAGGCGGCGATGGTGAAAGGCGGCCATGTCGCCGGCGGCAAGGTGCGCGATCTGGTCGTGACGGGCGGCGAGAGCTTCGTGCTCGAAGCCGAGCGCATCGAGACGCCGCATACGCACGGCACGGGCTGCACCCTTGCCTCGGCGATCGCCGCTGGTTTGGCGCAAGGCTTGGCGCTCCGGCCGGCAATCGAGCGCGCGCATGCTTTCGTCCAGTCGGCGATCCGCACCGCGCCGGGGATCGGAGGCGGTCACGGGCCGTTGAACCACGCGCATTCGATCGCCGGCAGATGAGCGCGCCGTGACGCGCTATCTCGACGATTTCGCAGTCGGCGAGAAGTTCACCACCGCCGAGGGCGCGATCACCGAGGCGATGATCCTCGCTTTCGCGCGCGAGTACGATCCGCAGCCCTTCCACCTCGATCCTGTGGCCGCCCAGCAATCGATCTATGGCAGCCTCATCGCCAGCGGCTTCCAGACCTTGGCGCTCGGCTTCCGCCTGGTCTGGGATACCGGCATCTATGCCGGATCGAGCTTGGGCTCGCCCGGTTTCGACGAGCTGCGCTGGCTGAAGCCGGTGCGCGCCGGCGACCGCTTGCGCGTCGAGGGCGAAGTGATCGCCATCACGCCGTCGCGCTCCAAGCCAGATCGCGGCATCATTCGGGTCGCCTATCGCTATCTCGATCAGCGCGGCGAGCCGGTGCTGACCTGCGCGATGATGCACATCCTGCGCCGCCGCCAAGGTTGACCCCCGTGTCGCGGTAGCGGAAACTCCCGGCGAATTCGTGAACGGGGAGGTTCAGACGTGATCTCGGGTGATGTCATGCGCCGGGCTGCGCCGGCGGCGTTTGTCCTTGCGGCTGTCACGCTGGCCGCGTCCACAGCGCGCTCCGAGGATGCGATCCTCGCGATTCCGGGACAGAACGTGCTGTTCTTGTCGCGCTATATCGCCGACGACCAGCATCTCTGGTCGAAGCAGGGGCTCAACGTCAAGATCCTCGACATCATCGGCATCGGCTCGATGAACGCGGTGATCGCGGGCTCGGCCGATTTCTCGATGGGATCGGGTCCGACCATCACCCGCGCCTGGGCGAGAGGGCAGAAGGTGGTGGCGCTCCTCACCGCGATCAACCAGTCCGGCCAGTCGATCGTCATCCGCAAGGACATCGCCGATGCGGCGCATTTCGATCCGAACGCGCCGATCGCCGAGCGCGGCAAGGTCCTGAAGGGACGTACCATCGCGGTCGGCGGCGTCGGCGCGATCCCGGACATCGTGCTGAAGGTGATCGCGAAAGATTCCGGTCTCGACCCGAAAGCCGATGTGGTGGCGACGCCGATGCAGCCGCCGGAATACATGGCCGCCTTCGCCAGCAAGAAGATCGACGGCTTCTCCAACAGCCCGCCTTTCATCGAGCAAGTGGTGAGCGACGGCACCGGCGTGCTGGTCAGCGATTCGCGCAAGGGCGAGCCCAAGGAATTCTCGCCGGTCTCGGCGGCGCTGCTGATGACGCGTGGCGATTTCTGCGCCGGCCATCAGACCATTTGCGAGAAGATGGTGCATGGCATCTACGAGGCGACGCAGATCATCCGCAACGATCCGCAAACCTCTCTCGCCGTGATGAAGGCGCATTTCGGCACTTACAGCGACAAGGTCCTGCAGGCCGCATATGAGACGGTGAAGGCGATGACGGCGGACAAGCCGATCACGACGCCGCAAGAGCTAGAGAACGGCGATAGCATGAACGCCACCGCCGGCTTCCTGAAGCCGGAAGACAAGCTGCCGGATTACAAGCCGCTGATCGACAACAGCTACGTGAAATAGCGCGCTGCCGTCGCTTGACCGCATCGGCTTAGCCGCGCATTAGGGGCGGTGGAACTGTTTTGTGACTGAGCGAAGGGAAAAGTCGTGATCGCATGTCATTTCAAGCGCGTCGCCGTTGCCGCGGTGGGGTTGACGGCGCTGGGCTTTGCCGCGCCGCAAGCGCGTGCCGAGGACACGACGCTCGCCATTCCGGCTCAGAACCTGCTCTTCCTGCAGCAATACATCGCCGCAGATCAGCACCTTTGGGAGAAGCAGGGCCTCAACACGAAGGTGATCTACATCACCGGCATTGGCGCGACGAACGCGGTGATCGCCGGCTCGGCCGATTTCTCGATGGCCTCGGGCCCAACGGTCACGCGCGCCAACGCGAAGGGCCAAAAACTCGTGGCGCTGCTGACCGCGATCAACAAGTCCGGCCAGTCGGTCGTCATTCGCAAGGAAGTTGCCGATGCGGCGCATTTCGATCCCAAGGCGCCGCTCGCGGAACGGGCCAAAGTCCTGAAGGGCAAGAAGATCGCCGTCAGCGCCGTCGGCGCCATTCCCGATGCCGTGCTGCGGATCGTCGCAAAGGATGGCGGTCTTGGACCCAACGATATGGTCGTGCCGCCGATGCAGCCGCCGGAGTTCATGGCGGCGATGGCGAGCAAATCGATCGACGGCTTCTCCAACTCGCCGCCTTTTCCCGAGCAGTTGATCGCCGCGGGCACCGGCGTGCTGGTCAGCGATTCGCGGCTTGGCGAGCCGACCGAATTCGACCCTGTGTCGTCATCGCTGCTGTTGGCGCGCGGCGATTTCTGCGCCGAGCAGAAATCTACCTGCGAGAAGATGGTGCATGCGCTCTATCAGGCGACGCAGATCATTCGCAACGACCCGCAGACCTCGCTCGCCGTGGTAAAGGCGCATTTCGGCACCGCCTATGACGACAAGGTGCTGCAAGCCGCTTACGAGACGGTGAAGGCGATGACGCCGGAAAAACCCGTGACCACGGCGCAGATGCTGGAGAATGGCGACAACATGAATGCTGCCGCCGGCTTCATGAAGGCAGAGGACAAGCTGTCCGATTACAAGTCGCTGATCGACAACAGCTACGTGAAGTAGCGCGAGCGGCGGAGGGGGAAGACATGCGCGTCGGCATCTTCGATCACTTGGATCGCGGCGAGGCGCCGCTGCCGCAATTCTATGAAGAGCGGCTTCAGCTGATCGAGGCGGCCGAGGCCGCCGGAATCGAGAGCTATCACCTCGCCGAGCATCACTGGAATCCGGTCGGCATGGCGCCGCAGCCGGGCATCTTTTTGGGCGCCGCGGCGATGCGCACCAAGCGCATCCGCCTAGGACCGCTCGCGTATGCGCTTGCGTTCCACAATCCGCTGCTGCTCGCGGAAGAAGTCGCGATGCTCGATCAAATGTCGAACGGCCGTTTCGAGCTCGGCGTCGGCCGCGGCATCTCGCCATGGGAATTGTCGATGTTCGGCGTGACCATGAACGAGACGCGCGATCTCTTCCGCGAAGCGATGGAGGTGATGGTCCAGTACTTCACGACGGATCGCGTCACCCATCGCGGTACGCGCTGGCAATATTACGACGTGCCGGTCGAGGTGAAGCCGGTGCAGAAGCCGTTTCCGCCGCTCTGGTACGGCTCGTCCTCGGGCGCGACGCGCGATTACATCGCCT
This sequence comes from Allostellaceae bacterium, assembly GCA_035606035.1. Lineage (GTDB taxonomy): Bacteria > Pseudomonadota > Alphaproteobacteria > ATCC43930 > CGMCC-115725 > CAIKMD01. The sequence continues at coordinate 4,918 of DATNGE010000262.1, forward strand.
CGCTCGGCGCGGCGATGAACGCGGGCTGGGCGCCGGCGGCGCGCATGAAGCAATCGATTGATGCTTATCGCGAGGCATGGACGCGCAACAAGGATGCGCCGCTGCGCCAGGGCCGCCCGCCGGAGGCGACACTTGGCTTCGTGCGCATGCTGGTGATCGCCGAGAGCGACGCCGAGGCCGAGAAGCTCGGGGAAGCCGCCTATCTGCGCTGGTATCAGAGCCTCGAGCACCAGGCGCATAGTTTCGGGTTCACCGCGCTATTCCTTTCGGGCTCTTACGAGGTCGCGCGCCGCCGTGTCGGCTGCGTCATCGCCGGCTCCCCCGAAACGGTCAAAGCCGAGCTCCTTAAGGACATCGCGACCGCCGGCGTCAATTACCCGCTGATCCAGATCGCGTTCGGCAATCTCAGCCACGCGCAGAGCCTCAAGACGCTCGATCTCTTCAAGCGCGAGATCCTGCCGGCGATCAGGGCGCTTTAAGCGCGACTACGTTCTCCCGTCATTCCCGCGTAAGCGGGAATCCAGTGCGGTCGCTCTGGACCCCCGCTTTCGCGGGGGTGACGATTTGGCGAAGGGGCGCCGCTTAGAAAAACGGATCGTTGGGCGGGCCGCCGAGCATCACCGAGCCGTAACCGAGCGCCGGCATGTCCCAGCCGCCGACGATATGGCCGGCGAGGGCGCGCAGATCGCGGAACGAGCGCTGCACGGGGTTGCCCTCGAAGATGCCCTTGCCGCCTTGCGCGCCGAGCAGAAGTTCGGTCGCCTTCTGCAGCATCACCACCGAATAGCCCTGGTCGCGGCGATTGCGCACGCGGACCTCCATCGAGAGCTGCCCGCCGGACATGATCGTGTCGATCGTCTCTTTCAGCGAGCGCTTGTAGAGGAGATCGGCGGCGTCGATCAGCGCCCCGGCCTCGGCGAGGCGCAGCTGGATGTTCGGCTTCTTGGAAAGCGCGGCGTGATCGAAGGCGCTTTCGCGCGCGCGCATCTCCGCGATATAGGCATCGAACGCGCCGCGCCCCATGCCGTTGGCGGGCGAGGTGATGCAGAACGGGAAGATCGCCCAGGCCGGCGCGCGATAAAGCGGACTGTCATGCACCTGTCTGCCCGGCGCCGTGCCATTGGCGAGATCGTCGTTCTTGACCATGCGATGGTCGGGCACGAAGACGCCCTCGACGACGACGCTCTTGCTGCCCGTGCCGCGAAGGCCCATCACGTTCCAATCGTCAATGACTTTCACATCGCCGATCGGGAGCAGCAGGAAGCGAATATCGGGGATCGGCGGCTCGGTCGAGAGCATGCCGGCGAAAGCGCCGAGGATCATCCACTGCGCGTTGTCGACGCCCGAGCAGAACGACCATTTGCCCGATAGCTTCACGCCGCCCGGTGCCGGCTCGATCTTGCCCGAAGGCGCAAAGCTCGAAGCCGAGAGGGTGCGATCCTTCTCCCAATATTCGTGCTGCGCCTTCTCAGGGAACAGCGCGACGAAGAGATCGTGCACGCCCATCACCGTCCACACCCAACCGGCGGAGCCATCGCCGCGCGAGAGCTCGGAGGCGATCTCGAAAACGGTATCGACGCGCACTTCCGGGCCGCCGAACTTCTTCGGCTTCAAGAGATAGCAGAGCTCGGCATCCCACAAATCCTTGATGGTCTCGGCCGGGATGCGGCGCGCCTCGCCGCTCGCCTGGGCGCGCTCGCGCAACACTGGCGCAAGTTTTCGCGCGCGCTCGATCAATGCCTCGCGGCTATAAGAAGTGCTCGATGCCATGGCAGCCCTCCCTGCAATTTCTTTCATCATATCATGAACGAAACTGCGTCGCTCGGTCGCGCAAAGGGGCACAATTGAGCATTGACGCGCGGGCGCGATCTGATAGTTTCCGTGGCGGGACACGCCCCCCCAACGGGGCGCAACTATTCTGGAAGGAATAGCCATCATGAAGCCGCAACGCCGGCCCGCCTGCCCTAATTTCTCCTCAGGTCCTTGTGCCAAGCGCCCCGGTTACTCCGTGGACGTGCTGAAGAGCGCCGCTTTCGGGCGCTCGCATCGCTCGAAGCTCGGCAAAGCGCGGCTCAAAGACGTCATTACCCGTTCGCGCAATCTTCTCGGCATGCCGAAAGATTACCGCCTCGCCATCACGCCGGCCTCGGATACGGGCGCGGTCGAGATGATCCTCTGGTCGCTCTTGGGCGCGCGCGGCGTCGACGCGCTGACCTGGGAAAGCTTCGGCGAAGGCTGGGTCACCGACATCGAGAAGCAGCTCAAGATCAAGGATCTGCGCGTCTTCCGCGCGCCTTACGGCCAAATCCCCGATCTCGCCAAGGTCGAC
>DATNGE010000263.1:0-3145 GCA_035606035.1 Allostellaceae bacterium
GATGACCTTCGCCAAGGGCGCGGCGCTCGCGGACCCGTCGCGCCTTTTCAATTCCAGCCTCGATGGCAACACAAGGCGCGCCATCGATTTCCGCGAGGGCGACAAGATCGACGAAAAGGCGTTGAAAGCGCTCATTCGCGCGGCCGTGGCGCTGAACAAGTCGAAAGCGAAGTGGTAGCGTCTTTCACATGAAGCCGGGATTGCGCGGCAGGTAACGGCGCCAATCGCCGAACTCGCGGTCCGCGACCAGCACCATCGGAAAAGCGATGCGCATGCGGTGCTCGGCGGCAAGGCGCAGCGCGGCCTCGCAGCTCCCGGGCAGGAAGGCCGATATCTGCGCGGACTCGCCTTCGGCGGCGAGGCTCAGCGCAAGGCCGAAGGCCGGCGCCATGGCCTCGCGCCGCGTGACCGCCAAGGGTCCGATATGCCCGCTCGATGCGACATAGACATATCCGACGCACGCATCGCCCTCGTAAAGCAGAAACCCTTTCATCGCCGGATCCTCGAGCAGGAAGCGGTGATGCTTCTCGCGCGATACGCCGAGCGCGCTCCGATCGAGAGCCGCGAGCGCGGCGAGGCCAGATGCGGAGGCCTCGGCTCGTCTCGGCTCCAATCCCGCGCCCGAGCCGGCAGTCGTGAGCGCCTTGCGATCGGCGTTGATCAGGTAGACCGGCAGGCGCGGAAACATTCCGTGGCGCAGGTAAAGCCCCTGCGAGACCGTGTTGAAGGTGAAGGTGATGAGGGCTCTTGTCTTCGCCCCCGCGTCATCGGCGTGACGAAGCGTGCGCCGCAACAGCTCGCCGCCGATGCCGCTTCCCTGCATGCGCGGCGCGATGAAGAGCTCGGCTAGGAACCAGAGATCGCCGCACACCCAGCTGAAGGCAGAGCCCACAATCTCGCCCTCCTCTTCGGCGATCCAGAGGCCCCGAGGATCGCCCGCGAGCGAGAAGAGCTGGAAGGATGCCGAGCGCACCGATGCCATGGCGCCAAAGCCATGCCGCTCGGTCAGGTCGTTGATGCTGCCGACGACCAGCTCTTGCGCGCGCTGCAACTCGTCGGCCCGTGCGGGCCTGATGGTGACCGACATGGGAACCCCCTGACGCAAAACGCGCCACCCCCATGCTAGGGGCTTGGCCGAGGCGTTTTACAAGCCTTTTCGGCGCTGCGCCGGCTCGAGCGTGCCAATCCCTTGAGGTTGCGGCTTGTAAGACGGCTGCGAAAGTCTATGTTTTCGAGGAAGCCACCTGCACAAGGATCGGTCGATGACTGGCCTTGCGATACTCGATCTTCTCGGCGGCGTCGCCCTGCTGCTCTGGGGACTGCACATGGTGCAGAGCGGCGTGCTGCGCGCCTTCGGCCCCGAGCTGCGGCGCTTTCTGGCCGCGACGCTGCGCAACCGGGTCAGCGCGTTTCTCATGGGTGCCGGCATCACGGCGGCGCTACAAAGCAGCACGGCCACGGCGCTGATGGCCACCTCCTTCACCGCCTCGGGCCTCGTCGCGCTCGTGCCCGCTCTCGCCGTCATGCTCGGCGCCAATGTCGGCACCACCCTGGTCGTGCAGCTCTTGTCCTTCGACGTGGCGAAGGCGGCGCCGGTCTTGCTGATCCTCGGCGTCGTCGCGTTCCGCCAGGGCGCGCGCACGCGCACCCGCGATCTCGGCCGCGTCGCCATCGGCCTCGGGCTGATGCTGCTGTCGCTGCACATTCTCATGGATTCGCTCGCTCCGGCCGAGATCGCGCCGGGGCTGCGCGCCGCCATCGCGCCGCTCACCAGCTCGCTTTGGCTGACCCTTGTTCTCGGCGCGGCGCTCGCCTGGGCCGCACATTCGAGCGTCGCGGTCGTCGTCTTGACGATGTCGCTCGCCTATTCGCAATTCGTGACACCCGTGGCGGCGCTCGCCCTCGTGCTCGGCGCCAATCTCGGCAGCGCGATCAATCCGTTTTTCGAGGGCGCCACCGCCGATCCGGCGAGCCGGCGCCTGCCGCTCGGGAACCTCATCACCCGGATCGTCGGCTGCGCCCTGGTGCTGCCCTTCCTGCCGGAGATTGCCGGCGTGTTCCAGCACATCGATCCCAACGCGGCGCGCTTTGCCGCCGATTTCCACACCCTGTTCAATCTCGGCGTCGCGGCCTTGTTCATCCTGCCGCTCGACGGCTTGGCGCTGCTGCTGGTGCGCCTTCTTCCCGAGCGCAAGCCCGCCGCCGATCCCAGCGCGCCGCTTTATCTCGATGAAAGCGCCGTCGGCTCGCCCTCGGTCGCGCTCGTCTGCGCCGCGCGCGAAGTGCTGCATATGGGTGATCTCGTCGAGGCCATGCTGCGGCAGGCCATGGCGGCGCTGATGACCAATGACCGCAAGCTGGTCGCCGAGGTCTCGCGCATGGATGACGGCGTCGACCGCCTGCACGAGGCGATCAAGCTCTATGTCGTCACCAAGGTGATGCACGACCCCCTCGAGGAGAGTGAAGGCCAGCGCGCGATGGAGATCATCGGCGCGACAATCAACCTCGAGCATATCGGCGACATCATCGACAAGAATCTGATGGAGCTGGCGCAGAAGAAGATCAAGAAACGCCTCGCTTTCTCGGCCGAGGGCGCAGCCGAGCTGGCGGCGATCCATCGGCGCGTCGTCGAGAGCCTCAAGCTCGCCTTCGGCGTCTTCATCGGCGGCGATGTGCGGATCGCGCGTCAGCTGCTCGCGGAGAAGGCCGAGTTCCGCAGCGCAGACTTCGCCGCATCCGAAAGCCATCTCGGGCGGCTGCGCGAAGGGCGCATCGAAAGCATCGAATCGAGCTCGCTGCATCTCGACGTGCTCCGCGACCTGAAGCGCATCCACTCGCATCTCTGCTCCTTCGCCTATCCGGTGCTCGAGCGCGCCGGCGAATTGCAGCCGACCCGGCTGAAGCAGACCGCGGGCGAGGCCTCCGATGTGGCGGGGCTGGGCAATCCAAGTCATTAGGCGGCGGCCGCAAAAGCGGCGCGCCTCCTGCTTCGCCGACGCATGAAAAAGCCCGCAACGTGATCGCCGCTGCGGGCTGTTCGCGAGCCGGGGCGAAACCTCAGGCGGGCGCGGTCTCGCGCGCGGCCGGCTGCACCTTGGCCGCAACCGGGTCCTTCAAGCCGAGGATGCGCCGCGCATTCTTGAAG
>DATNGE010000264.1:0-12182 GCA_035606035.1 Allostellaceae bacterium
TCCACAAGCCGGCGGATCTGATGCGTGCATGTTGATGTTGCGACACGGGGTGCTGCGGTCAAGGAAGGCGATGGCGTGGCGATCAGCGGCCAGCCTAACTTGGCTTGCGGTCCCCGCAAAAGGGAAAAAGGGTAAGGAACCGCCTCGCGCTGAGCGCCGGCGAGAGGAAGGCGCACCGCGCGACTTGCCAGCCGGCGCCGGGACGCGCCAAGATCGGCCCGAACATGGGAGCGGCGCGGATGATGCCGCAAGGGGGAGGAACAGGTATGAAGCGAGCAATTCTGGCGGCGGCGGCGTTGATGGCGGCGAGCGGCATGGCCGGCGCGGCAAGCGCCCAGGCGGTGAAGCCGCCGATGTCGCCGGAGCTGCAGAAAATCGTTGATGGCGCGAAGACCGAGAAGGTGGTGCTGAGCAGCACGAACCCTCTGGTCTTCGGCGGCCAAGCGAATCTCGATGCGGCGAAAGCCTGGATCAAAGAGAATTTCGGCGTCGACCTCGACCTCAACTTCACCAATGGCGGGCCGTTCGGCATCATCGGCGCGAAGATCTCAACCGAGTTCCGCGCCAACCAGCCTTCCTCGGTCGATGTCTGGACCGCCGGCATCGCGCAATACGATCCGCTCTTGAAGCTCAACATGTTCACCGAGGTGCCGTGGCAGAAGCTGTGGCCCGAGCGCATCGTGCCGCAGCAGATCGGGGCCGACGGCTATAGCCTCGGCATCTCCACCGGCACCCCGGGCGTGCTCTACAACGTCGCGACCGGCGCCGACTTCGCCCAGGTGAAGATGATCGACGACCTGTTGAAGCCGCAATACAAGGGCCGCTTCGGCACCACCGCTTTCGTCAATGGCTTCGACGCCATGTCGGCGAAGGGCTGGGAAGGCGAGGCCAAGATGGCCGATTATATTCCGAAGCTCGGCCGGCAAGCGCAGGGTATCCTCAACTGCGGCGGTCAGGACCGCGTCGCCTCGGGCGAGTTCCAGGCGCTGGTGCTCGATTGCACAGGCGGCTATCCCAATGTCGATGCCTATCGCGGCAAGCTCGCCCTCGCGGTACCGGCTGACTCGGCGCAGCTTCAATACTACGAGATCTTGATCCCGAAGAACGCGCAGCATCCCAACGCCGCGATCCTCTTCGGGCTCTATCTCATGACCGAGCAGGGTCAGCGCGGCATCTACAACGGCGGCGGCATCGATCTCGATTATTATCCCGAGACGCATATGCATAAATTCGTCGTCGACAACGAGGCGAAGGGCATCCACTTCCACCGCATCGACTTCAAATTCTGGAAGGACAATCCAGGCATCAATACGTCGAACGCGAAACTCACCAAAGCGCTCAAGGACTCGATGGGCGGCGGCTGACGCGAGCAGCGGAATTGAGAGAGCGGCGTCGCGATGAGCACGATCAGCCTTGCGGCTCGGCCGGTACGGCGTAAAGCCGAGCGGCCGAGCGGCTGGGCGATCGGCATGGCGGCGGTGGCTGGGCTGGCGAGCCTCGTCGTCCTCGTCCTGATTGCGCTCGTGCTGTGGATGAGCCTGATCGACGGCGAACCCGGCGATCCCGATCTTGCCTATACGGTGGCGAATTACGTCGATACTTTCGGCGATCGTTTCGTCTGGCGCGTGCTCTCCAACACCATCGTCTTCTCGGGGCTGACGCTCGTCGTCGCGATGGCGATCGGCGCGCCCATCGCCTGGCTCGTCGAGCGCACCGATTTTCCGGGAAAGACCGTGGTCTTCGCGACCATGACCATCGGCCTGCTGGTGCCGGGTTTCGTCACGGCGATCGGCTGGGAGTTTTTGCTTCATCCACGCATCGGCATGATCAACACCGCGTTGATCGCACTGTTTCACCTCTCGGCGCCGCCCGTCAGCATCACCAATCTATGGGGCATGGGCTGGGTGCAGGGGCTCGGCCTCGCGCCGGTGGCCTTTGTCATGACATCGGTGGTGCTGCGCGCGATGGATCCGGCGCTCGAAGATGCGGCGGCGGTCAGCGGCGCGCATCCGCATGGCGCGCTCTGGCGCGTCACGGTGCCGCTCGCTTGGCCCGGGCTCCTCGCCGCCGGCATCTTCATCTTCATGATCGGCTTTTCGGCTTTCGACGTGCCGGCGATCATCGGCCTCGCCGGCAAAATCTACACTTTCGCGACCTACACCTTCGAGCAGATGCAGCCGGCGGTCGGGGATCCGCAATTCGGCGCCGTCGCCGCCTTCTCGACCGTCACGGTGGGGCTGGGGCTGCTCTTGTCGTGGTGGTATGCGCGGATGCAGCGCCGCGCGCCGCAATATGCCGTCGTCACCGGCAAGGGCTATCGGCCGCGCCTCCTCGCGTTGAGCGGCGGCGGCAAGACCATCGCGATCGCTTTCGTCGCGCTCTATCTCTTCCTGTCGCAGCTTCTGCCGGTGCTGGTGATCGTCTGGACATCGACGGTGCAATTCCCGCAGCCGCCGAGCGTCGATGCGATCGCCACGATGTCCTTCGCCAATTACGCGCACCTGCCGATGCCGATGGTGTGGCGCGGCTTGAAGAACACCGCGATCCTGATGGTGCTGGCGCCGATCATCACGCTCGCGATCGCGCTGTCGATCAGCTGGCTCGTGCTGCGCTCGCGCGTGCCGGGCCGCGCGCTCTTCGATTTCATCGCCTTCCTGCCGCTCTCGGTGCCGAGCATCGTCTTTTCGATGGCGGCGCTGGTGCTGGCGCTGTTCGTGCTCAATCGCGCGCTGCCGATCTATGGCACGGTGTGGCTGCTGCTGCTCGTCTACGTGGTCTCGCGCATCTCTTACGCGACGCGCATCACCAACAGCGCGCTCATCCAGATCCATCGCGAGCTCGAGGACGCGGCGCAGATGGCCGGGGCGGGGCTCGGCGGCGTGGTCCGCCGCGTGCTCGCGCCGCTGCTGCGGCCGAGCCTCGGCTATGCCTTTATCTGGATCGCGCTGCTGACCTATCGCGAGCTGACCGTTCCCGTGCTCCTCTCGACCAACGACAACCTGCCGCTCTCGGTCGAGATCTGGAATCTGTGGACGGCGTCGCAATTCGCGCCGGCCTCGGCGATCGTCGTCATCATGCTGGTCGCAATGATGCCGCTGATCTATCTCGGCTTCTGGGCATCGCGCGGCCGCGCGCTGGCGGATCGCTAGCGCCGCAGCGGCGCCCCGACGCGTAAGCAATTGTGCTAGACTGGCCAAGTCCATCGAGGAGAACGAGCATGCCGGCCCTTCGCAACCAGTGGTATTGCGCGGCTCTGTCGCATGAGATCAAAGAGGCGCCGCTAGGGCGCATCTTCCTCGGCGAGCCGGTGGTGATGTATCGCAAGAGCGATGGCACCGCGGTCGCGCTCGAGGATCGCTGTTGCCATCGCCGCGCGCCGCTGTCGCGCGGCCAGATCGAAGGCGACAATCTGCGCTGCGGCTATCACGGCCTGCTCTACGATGCGAGCGGCAAGGTGATCTGGGCGCCGGGCCAGGACAAGCTGCCGGCGGGCGCGCGCGTCAAATCCTATCCCTTTATCGAGAAGCACGGCTGGGCCTGGATCTGGATGGGCGATCCGGCGCTCGCCGATCCCAAGGACGCGCCCGCTTTCCATTGGTACGACGCCCCGGGCTGGGCCGGCTGCGGCGCCTGCCTCGATGTGAAGGCGAACTATCTCCTGCTGGTCGACAATCTCCTCGATCTCTCGCATCTCGCCTTCCTGCATATCAAGACCATCGGCGCCGCCGACGACACCGACCCGCACTTGACCTGGGGGCGCCAAGGCAATCTGCTGCGCGGCGTGCGCGTCGCCCGCAACATTGCGCCCTCGCAGCGCCAGATCGCGCAAGGCGACAATCTGCGTACGGACTCGACGAAGATCATGACCTTCACAGTGCCGGCCAATGTCGTGATCGAGATCAGCGCGGTCGAAGCCGGCAAGACCGAGGACGATCCGACCAACCGCGTCAACCGCAAACTGGTCGTGCTCGATTCGATGACGCCCGAGACCGAGACGAGCTGTCACTACTTCTGGGGCAATTGCCGCAACTACGCGATCGATGACGCGAAGGTTACGGAGATGGTGCTGAAATCGACCAGCGTCGCCTTCGATGAAGACAAATTCATGCTCGAAGCCGAGCAGCGTATCATCGATCTCAATCCTGCGGCGCCGCAGATCGATCTCATCGGCGACGCCGGCGGCTTGCAGGCACGCCGTATCGTCGAGCGGCTTTTGGCCGAGGAGCGGGCGCCGGCGCGCGCCGCCGAGTAACGGCTCAAGGCCGGAGAGGTCGGCTTTTCCGGAGCGCCGACCGTCGGTCGCCGTCATGGCACCTCGGCTCGCCTGCGCGTGATTCGCCCTTCATGCGCCGTGCCGGTTATAGTTGGCATCATGGGGACGACAGGGGGAACAGCTTGAACGCTTTGGCGATCTCGGACGGTTTGTTTCGCCGCTTGCAAGCGCGCGGCATCCATTACGCGTGGGCCGTTCTGGTCGTCACTTTCCTCTATAGCCTTGCGGCCTCGACCGCGATGACGGTTCCCAGCGTGCTGGTCGTTCCGATCGCGAACGAATTCGGCTGGGGCCTCGGCGATGTCTCATCCGCCATGGCCTTGCGCTTATTCCTGTTCGGCGCGATGGCGCCTTTCGCGGGCGCATTCCTCGTCAAATACGGTCTGCGCCGGATGATGCTGGTATCCGGGAGCTTGAGCGTGATCGGCCTCATCCTCGCCATCACGATGACGTCGAAGTTTCAATTATGGCTCAGTCTCGGTGTCGTGCTCGGCGTTGCGCCGGGGCTCACCGCTCTCGTCGTCACGGCTGCGGTCGGAACGCGCTGGTTCGCCAAAAGGCGCGGCCTGGCCATCGGCGTCCTCACCGCCTCGATTGCGACCGGCCAGTTGCTCTTTCTGCCGGTCGCCGCCTGGCTTTCCGATCATTGGGGCTGGCGGATGGCGCTCGTGCCGACGGCGGTCGCGGTCGCGCTGTGCACGATCGTTTACGCGCTGATCGCGCGCGACAATCCATCCGATCTCGGGATTACGGCCTTCGGCGAGACCGAACCGCCGCCGCGCCGGCCTGCTTTGACGGGCGGCAATGCTCTCGCCATCAGCTTCAGCGCATTGCGCGACGCATCGGGCTCGCCGGCATTCTGGGTTCTGTTCGGCAGCTTTTTCGTCTGCGGCTTGTCGTCCTATGGCCTGATGGGACCGCATTTCGTGCCGCTTTGCGCCGATTTCGGCGTGACCGCCGTCACGGCAGCAAGCCTTTTGGCCGTCATGGGCGTTTGCGACTTCTTTGGCACGATCGGATCCGGCTGGCTTTCCGACCGCTACGATAGCCGCTGGCTGCTGTCGTGGTATTACGGGCTGCGCGGCCTCTCGCTGATCTGGTTGCCATTCAGCGGCTTCACAATGTTCGGCCTCTCGATCTTCGCGGTGTTCTTCGGCCTCGACTACATCGCGACGGTCCCGCCGAGCGTCAAAATTGCGGCGCAAGCCTTCGGCCGGGACCGCGCGCCCGTCGTGTTCGGCTGGATTTTCGCCGGGCATCAGCTCGGTGCGGCGGTGATGGCGTCTGCCGCCGGTATCGTGCGCGATGATTTCGCGACCTATCTGCCGTCGTTTTTCGCCGCCGGCGTATTCTGCATGTTCGCGTCGGCATCGATGCTGGTCTTATTGGGCAAGCGCAATCCTGCCCGAACCGCGCCGGCAATTGCTGCCGGGCATTAGATCGCGGCGGCGGCCGGCGCGCGCCGCCGAGTAACGCGGGTCAAAAGTTTGAATTAGGCATGAGACGGAATCGATGCTCGATTCCGTCTCACGCGATCCTGGTCTAGGGGCAGGGCACGAACGCTTCGAAGCCGTAACACGCGGCAAAATTGTTGTTGCCGTCGGGCTCCGAGACTAAAACGGCCTGTCCCCACGGGTCGATCATGACGATGCCGTTGTCGAGGAAGCTGAGGACGGGAAGGCCGCCATTCGCGCTGGCTCCGGCCACGGTCGCGACATTGAAATTGGCGAGCGGCAAGACGCCGCCCATGACCGGCGCCTCCTCGATCCATTCGACCGAGAGCAGCGAGGAGTTATAGGCGACGGGGTGCGACCAGCTTTGGTTGGTGGAAAGGTTGGTCATGGTGAGGAACCAGGCCTGCTTTTGCCCATTGCACAAGCCTGCGCATTGGAGCGAGGCCGTGACCTGATCGCCGGCATGGATCGCGAGCGGGATGGTGACCGGCGCTTGCGGCAGCGCCTCGTACCAGGCGGAATAAGTCGCGGTGCCGTCGGGCGCGACCTCGGATTGGGTGCCGAGCTGGATCAACGTTGGATCGATGCCGCCGCAATTGGCATCGGTGCAAAAGCCGCCGATGCCGACCCAGGTGGCCGCGTATTCGTCGCTGCCCTGCGACAGGGTCGAGCCGAAGGTAATTGGCGCCACGATCCAGCTTGCCCGGGCGGAGGTGTATTTCTGTCCGCTCTGGAAATTCGCGATCTCGTAGCCCGCCCAGTTTTGGCTCAGGGCCAAGAATTGGGGGCTACGCCCGAGGCTGCCGTCCGGGTTGCGATGCGGCTGAATGGGACTGTGCCCGTGCAGCGGCGGCGGATCCGCGAGTGCAGGCGAAGCGAACGCGAAGCCGAGAATGCTGGCAACCGCGAGCGCGGCGGCCGGCGCAAAGCGCAAAGACTTCATGGTGACCCCCGGAGAAGGAAAGATCCTACGAATACCTCTACCCTTCGCACTTATACTTCTCAAGATAAATAGAAATCGAGAAGTTCCTAAGTAATAAAGAAGTAATAAAATTCGGCACAACTTTGCGCCAAAAGCGCCGCGCCCGCCCGCGTCGTTAACGGCCAGCAATGCTAACGGATGACGGAAACGCTTGAGGCGGTGCGCACTAACGGCGCGGTCGCAAACCGTGATAGAGCAGGATGGCGCCGAAGGTCGCCGTCGCGATGCCACTCAGCACGAAGCCGCCGAGCGGCAGCGCGAGATCGCCCGCGCCGAGCGTCAGCGCCGCGCCGGCGGTGAGGAGGTTGCGCGGATCGCTGAAGTCGACATGGTTCTCGACCCAAATCCGTCCCGCGGTCGCGGCGATAAGGCCGAAGACGACAATCGCCAAGCCGCCGATCACGGGGTCGGGAATCGTCAGCACCAGCGCGCCCATCTTGGGCGAGAGGCCGATGACGATGGCGATGAGCGCCGCCACCGGAAAGGTCAGGGTCGAGTAGATCCGCGTCACGGCCATCACGCCCATATTCTCGGCATAGGTGGTGACGCCGGGGCCGCCGCACGCCGATGACAACATGGTCGCGAGCCCGTCACTGAAGAAGGCGCGTCCGAGATAGGCATCGAGCGGCTTTCCGGTCATGGCGCCGATCGCTTTGACGTGGCCGAGATTCTCGGCGACGAGAATGATCGCCACGGGCGCGATCAGCGCGATCGCCCGGCCGTCGAATTGGGCGACGGCGAAGTGCGGCCAGGCGAACCAGGGAGCCGCGGCGAGCGGTGCGAAGTCGATCGGTGTGCCGACGCCGAAGCCGTTGGCGAGGACGAGATAGAGGAGATAGACGGCGCCGCCGCCGAAGAGGATCGGCAGGCGCCGGGCCGCGCTCGAGCCGTGGCACGCGATCGCGGCCACGGCGACCACGGTCGCGACGCCGATCCAGGTGGCGAGCGGGCTCGCCGCGAGATGCTTGATCGCGACCGGCGCGAGGTTGAGGCCGATGATGGCGACGATCGATCCGGTGAGGATGGGCGGCATCAGCCGCTCGATCCAGCGATAGCCGACGAACTGCACGAGGATCCCGACCAGCCCGTAGAGGGCGCCCGCGGCGAGGATGCCGCCGAGGGCGAGGCCGATCCGCGGATTGGCGCCGGTGCCACCATAGGCGGTGGCGGCGATGACGACGCCGATAAAGGAGAAGCTCGAGCCGAGATAGCTCGGCACGCGCCCGCCGGTGGCGATGAAGAAGATCAGCGTCGCGATCCCCGAGAAGAAGATCGCGACATTGGGATCGAAGCCGGTCAGGAGCGGCGCGAGCACCGTCGAGCCGAACATCGCGATGATGTGCTGGATGCCCGAGATCAGCGTCGACCCGGCCGGCAAGCGCTCCTCCGGCAGCACCGGCGCGTCATGCTTCAGCCGCCACCGCGGGAAGAAGCCCGCTCGCGCCTCCATCCTATTTTCCACTCAGCGGGCTCATGTGAAGGCGCGGGTCTTCCACGGGATAAAGGCGCGCTCGGCCCAATTGACGCTGCGGTTCAAGAGGATCGCGAGCACGGCGATGACGATGAGCGGCGCGAAATATTTCGCGAGCGACAATGTCTCGCCGTAGAACTGGAACATGTAGCCGATGCCGGTCGCGACGATCAGGAGCTGGCCGACGATGATGCCGACGAGCGCGCGGCCGACGGCGATGCGCAGCCCGGCGATGATGTAGGGGAGCGAGGAGGGCAGCACGACATTGTAGAGGATCTCGCGCTTGGTGCCGCCGAGCGAGCGCGCCACCTCGACGAGGAAGCTGTCCGCATCCTTGGCGCCGGCCTCGACGGTGAGGAGCTGCGGGAACACCGCCGAGATGAAGACGAAGATGATGAGCGTCAGATTGCCGACACCGAACCAGGCGATGAAGAGCGGCAGCCAGGCGATGTTGGGGATCGACCAGCCGACGAAGATGTAGGGATCGAGGACGCGCGCCGCCGGGCGGAAGATGCCGAGCAGCAGCCCCACCGCCGTGCCGACGACGAAGCCGAGGACGAGACCGATAGCGAACGGCCAGATCGTGGCGAGGGTCGCGTTGACGAGCTCGCCCGAGGCGGTGAGCGCGATGAAAGCGGTGATCACGGCGACCGGCTCCGGCAGGATCACCGGCGACACGTTCATGCTCACTACCTGCCAGAGGATGAGAAAGCCGATGCCCGAGAGCACCAGCATCGCCGCCGTGCTGCGGCCCAACGCGACAACGAGCGCCGCCGCGCCGCCCGGCGCTTTCGCCTTGGCGGGCTCGAGCGGAAGCGAGGATTGGCTGCTCATAACTCCTCCTTGATGCTCTGCCAGGCGATCGAGCGCAGCCGCGCGAATTCGGGCTCGGCCCGTGCGTCATAGGAAAAACGCGGCCGCGGCAAACTCACCTCGAGCACTTGTTTGATGCGGCCCGGACGACGACTCATGATGACGACGCTGTCCGAGAGATAGATCGCCTCGTCGAGGTCATGCGTAATGAAGAGCACGGTGCTTTTGACGCGCGACCACAGTGTCAGCAGCTCGTCTTGCAGCACCGTGCGGGTCTGCGCATCAAGCGCGCCGAACGGTTCGTCCATCAGCAGGATCTCGGGCTGGCGCACGAGCGCGCGCGCCAGGCCGACGCGCTGCTGCATGCCGCCCGAAAGCTGGTGCGGGTAATAGCGCTCGAAGCCGGTGAGGCCGACGAGCGCGAGCGTCGCGTCAATGCGCTCGCGCTCCTCTCCCGTGAGGCTCGGGCGGTGCGCCTGGAGCTGGAGGCCGAGCGCGACATTGTCGAAGATCGATTTCCACGGCATCAGGCCGATGCCCTGGAACACCATCGACATCTTGGGGCTGGGGCCGGCGAGCGGCTCGCCATCGAGGCGGATCGCGCCGCCCGCGTCGGGCTCCAGCAGCCCCGCCGCCATGCGCAGAAGCGTGGTCTTGCCGCAGCCGCTCGGCCCGACCACGGTGACGAAGCGGCCGCTGTCGACCGTCAGACTGAAATCCTCGAGCGCGACCAGCGGTCCGCCCGCCGGGCTTTCGTAGCTCTTGCGGATATGGGCGAAGTCGAGCGCGCGCATGGCCGACGAAGAACGCGGCGCCTCAACCCTTATGCGCGCTGCCGCCTTGATACCAATCGGGCGTGTCGGGCAGGCCCTCGGTGCCTTTCGCCACGCCCATCTTGTCGAGCGCCGCCTTGAGCGCCGTGGTGTCGTAGATGTCGGCGGGCTTCGCCAGGGTCTGGTTAGGCTTTTCACCGCGCAGGTTGAAGAAGAGATCCATGACCTTCTGCGTCGCCGCGAGATTGACGCCGCCATTCACCGAGAAATAGCCGCCGTCATGGAAGGCCCGCCAGCCTTTCTGGAGCTGCTCGGCATTCATGCCGCTGTTGGTGAAGATCGCGGCAGCCGGTTTCACCCAGCTCTGCGGGTCGCTTTCCCATTGGCGCATCATGTCGAGCACCATCTCGACAAAGGCGGTCGCCGTCGCCTGATGATCCTTGAGCCAATCGCTGCGCCCGACGACGACGAGGCGCGGCACGGGCGGCGTGTATTTCGCCGTGTGCGGCAGGACCTCGTGGATGCTCTTGGTCAAGCCCTTGGCCTCGGCCTGGACGGCGCCGAGATGCGAGAGGCTGCCGAGCTGGACGCGGCCGCTTTCGAGCGCTTGCAGCTCCGGCCCGTCGCCGCCGCCGATCGCGGTCCAGCGGAACGCATCGGGAGCGAGCCCCAAGCCCTGCACCGCCATCTGCGCGTTGAAGCGTTGCGCGCCGGCGAGCGAGGCGACGCCCCAGGGCTGACCCTGCGCGTCCTTGATGTCCTTGTATTTGTTTTGGCCCCACACCTCCTCGTCGCCATAAGGGGTCATGACCATGAGGATCTTGATCTTGGCGCCGGAATGGATCGCGCCCATCGCGGCGATGATGTCGCTGACCGCGAGATCGGTGTTGTTGGTCACCACCGCCTGGACGCGTTCCGGCCCGCCGCCGGCGAGATCGGGGCCGAGCTTCAAGTCGAGCCCGTGCTTTTGCGGCAGCCCCATGGCGATGGCCATCCGGTCATAGGCAATGGAGGGGTTCGGAATGGGCTCGAGCTCGGTGACGGTTACAGAACCTGCGGCGCCCTGCGCTCGCGTCAGCGCGGGTGCAGCGGCGAGCGCTGCGGCGCCGAAGATGAGTGCGGCGGCAAGGCGCGGATGAGCGATCGAAGCGAACATTTCAGGCCTCCCTCATGTTGATGTTCTTCTTGGCGGCGCCCGAAGGCACGCCGGATCATAGCGAAGAAGCCTATCAGGACGAAGAGGGCGCGGCTCCGATCAGAGATCCCGCTCGGCCAGGGCGCGAAAATCGTCGGGCACCGAACGCGATAGCCCTAGCGCCACCGAGCCATATCCGACCGCGTCCCAGCCGAAGCGCTCGCGAATGCGGTCGACGGCCCGGTCGGCCGCCCAACGGGCCATGCCTTTCTTGCTGCCGGGCCGCCGCGCCTCATCTTGCAGACCAAGCGGCAGATCGAACTGTATCTCCGAGTGCTTCTTGAGGTGCGATATCGAAATCGCCAACAGCGAGATCGTCCGCTCCGATCGATGATTCGCGAGGACCTCGCGCACGAGGTCACAAGCGACCTCGGCGAGGGTCGCTGTTTCTGAAATCGGCTGATCGAGCGTCGCCGCGTGCGTGACCGCATGCAGATTGGCAAAGCGAACGCAGACGGTGACTGTCCGGCCCGCCAAGGATTTCGCCCGCAGCCGGCTGCCGATCCTGTCCGCGAGATGGAGCAGGGTGGGCCGAAAGACGCTCTCTTCGGCCGGCTTCCTGCCCAGTGCGGACTGCGCTCCCGCCGATCGCGCGCGGCGATGCGTCGCGATTTCGCGCGGATCGCGATTCCAGGCGAGCGCGGCTAGCTTTTTGCCGGCGGCGGAACCAACTAATTCCTCCAGCGACCGCCCCGGCATGTGCGCAAGCTGCCCGATCGTCTTGACGCCGATTTCGGCCAAGCGCGCCTTGGTGATGGGACCAACGCCCCACATCAGCTCGACGGGCAGGTCACGCAGGAACTCGAGTTCCAGCGCAGGATCGACGACGACCAGCCCATCCGGCTTTGCCACTTGCGAGGCGATCTTCGCGAGGTGTTTTGTGCGCGCGACGCCGACCGAGATCGGCAAGCCGAGCTCCGCGCGCACGCGGCGGCGGATCGTTTTCGCGATGTCGGCGGGCGGCCCGAAGAGATGCGTGCAGCCGGCGACATCGGCAAACGCCTCGTCGATCGAAATCCGCTCGACGAGCGGCGTGTAATCGTCCAGCACCGCGATCGCGGCGTCGCCCAGGCGCTGATACTCCTTGAAATGGCCGGGGACGAAAATGAGCTCGGGGCAGAGTTCGCGCGCGCGCCACCTCGACATCGCGCTTTGGACGCCGAAGGCTTTGGCTTCGTAAGAGGCCGCAAGCACGACGCCGCTGCCGACAGCGATGGGCTT
>DATNGE010000265.1:0-9297 GCA_035606035.1 Allostellaceae bacterium
CATCATCATGCCCATCGCGCCGAGGCCGAGCAGGCGCATGATAAAACCGATGACGATGTAGACGACGATGACGCAGACAACGAGCGCGACGGTGAAGGTGACGGCGCGCTCTTTCGGCACGCCGACCACCGGCGTCGATCCGGCATAGAGAAGATAAAGGCCGTAAAGACCCATGAGGACGGTGATGACGCCGAGTAGCGGAATGATCAGGAACACGCCCCCCACCCAACCGGCGGTGTGGGAATAGGTGACCAGCTTTAGGGCCGGAATGAAATCGCCGCCGCCGCCGAATTTCGGCGCCAGCCACTGCGTCACCAACGCGACGATATAGACGCCAGCAAGGGCGAGCACCCAGGAGACGACAGCGCCGATTAGCCCGAAGCCGAGGCCGAAGCGTCCAAGAAAAAGCGAGAAGCCGATCAGCATCGCGAGCGGTGGGATCGCCGCCAGTGGCATAATGTAGCCGGTATAGAGCGCACCGACATTGGTCCGCTCGGTCACGACCACCGGCCATTCCTCGTTCGGCGAAAGCAGAATGCCTTTTACGCGTGCGACGATATCCATCTGTCCCCCCAGGATAGAGATGTCGGCCCGTAAAGATTATAGCAAAAGATATCGTGGATGCGGTGGAGATGTAGCCCCCTCGCTCCTTTGGAGCGGGTCCCTCCCTCTCCCCGCTGGGAAGAAGGGCC
This sequence comes from Allostellaceae bacterium, assembly GCA_035606035.1. GTDB lineage: Bacteria > Pseudomonadota > Alphaproteobacteria > ATCC43930 > CGMCC-115725 > CAIKMD01. Next base: position 693 of record DATNGE010000265.1, read on the forward strand.
GAAGACAGCAGACCCGCCACTAGTGCAACGGCACGGCGTAGCGCTTGTCGATCATCTTCTCGCCGTCGGCATCGGCGGGCAGCATGTTCTGCTCCTTGAACCATTTGATCTGGTGGAGCACGTCCTTCACATCGAGCTTGGCGTCCGGATCGTCATAGGAGATGCCCTGCTTCAGCTGCTCGGCCGACTGATTCAAGGCTTTCTCCATGATGGCGAGGATCGCCGGCGCGGTCGGCCCGTCGCGACGCGTGCCGTCGGGCGCGGTGAAGGCTTCGTAATAATCATGTGCGCCTTTCTTGTAGGCGCGCATGAAGGCGTCGATCATCAGCTTGCGCTCGTCGGCCGTCTTGGTCGAGACCATGATCAAGGTGTTCTGCCACGGCGTCTCGTCGCCGACCCAGGCGAGAAGATGCGCCTTCTGCGTGTCGATGAGCTTCAGCGTGAAGGTGCTGACCTCGACCCCGGCGTCGATCTGGTTGCCGGCGAGCGCCGTCGCCATGTTGGAGAGGCCTTGCAGCGCGACGAGACGCTGGCTCTTCGGATCGATGTGATATTTCTCGTTGGCGAGCTCGAGCTCGTAATGGATCGGTCCGCCGACTTGCACGATGCCGACGGTGCGATTGCCGAGGTCTTTCAATGATTTCACGCCCTTGTCCCACCCCTCATTCGAGGCGACGATGGCGGCACCGTGGAAGGTCGGCACTTCCCGCCCCTGCCCGCCGATGATCTTCAAGCCGCCCTTGGCGCCGAGATTGTATGCGGCGGCGGTCGCGGCGGTCGCGCCGATATCGAGCGCGCCGGCGACCACGCCCTGCGCCACCGATTGCGCCGCATCCATGCTCACCATCTCGGCGGTGATGTGCTCGGCGGCGAAATAGCCGCGGTCCTGGGCGATATAGAGCGGGCCGGCGGCGGTGACCGGGCCAGTGCCGACCTTGATCGAGTAATCCTCGGCCCGTGCCGGCAACGCAAAAGCCGCGACCGAGCAGAGAGCCAGCGCCGCCAAGGTTTTCATTCATTCCTCCCAACAATTTTGCGGCGCGAGGATAGCTCATCCGGCGAGGAGATACACGGCGAGGATGACATAGCCGAAAATCGCGACACTTGCATGGATGCCAATCGCGATCCCCGGCATGCGCTTGCGGCGATAATGCAGCACCAGGCTCAAGAGGCCGATGAACGCCGCGGCGAGCAAAAGGATCGCGGCGGTGGGGCCAAAGAATTGCGTACCGGTGGCGGTGCCTCTGGTCGGCTCCATCAGCGCGCCGACCAACACGCCATAACTCAACAGCGCCGCAATGCCGTGTAGCCAGATGAGAACGCGCGCTGGCGCGTGAAGCGGCCGGCGAAGGATCTGGATCGCCAGCGCCGCGCCCAACAGCACGACAATGGTGAAGGAGAGAACGGCGAGGGAGAGCAAGGTCTAGCTGAGCTCCACAACAATCGTCACCCCCGCGAAAGCGGGGGTCCAGGAATGCTTGACTAGATTCCCGCTTTCGCGGGAATGACGGCTTTACATCAGGAGACTTCATTGAACCAGCTGGACACTCCATTCACGATGCGCGCTATAAAATCGTGTGCGGGAGGAAAAACCATGCGCCGCAAGATCGGCCTTTGTATACTCGTCTTCCTCGCAGCGCTGCGCCTTGCGCCGGCGGAAGCGGCGGAGAAAGTGACGGTCGGTATTGTCGGCGGCTTCAATGCCTTCGTCTGGCCGGTCTCGATCGCCCTCGCTCATCAACTCTATGCCGAGCATGACGTGCAGCCCGAGATCATCTTCATGCCGTCTTCGCCCGGCATGCTGCAGCAGCTCGCCGCCGGCTCGATCGACGTCGCGGCGAGCGCTGGCCTCGTCGATCCGGTCCGGCTCGTGGCGCGCAAAGCGGGCGTCGCCATCGCCCGCGTCTCGCTGCGCGTCTCACCCTATGTGCTGATCGCCAAGCCGCAATTCGCCAGCATCGCCGATCTCAAAGGCAAGAACGTTGCGATCGGCAGCCGCAACGACATGACCTTCGTGCTGATCGCCAACATGCTGGCGGCGTTCAAGCTCAAACCCGACGATGTCGACATGCTGTTCTCGGGCTCGACGGTCTCGCGCTATGCCGCACTAAAGACCGGCGCTTACGACGCGACCCTCCTCGCGCCGCCGCTTTCCTTCATCGCCCTCGGCGAAGGCTTCAAAAATCTCGGCATCGCCGGCGATTACAACAAGGACCTGCCCTTCACCGGCTCGATCATCAACCGCGCCTGGGCCGCCGATCATCCCGACGCGGCGAAGAATTTCTTCGCCGCCGAGGATGCCGCTACGGACTGGTTCTACGAGGACGTCCATCGCGACGCGGCGATCAAGATCCTCATCGATGCGTCAAAGAGCAATCCCGAGGACGCGGCGCGCAGCTATGATTTTCTCCACAAAGGAGCCTATTTCGACCGCACACACAAGCTCTCGCGCCGCGGCGTCGCCGCTCTCGTCGCGGCGCTGCATGAGCTCGGCGACCAGGACGTGAGCGTCACCGCCGAGCAGGCCGTCATCCCCGGGCTGACCGCGGTGAGCGATTGAGGGGCCCCCTCACCCGCCTCGCTACGCTCGGCACCCTCTCCCGCAAGCGGGAGAGGGAGGGACCCGCGCGAAGCGCGGGAGGGTGAGGAAATTTACGCCCCGATCCTTGCCAGCGCGGCGGTGAGCTTGGCGAGCGTCGCTTCGTAGTCGCTCTGGCGTTCGCGCTGCTCCTCGATCGCTTCGGGCTTGGCTTTGGTCATGAATTGCTCGTTGCCGAGCTTCTTGGCGATCTTGTCGAGCTCGGCGCGGACTGTCGCCACTTCCTTCTGCAGCCGCCCGCGCTCCTTCGCGAAATCGACGGCGCCGGCGACGTCGATCAGCACCGTCGTGCCTTCGACCACGATTTGCAGCGCCGTCTTGGCATCGGCGCTCGCGCCTGTGGCAATGCTCTTCAGCCGCGCGAGGCGGCGGATCTGCTCGCCATGCGTCTCGACCCAGCCGCGCGCTTCGGGACGGATCTCGGTGATCGTCGCGGCGAGCTCGCTAGCCGCCGGCACGTTCATCTCGGAGCGCGTCGTGCGGATCGCGGAAATGAGGTTCACGACCCATTCCATCTCGGCGACCGCGGCTTCATCGGCGGCTGCGCTCGTCTGCGGCCAGGGCGCGGTGATCAGCATGACCGCACTCTCGCCGGCGATGTGCTTCCACAGCGTCTCGGTGATGTAGGGCATGATCGGATGCAGCAGATGGACGATGCGCTCGATCACCCAGATGGTCATCGCGCGCGTCTCGGCCTTCGCCGCCTCATCGCTGCCGGTCAGGATCGGTTTCGAGAATTCGATATACCAGTCGCAGAAAGTGCCCCAGGTGAATTGATAGAGCGCGTCGGCGGCTTCGTTGAACTTGTATTCCTCGAGCGCGGCAACGACGCGCGCGCCGGCGGCATTCGCCGCCGAGGCGATCCAGCGATTGACGGTGAGCTTGGCGTTCGCCGGATCGAAGCCCGCCACGCGCTGACAGCCATTCATCTCGGCATAGCGCGTCGCATTCCAGAGCTTGGTCGCAAAATTGCGATAGCCTTCGAGGCGGCTCTCGGCGAGCTTGATGTCGCGGCCTTGCGCCGCGAGCGCCGTCAAGGTGAAGCGCAGCGCATCGGTGCCGTAGCGCGCGATGAGGTCGAGCGGGTCGATGATGTTGCCTTTCGACTTCGACATCTTCTGGCCGCGCTCGTCGCGCACCAGCGCATGGATGTAGACCGTCTTGAACGGCACCTGCCCCATGAACTTGCAGCCCATCATCATCATCCGCGCGACCCAGAAGAAGATGATGTCGAAGCCGGTGACGAGCACATCGGTCGGGTAGTAGCGCTGCAGCTCGCGGGTGCGCTCGGGCCAGCCCAAAGTCGAGAACGGCCAGAGCGCCGAGGAGAACCAGGTATCGAGCACGTCGGGATCGCGCTTCAGATCGGCCTCGCGGCCGTAATGCTTGGCGGCGGCGGCGAGCGCCTCCGCTTCTGTCTCCGCGACAAAGACCGCGCCATCGGGCCCGTACCAGGCCGGGATCTGATGACCCCACCAGAGCTGGCGCGAGATACACCAGGGCTGGATGTTGCGCAGCCAGGAGAAATAGGTGTTTTCCCAGCTCTTCGGGACGAACACCGTGTCGCCGCGCTCGACCGCCGCGAGCGGCTCTTTCGCCAAGGTCGCCGCGTCGCAATACCATTGATCGGACAGCCACGGCTCGATGACGACGCCGGAGCGGTCGCCGTAGGGCACCATCAACGTATGCGGATCGATCTTGGCGACGAGGCCCTGCACTTCGAGGTCGGCGACGATCTGTTTGCGCGCCGCGAAGCGATCCATGCCACGATAGGCTTGCGGCGCCTCGTCGTTGAGCTTTGCGTCGCGGTCGAAGATGTTGACCATCGGCAGGTTGTGACGCCGCCCGACCTCGAAATCGTTGAAGTCATGCGCGGGGGTGATCTTCACCGCGCCGCTGCCCGCGGTTGGATCGGCATACTCGTCGCCGACGATCGGAATCCGCCGCCCGACCAGCGGCAGCACCGCGTAATGGCCAATGAGATGCTTGTAGCGCTCATCCTCGGGATGAACCGCGACACCGGTATCGCCGAGCATCGTCTCCGGCCGCGTCGTCGCGACGGTGATAAACTCGTCGGCGCGGCCTTCGATCGGATATTTCAGATACCAGAGCGAGCCCTTGGTCTCGCGGCTCTCGACTTCGAGGTCGGAGATCGCGGTGTGAAGCTTCGGATCCCAATTGACCAGCCGCTTGTCGCGGTAGATGAGGCCTTCGCGATGAAGCTGGACGAAGACGCGGCGCACTGCCGCGGAGAGCCCTTCGTCCATGGTGAAGCGCTCGCGCGACCAATCGGGCGAGGCGCCGAGCGAGCGCAATTGCCGCGTGATCGTGCCGCCGGACTGCGCCTTCCATTGCCAGACGCGCTCGATGAATTTCTCGCGGCCGAGCTTCAGCCGGCTCGATTGCTCGGCTTCGAGATCGCGCTCGACCACCATCTGCGTCGCGATGCCGGCATGATCGGTCCCCGGCTGCCACAGCGTGTCGCGGCCTTTCATGCGGTGATAGCGGGTGAGAATATCCTGCAACGTGAAAGTCAGCGCGTGGCCCATATGGAGGCTGCCGGTCACATTGGGCGGCGGCATCATGATGCAATAAGGCTGGGCCGCGCTGTCGGGATGACAGGCGAAGGCGCCGGACTTTTCCCACGATTCGTAGATCGCCGCTTGGATTGCGGCCGGATCGAATGTCTTGTCGAGCATGCCGCTTTTTAGCGGCGTTGCGCGCGGAGGGCCAGCCTCGGCCTACTGACGCCCGTCACCGGCGCTGGGCGTCGAGGGCGAGTCGGCCGATCTCTTCGCGCACGATGCGCTCGACGATCTGCGGCAGGTTGTCGTCGAGCCAGCTCTTGAGGATCGGCCGCAGCAATTCGCGGGTCAGGTCTTCCAGGGTCTGATTGGCATTACCCATGGGCAGGCTCTCAATCTTTGGCTCGCGGTTGCGGCGGGAGACGAGTTCGCTCATCGCGGCAAGCGAGGCCGCGGCGGCGTGATCGGACAGCAGCCGGTCGACGACCGACATTGGTTCTTCGCGCGCCGACGCTTCGTCAAGCGGCTCGGGCGCGGGCTCGAAACTCAGCGGCTCGGGTGCGCGCTGCGGCGGTTCGGGCGGCGGCTCGTCATCGAGCACCGGCGGCGATTCGCGCAAATCAGGCGGCTCTTCCTCCGCCTCCTCGGTCAGCAAGAGCACGTCGCTTTCGTCTTCTTCGTCGACATCCGCGATGAGCGGCCGCTTCGGGCGCTCGACCGGCGGCGCCGCCGCTTCGGCAGCGCGCGGCGGCGCGGGCGCTTCGGCTTTCGCCGGAGCCGCAGCCTCGCCCCCGGCAGCGCCCTCTGCGTCTTCGGAGATGATGCGCCGGATCGAGGCGAGAATCTCCTCCATCGAGGGTTCGTGCTGGTCTTTGCCTTCCGTGCTGTCCGACATGACTATGGCGCAGCGTCACGATCGCGGATCATGCGCGCTATCGTAGGTGAAAGCCGCCGCGAACACCAGAAAATGAGCGCCGCGCCGCGCTTGGGCGCCGCGACTCGGGCGAGAGTCGCGGTTATTGGCCGTCATCGGCGCTGAAGCCGATCGCCTTGTTGCGCACCGATTTGTAATGGACGTTCACGTCGTAGACCTTCACCGGCAGCTTCAGATCGGCGGCGGTGAGGCGGCCGATCTGCTGCGACAGATTGAATTGCGCCACCGCCTGATCGTGCTGCGCCTTCGCGAGATTGACCTGGTCGACGAACAGCGTCTGCTGCTGGATCAGCACGTCCTGCGTCGTGCGCTGCCCGACCTGCTGCTGCTGCGTCACGCCTTCGAGGGCGATCGTCGCCGCGTTGATCGTCGTCTGCAGCGAGCGGATGCTCGCGCCGGCGGAATTGATCGTCTCCCAGGACTGGGTCGCGGTCTGCACCGCGGCACGGCGCGCGTCATCGGTCGTGCCTTGGGCCTTGCCGACATTCTCGATCGCCTGGCGCGATTGCGACCAGATATTGCCCGCCTCGTAGAGCGGCACGGTGAGCTGCGCGACGCCGGAGTAGTTCGTCTGCTCGCGGCCATTGAGGGTGGTTTCCTGCTGCCGCTGCACGTTGCCGACCAGCGCGAGGCTGGGCAGCAGCTGCGCTTTGGTCGCCGCGACGAGATCGCGTGCCGCGTCTTCGGCATATTGCGCCGCGATCACGTTGGGATTCTCTGTCGCCGCCAGCGAGAGCGCCTGCTCGCGCTGGGTCGGCAGCGCCAGCGCGATCTTCGGCGGCACCAGATCGACCGGTGGATGGCCGACGGCGCGCGTGTAGCTCGCGCGGTCGTTTTCGAGCGTTCCCTGATCGGTCAAGCGCGTCGCGGTCGCGGCCGCGACGGCCGACTGCGCTTGCGCGACATCGGTGCGCGTCACCTGGCCGACGCGGAATTGATCGCTGGTGATATCGAGCTGGCGCGAGAGCACCTTCTCGTTGTTGCGATCGAGCTCGACCACCGCCTGATCGCGCAGCACGTCGAAATAGGCTTGCGCCGCCGCGAAAAGCGCGGTGCTTTCGGTGGCGATCAGCCGGGCGCGCTCGCTCTGCACGTTGTCTTCGGCTTGCGCGGTGCGCGCGATGGTGTTGCCGCCGTTGAAGAGCGGCTGGTTCAGCGTGACGCTGTAGGAATGCGGCTGAAACGATTGATGGCCGGGCGCGTTGGGCGGTGCCGCGGGCGTATTTTCGGACCGCTGCGCGCCGAGCGCGCTGCTGAAGGTGACGGTCGGCCGCCACCCGGCCAGCGCCTGTGGCACGCCTTCATCGACGGCGCGCAGATTGGCGCGCTCGGCGAGGATTTGCGGATTGGTGTTGTAGGTCGAGGCCAGTGCTTCTTCGAGCGTCTCGCCATGCGCGCTCGCGGCGGCGAAAGCGCCGCCGATACTGGCAGCAAGCGAAGCATACACAACCCGGCGCATGAAACCCCCTGAGCCTTTGTGCCACCCTGGCCGCGGCGTTCTACGCGCCGCTCAGCACCCGCACCTATCAGAACACGAAAGCCGGACGCCGCGCGAAGCCCGGCAACACCTGGACTGTCGCATCGAAGGCCGGACGTCGCGACAGCTTGCCTTCGGCGCGCGTCATCAGCACGGCGGAGCCGCAGCGTGCCTCGGAGGGACCGACGGTGTTGCCCTCCGTTACGGTGACGAGACGCCCGCCTTCGGCGAGCTGATCGCTGATCGTCGGCGGGATCTCGGCAACCCCGCCATTGACGAGAATGACGTCATAAGGCGCGCCCGCGCGCCAGCCATTATCGAGCGGCGCTTCCTGCAACTGCACGTTGCCGAGACCGAGCGCGGCAAGATTGGCGCGCGCTGCTGCAGCGAGCCCTCGGTCGTTCTCGACCGCGACGACGCTCGCCGCCAGCTTCGCCAGGATCGCGGTCGCATAGCCGGTGGCGCAGCCGATCTCGAGCACCTTGTCCTGCTTGCCGATCGCGGCAAGCTGCAGCAGCCGAGCCAACACCATCGGCTCGATCAGCACGCGGCCATTCCCGAGCGGAATGTCGTCGTCGACATAGGCGATCCCGCGCAAATGGGGCGGCACGAAACGCTCGCGCGGCGTGGTGAGGAAGCCGTCGAGCACGGCTTCGTCCGTCACCTTATTGGTGCGCAGCTGGCCCTCCACCATGTTGAGCCGCGCGGCGGGTTCGTTGATCATGGCTGCTTAAGGTGAGTCATCGAAAACCCTGCGTTTATAGTGGCTTGTCGCGGCTCTGACAATGCGCTCGATGAGCGCAGGCGACACTGCGCAACGGGAGCGAGCGTGCAAATCGCATCAGCGGCCTTATGGACGCGCCGCGAACGACGCCTTATATCTCGCCGGTGCCGTCGGCCGGATGGCAGAGTGGCTATGCAGAGGACTGCAAATCCTCGTACAGCGGTTCGATTCCGCTTCCGGCCTCCACCCCTCACCTTCGGTTACTGATTCAATTTAGTTTTTTGCCAAAAATCCTCCCACCGGACACGGTGCCGATTAAAAGTGGGAGGATTTTGTCCGATTTCTG
>DATNGE010000266.1:0-3711 GCA_035606035.1 Allostellaceae bacterium
CGCCGCGCCGGGCGTCACCATTCCGCGCAACGGCATGGTGCTGAAGGTCGGCGAGATTCGCGGCGTCAAATCCAACGGCATGATGTGCTCGGGCTACGAGCTGAAGCTCAGCGAGGACCACGAAGGCATCATCGAATTGCCGGCCGATCTGAAGCCGGGCGCGAGCTTCGCCGAAGCGGTAGGGCTCGATGATCCGGTGCTCGATGTGAAGATCACGCCGAATCGCGCCGATTGCTTGGGCGTGCGCGGTCTGGCGCGCGATCTCGCGGCCTCGGGTCTCGGGAAGCTCCAGCCGATCGACACCGCGGCCGTGGCGGGTCAATTCGAGTCGCCGATCAAGGTGCATCTCGAAGGCCCCGATGCGAAGGCTTGTCCGCTGTTTCTCGGCCGCTTCATCCGCGGTGTGAAGAACGGGCCGAGCCCGCGCTGGCTGCAGGATCGCCTGACCGCGATCGGGTTGCGGCCAATCTCGGCGCTCGTCGATGTGACGAATTTCCTCACCTACGATCTCGACCGGCCGCTCCACGTCTTCGATGCCGACAAGCTGCAGGGCGATCTCACCTTGCGCGGCGGCCGCGCCGGCGAACAGCTCGCCGCGCTCAACGGCAAGAGCTACGCGCTCGATGAGAGCATGACCGTGATCGCCGATAAAAGCGGCGCGCTCAGCCTCGGCGGCGTCATCGGCGGCGAGAGCAGCGCGTGTAGCGAGGCGACGATGAGCGTCTTCATCGAAGCGGCGCTGTTCGATCCGGTGCGCACTGCCGCGACCGGCCGCAAGCTGCAAGTGCAGAGCGACGCGCGCTATCGCTTCGAGCGCGGCGTCGATCCGGAATTCACCGCGCCCGGTCTCGAGATTGCGACACGACTGATCCTCGAGATGTGCGGCGGCACGCCGAGCAAGGTCACGATCGCGGGCGCGGTGCCGGATTGGCGCCGGCGTTATCATCTCGGCGCGACCCGTGTCGAGACGCTGGGCGGCGTCGCCATCTCGGGGCCCGATCAGCGCCGCATCCTCGAAGATTTGGGCTGTAAGGTCGCGAATGAAGGCGACAGCTTCGCGGTCGAGCCGCCGTCCTGGCGCGCCGATATCGAAGGCGAGGCCGATATCGTCGAAGAGATTCTCCGCATGCGCGGCTATGAGGAAATCCCCGTCGTGCCGCTGACTCGCGAAAGCGCGCTGCCGAAGCCGGCGCTCACCGTGGCGCAGCGCCGTGCCGTGCAAGTGCGGCGGACGCTGGCATCGCGCGGGCTGGTCGAGGCCGTGACCTTCTCTTTCCTGCCGCGCGCGCAGGCCGAGCTTTTCGGCGGCGGCAGCGAGGCGCTGACCCTCGCCAATCCGATCAGCGCTGATCTCGATCAAATGCGACCCTCGATCCTGCCGAATCTCCTGGCAGCGGCGCAGCGCAACGCCGATCGCGGCTTTCCGAACGGCGCGCTGTTCGAGATCGGGCCGTTCTACAAGGACGATTCGCCTGATGGGCAGATCGCGACTGCGACCGGGCTACGCAGCGGCAGCACCGGCACGAAACGATGGGACGATCCCGGCCGGCCGGCCGACGCGCTGCTCGCCAAGGCCGATGCGCTCGCCGCGCTCGGCGCTGCCGGCGTCGCGGGCGAAAGCTTGCAAATCAGCTCCGAGGCGCCCGGCTGGTATCACCCGGGCCGCTCCGGCGTGCTGAAGCAGGGCAACAAGCCGCTCGCGCAATTCGGCGAAATCCATCCCGGCATTCTCGCCACCATGGGTGTCGCGGGTCCGGCCGCTGGTTTCGAAGTGTTCCTCGACGCCGTGCCGGCGCCGCGGGTGCGCTCGGGCAAGGCGCGGCCGCTGCTCGTCCTTTCGCCTTTTCAGCCGGTCGAGCGCGATTTCGCCTTTGTCGTCGATGAGAACGTTGCCGCCGAGACGCTGCTGCGCGCCGCGCGCGGCGTTGACAAGAAGCTCATCGCCGATGTCCGGCTGTTCGATGTTTATCGCGGCAAGGGCGTCGATCCGGGCAAGAAATCGCTCGCCATCACGGTCGTGCTGCAGCCGGCCGAGGCGACGCTGACGGATGAAGCGATCGAGGCTTTCAGCCAGAAGCTGATCGCGGCGGTCGAGAAAGCCACCGGGGGAGCGTTAAGGCGATGAGCGACACGGCAAATCCGAACGACCGCCTCATCCTCGATCAGCCGCCGCTGCGGATAAAGCGATGCCGCCGCGGTCCGATGATGTATTTCCCCGCCGATCTTTATGTCGGCCGCTCGCTCGATCTCTATGGCGAATTTTCCGAGGGCGAGGTCGAGCTTTTCACTCAAATCGTCAAGCCCGGGATGCTGGTCGTCGATGTCGGCGCGAATATCGGCGCGCATACGGTCTTCTTCGCTAAAACGGTCGGTCCCGAGGGTCGCGTGCTCGCTGTCGAGCCGCAGCGCATTCTCTATCAGATCCTCTGCGCGAATCTGGCTCTCAACCTGATCGGCAATACGTTCGTCCGGCAGGCCGGGCTGGGCAGCGCGCCCGGATCGATCCAGGTGCCGCCGATCAACTACGCGGGAAGCTTCAATTTCGGGGGCGTGTCGCTCGGCAATTTCACAGAAGGCGAACAGGTGCCGGTGATCACGCTCGATTCGCTGGCGCTGCCCGCCTGTCACGTGCTGAAGATCGATGTCGAGGGGATGGAGAGCGAGGTCCTGCAGGGCGGCCGCGATACGCTCGCCCGCCATCGCCCGCTGCTTTATGTCGAGAACGACCGCCCCGAAAAATCCGCGGCCTTGATCGCGCTTCTGTTCGAGCTCGATTACCGCCTTTTCTGGCATTTGCCGCCGCTCTTCCATGCCGACAATTTCGCCGGCCATGCGGAGAACGTTTTCTCGACGATCGTATCGGCCAACATGATCGGGGTTCCGCGCTCGATCGAGCAGTCGGTTCAGGGCTTCCGCGAGATCACCTCGCCCGACGACAAGTGGCAGGGATAGCCGCGCGTTGCGCCGCCCCAGCCTGCACCCTATCTTTGCTATCAGGCCATGACCGATCTTCGGCATATCCGAAACTTCGCCATTATCGCGCATATCGACCACGGCAAATCGACCCTTGCCGACCGGCTGATTCAATATTGCGGCGGTTTGAGCGAGCGCGAGATGCGCGACCAGGTGCTCGATTCGATGGATATCGAGCGCGAGCGCGGCATCACGATCAAGGCGCAGACCGTGCGCCTCACCTACCAGGCCAAGGACGGCGACACCTATGAGCTCAACCTCATGGACACGCCCGGCCATGTCGATTTCGCCTATGAGGTGAGCCGCTCGCTCGCCGCCTGCGAAGGCTCGCTTTTGGTGGTCGATGCCAGCCAGGGCGTCGAGGCGCAGACCCTCGCCAACGTCTATCAGGCGATCGATGCCGGCCATGAGATCGTGCCGGTGCTCAACAAGATCGACCTGCCGGCCGCCGAGCCGGAGCGCGTCAAGGAGCAGATCGAAGAGGTGATCGGCCTCGACGCCTCGGGCGCGATCGAGATCTCGGCCAAGACCGGGCTCAATATCGAGGGCGTGCTCGAAGCCTTGGTCGGGCGTCTGCCGCCGCCGAAAGGCGATGGCGAAGCGCCGCTCAAAGCGCTGCTGGTCGACAGCTGGTACGATTCCTATCTCGGCGTCGTTACCTTGGTGCGCGTCAAGGACGGCGTGCTCAAAGCCGGGATGAAAATCCGCATGATGGCGACCGGCGCGAGCCACGGCGTC
>DATNGE010000267.1:0-4400 GCA_035606035.1 Allostellaceae bacterium
TTTTCGAAATAGGTCTTGGGCGGCAGGATGACGCCGCCGGCGCCCTGGATCGGCTCGGCGATGAAGGCGGCCACCGTTTCCGGCCCCTCGCGCAGGATCTGCGCCTCGAGGCTCTCGGCCATCCGCGTGGCGAAATCCTCCTCGCTCTCGCCTGGCTTTGCGCCGCGATAGAAATGCGGCGCGTCGGCGTGGCGGATGTTGGCGATCGGCAGATCGAAATCGCGGTGATTGGCAGGGAGGCCGGTGAGGCTCGCGGTCGCGATGGTGACCCCGTGATAGCCCTTGGCGCGGCCGATGATCTTCTTCTTGCGATGACGGCCGAGCGCGTTGTTGTAGTACCAGACGAGCTTGATCGCCGTATCGTTCGCCTCGGAGCCGGAATTGTTGAAGAACACCTTCGACATCGGCACCGGCATCAGCGCGATGAGACACTCGGCGAGCTCGGCGACCGGTTCGTGCGATTTATTGGCGAAGCCATGATAGAAGGGCAGGCGCCGCATCTGCCGCGCCGCCGCCTCGACCAGCCGCTCATTGTCGAAGCCGAGGGCCGCGCACCAGAGACCCGACATCGCCTCGATGTATTCCTTGCCGCTCTCGTCGGTCACATGGACGCCGTGGCCTTCGACCACGACCAGCGGCCCCTGGCGCTGATGCTGGCGCAGATTAGTGTAGGGGTGGAGGTGGTTGGCGATATCGATGCTGGCGATCGAATTGCGGCGCGGCATGGTCTATGGGCTCGGATCCGGTGGAGAAGCTGATAGCGCAAACGACAGATTATCTAAATCCCATGTTTTCGTGTCGTCGACGCCGTAACAATAGCCTTCGAGACAATCGGCGTAGCCGTCCCTCAGCCAAAGGATGAAGCCCATGCCATGCGCGGCGCCTCGCACGCTTGCATAGGGGCCGTCGCGCATGTCGCGGGGTTTGCCCTCGCCAATAGGAGGTGCCGTCCGATCGATGTCGATATAGGTGAAAAAGCCGCTCCCGGTGTTCTCGCGCTTGCGCAACCGAGCTTTGGCGAGTTGCGCGCGCAGCGCGACTCCATCTTCCGGGATCGTATCCCTGATGAACTCGAACACGGCGCGCTCCAAGGGTGTAAGGGACATCGATCGGCTCGCTCCGGAGGCGGTCACGAGGAATTCTTGGCTCGCGGCTGAAACTCCGCCAATATCGAACCCGTTGCTCGAGTGGTCAAATTTGTGCGAGCCCTTTTTCTTCGGGGGAGCGAGGATGGCGAGCAAGCGGGCGCAAACCGCGATCGTGCCCGAGCGTGATGAGCTGGAGCCGATCGAGACCGCCTCGCGCGACGAACTCGAGGCGTTGCAGTTCTCGCGCCTGCAATGGACGCTGCGGCACGCCTATGAGAATGTCGCCGCCTATCGGCGGAAATTCGACGCCGCCGGCGTCCATCCGCGCGATCTCAAAGGCCTCACCGATCTCAAGCGCTTCCCGCTCACCAGCAAAGAGGATCTGCGCGAAAATTATCCCTTCGGCATGTTCGCCGTGCCGCGCGAAAAGGTGCGCCGCATCCATGCTTCCTCCGGGACGACCGGCAAGGCGACGGTCGTCGGCTATACCGAGCGCGATCTCAACACCTGGTCCGATCTCATGGCGCGCTCGCTGCGCGCCGGCGGCTGCCGGTCAGGCATGCGCGTTCATGTCTCCTATGGCTACGGCCTCTTCACCGGCGGGCTCGGCGCGCATTACGGGGCCGAGCGACTCGGCATGACGGTCGTTCCGGTCGCCTCGGGCATGACCGAGCGGCAGGTGCGCTTGATCACCGATTTCGAGCCCGAGGTGCTGCTGGCGACGCCGAGCTATGTCCTCGCCATCCTCGACGAATTCCGCTACCAGGGCATCGATCCGGCGCGCTCCTCCCTTCGCATCGGTATTTTCGGCGCCGAGCCCTGGACCAATGCAATGCGCGGCGAGATCGAGGAAGCCTTCGATATCCACGCCACCGACATGTACGGGCTCTCCGAGGTAATCGGACCGGGCGTCGCCAGCGAATGCGTCGAGACCAAGGACGGGCTGCATATCTGGGAGGATCATTTCCTGCCCGAGATCGTCGATCCCGCGATCGGCGCGCCGCTGCCCGAAGGCGAGCGCGGCGAGCTGGTCTTCACCTCGCTCACCAAAGAGGCGATGCCGGTGATCCGCTATCGCACGCGCGATCTGACGCGGCTGCTGCCCGGCACGGCGCGCCCGATGCGGCGCATGGACAAGATCACCGGCCGCAGCGACGACATGATGATCGTGCGGGGCGTCAATGTTTTCCCGAGCCAGATCGAGGAGGTGATCCTCGCCGATCCCCGCCTTGCCGCGCATTTTTTCATCGAGCTGCGCCGCGACAACCGCCTCGACGAGATCACCGTCCACGTCGAAGCGCGCCCGGCCAGCGCCGACGAAGCGAGCCGCGCCGGCGCGGCGCATGATCTCGGTCATCGCATCAAGGCGCTGGTCGGCATCAATGCGCATATCGATGTCGTCATCCCGGGCGCGATCGAGCGCTCGATCGGCAAGGCCGTGCGCATCCGCGATCTTCGGCCGAAGAATTAAATGACCGTTTCAACGGTGTGAGAAAATTTCTCGAGGAGTAGTGATGGCCGCGAAGAAGAAACTCAACAGCAAGGTGAAGCCGAAACGCACGGCTGCTCAGCCACAACGCAAGACCAAGCCGGCCTCGAAGCCCGCGGCCAAGCGCGTCCGGCCCGAAGCAAAGCGCACGGCCGGGCCGAACAAGGCGAAGCCTCGTGCGGAGGCGGCAAAGCCGCTGCCGACGGCAAAGGTGGTGGGAAGTCCGAAGTCCGTGGTCGTCACGCCGGCGCCACCTCCCCTGCCGCTCGTGCGTCCGGGCTTGCAGAAGCGGGCGGAGCTCATGCCGATCGGCATCGTCCGCGTGACGGACGGCCATCAGCTGATCGAAGAGAGCACGTTCTATTCCGCGCCCGGGCGCGACGAATATGTCCAGCGCTGGACGGCGCGGGGTTATACCTGCCGCTTCACGCCGACAAACAATTGAAGATCGCGGGAACGGCGCCGGCGCGGCTTAAAGCTTGCGCTGGGCCGCGTTCCAATAGCGCTCGAGATTGTCGATCAGTGCCGGGCTGAAGTGGCATTGCGCCTGCTCGCGCGCATAGACCGCCATATAGCGGCGGAAGAGATCGAGCGGCTCCTCGGCCACGCGCAGCGCGCGGCGGTTGCCGGCGGCACTGACGATCCCGGAGCTGGTAAGCCCCTCGACCACACGATCGACCGCGGCTGCGACGCCATTGGGCGGCGCGATCTCATCGCAGATCAGGCGGCCCTCCGGCGTGTCGCAATCGAGGCGGCGGCCATAAAGGATCGCCTGGCGTGCGATGCGGTCGCCGACGAAACGCGGCAGACGCAAATTGGCGGCGCCGGGGATGATGCCCTCCTTGCGCGCCGGCAGGGTCATATAGGCATCGCTCGCAGCGACGATGTAATCCATCGCCAGCAGAAGCTGGCAGCCGCCGCCGATCGCGAAGCCGTCGACTTGGGCGATCCACGGCTTTTCGATCGTGCCGCCGTAGAGCTCATCCGGGCTGACATCGACGCGCGCCAAGCCGCGGAAGATCTTGTTCACCAGCCCCAGATCGCGCTGCATGTACCAGACGAAAGAGATCTTGCCGCGATAGAGATGGGTGAGGTTGATTCCGGCCGAGAAGATCGGCTTGCCGCGATATTTCGGATGCTCGACCACGCCGCCGCGCAGCACCGCTACCGCGCTCTCAGGATCGAGAGTCGCGAGATCGATCGCGATCTCGGATTCATCGAGTGTCGTGCCATCTTCGGCATTGAGGAAGCGCGGATTGCGCAAGGTGACGATCGCGGCGCGACCGTGCCGCTCGATGGTCGCTGTCGAGAGCTCGATCTTCCCGCGGGCGCGGAATTCGTCGAGCCGCGCCAGCGCCTCCGGCCGCGGCAGCAGCATCGCATGGCAAAGATGCGCGCCGCTCGTCGGACTGCCGAGCACATGCGCGAGGAAGATGCCGTGATCGATCTCCAGCCCGCGCTTCGCCTTCTGCTCGAGCGCGTTCTCGGCCGCAAGGGCTTCGGCCGAGGGCACCAGGCCCGGCACCGCGCGCGCCGCGTCGAGGACCAGCCGCTCGATGCGGACAAAAGAACGGAGATCGTTGGTCAGCGCGCGATAGACCGTCTCGACATGCGCCGCGAGAAAGCGCTCCCGCGCGGCGCGGGCCGCCTCGATCGCCGCCACTTGCCGCCAGAATTGGCCGAAGCTTTGAACA
Source organism: Allostellaceae bacterium (assembly GCA_035606035.1). Classification (GTDB taxonomy): domain Bacteria; phylum Pseudomonadota; class Alphaproteobacteria; order ATCC43930; family CGMCC-115725; genus CAIKMD01. Next base: position 4,272 of record DATNGE010000267.1, read on the forward strand.
TCCTGCCGATAGTCTCCGCTGATCGGCGGCGCGGGCTTATCCCCTTCGCTCATGGCGCTTTCTCCAGCGCGGTTGCGGCTGCTGTTTCGGGCACGACGCGGTGCTGGGCGCGCGGATCGAGCGCGTCCT
>DATNGE010000268.1:0-5709 GCA_035606035.1 Allostellaceae bacterium
GATCGATATCCGCGCGACGCGCCGCCGTGCCTTCGACGAGCTCGGCGAAAAGCTGCTCATCGGCCTCGCCGAAGCTTTCGTCGGGCGCGCTGCCGCCGAGATTGTGGCGCGTGAATTCGACAATCGCCGTCGACGGCGAGACGCCGGTCAGATCGATCTGATAGAGCGCCTGTACCGCGGCGAGCCGCGACGCCGTGCGCCGCCGCCCCGATTCCGCGGCCCCCGATCCCGCGGGCTTAGCGCGTTTCGGTTGGTCCGGCTTGCTTTCCGCCATTGTGATCAAGTCGTGAGGCCGAAGCGGCGTTTCAACTCGACCATCGCGAGACAGGCCTTCGCCGCCTCGCCGCCCTTGTTGCGCTTGTCCATCCGCGCGCGCGCCAAGGCTTGGTCCTCGTTCTCGACTGTCAAAATGCCGAAGCCAATGGCAAGCTTCTGCTCGAGCGCGAGCTGCTGCAACCCATGCGCGCTTTCGGTGCACACATGCTCGTAATGCGTGGTCTCGCCGCGAATGACGCAGCCCAAGGCGATGTAGCCGTCATAGGGGTTCTTGGAGAGCGCGGCGAAGCGGATCGCCGCAGGGATTTCGAACGCGCCGGGAACGGTGACTACCTCATACCGCGCCTGGGCCTCTTCGAGCGCGGCTTTCGCCCCTTTCAGGAGCTCGTCCGAGATATGCGCGTAATAGCGCGCTTCGACGACGAGGATGCGGGGTGCCGCCATCTCACTTCTTTCCCGGCATGGTGATCGGGCGGCGCTCGACGACGCTGAGCCCATAGCCTTCGAGCGCGACGATCGTGCGCTCGGTGTTCGACAAAAGGATCATCTCATGAACGCCGAGATCGAGCAGGATCTGGGCGCCGATGCCGTAATCGCGCAACGCGGGAACGAAATGTTCGCCCTGCATCATGCTGCGCACGCGCTCGGTCAGGATCGTCAGGGTCGGCTCGCGGATCGCGACCACGACGCCGCGGCCCTCTTTCGCGATCATTTCCATCGCCAAAGCGAGCGCGCCGCGGCGGTTGTTGCTGACATTGCCGAATGCGTCGTCGAGCATGTTGATCGCATGCATGCGCGCCATCACCGGCCCGCCTTTCGAGATATCACCCTTCACTAGGACGATATGCTCGGCATAAGGCACCTTGCTGGCGTAGATGATGAGCTTCCACTCGCCGCCGAACTGGCTCTTGAAGCTCGTCTCGAGCTTGCGCTCGACGATGCGGTCGTGGCGCAGGCGATAGGCGATGAGGTCGGCGATGGTCGCGACCTTGAGCCCATGGAGCTGCGCGAAGGCGATGAGATCCGCGCGCCGCGCCATCGTCCCGTCGTCGTTCATGATCTCGCAAATCACGCCCGAGGGGTTGAGCCCGGCGAGGCGCGCGATATCGACCGCGGCCTCGGTATGGCCGGTGCGCACCAGGACGCCGCCGTCGCGTGCCATGAGCGGAAAGATATGGCCGGGCGTGACGATGTCGTTGGGGCCTTTGGTCGCGTCGATTGCGACCGAGACGGTACGGGCACGGTCGGGCGCCGAGATCCCGGTGGTGACCCCGTCCTTGGCTTCGATCGACACGGTGAAGGCGGTCTGCAGCCGCGAGGCGTTGTGCTGCACCATCAGCGGCAGCTTGAGTTGCTCGACGCGTTCGGAGGTCATGGCGAGGCAGATCAGCCCGCGGCCATGCTTGGCCATGAAGTTGATCGCCGCCGGGGTTGCCATCTGGGCCGGGATCACGAGGTCGCCCTCGTCCTCGCGATCCTCGTCATCGACGAGGATGAACATCCGGCCGTTGCGGGCCTCCTCGATGATCTCATCGATCGGGGAAATAACGTCGATAAAGCTCATAATCTCGTTCCAGAAGCTGCGGCGACTATATATCGGCGGATTCCGCCGCGGTCACGCGCTAAACGCCGGGCAGCCATCGCCGCGCGGGCCTAGATTAGTCTTTTTAATTCAGATTGCTAGCGGGCGGTGTTCAGCCGGCGATGGGGTTTCCCGTCAGCCGCGCGACATAGCGTGCCAGCATGTCGATCTCGAAATTGATCCGGTCGCCGATCTTGGCCGCGCCGAAGGTCGTCTTTGCGAGGGTGTGCGGGATGAGGTTGACGCCAAACCGGTTGCCCTGGACTTCGTTGACCGTCAGCGAAACGCCGTCGAGCGCGACAGAGCCCTTGGAGGCGACGGCGCGAGCGAATTCATCCGGCACCCGGAAAACGAAACGCTCGGAATCGCCTTCCTGCCGCCGCTCGACGATTTCGGCCACGGCATCGACGTGTCCCGAGACAATATGTCCGCCAAGCTCGTCGCCCAGCTTGAGCGCGCGCTCGAGATTGACGCGGCTGCCGACGCGCCAATCCTTGAGGGTCGAGCGCGACAGGGTCTCGGCCGAAGCTTGGACGGCGAACCAATTGACGCCGTGTTCGATCGCGGTGAGGCAGACGCCTGAGCAGGCGATCGAAGCACCGAGCGCGAGGTCGCCGAGATCGAGATTGGTCTCGATGACGAAAGTCGTGTCTCCGCCGGGACGGATTTCCCGCACGGTGCCAATATCGGTGATGATGCCGGTGAACAATTCAACGCACCAAAGCTAGGGTTTCGAGCACGTCCTCACCGATCGTCTCGAGCGAGAGGCGGTGGAATTTCGGTGCCGCGCTCAGCTTGCCGACGCCGAAAGCCTGGATCGCGGCGAGCCCGTCGCCGCCCATGAGCATGGGTGCATGGAACCAGGCGAGGCGGTCGACAAGCCCCTCTTCCAAAAGCTCGCCGGCGAGGCTCGCCCCGCCTTCGACAAGCACGCGCGTCAAGCCGCGCTTGCCGAGCTCGGCAAAGGCAACGGTCAGATCCATTTCGAGCGTCTCCGACACCGGCACCTCCATCAGATCGACGCCGCAATCGCGCAGCGTCTGGCAGCGCGCGGCATCGGCGCCGTGACGATGGATGATCCAGGTCGGCATCGACTTCGCCTCCGCGACGAGCTTTGCCGTGAGCGGCGTGCGCAGGCTGCCATCGATCACGATGCGCACCGGGCTGCGGCCGGCGAGGCCAGGCAAGCGGCACGTGAGCTGCGGGTCATCGGCGATCACCGTGCCGACGCCGACCATGACCGCGTCATGGGTCGCGCGCAGCAGGTGTGCACGATTGCGCGCCGCCTCGCCGGTGATCCATTGGCTCTCGCCCTGTGAGGTCGCAATCCGGCCATCGAGCGTCGCCGCCAGCTTCAGCGTGACGAGCGGTCGGCCGTCGCGGATGCGCGTGAAGAAGCCGGCATTGAGCTCGTCTGCTTCCTTTGCGCAAAGCCCCGTCTCGACGGAGATGCCGGCGTCGCGCAAGCGTTGGAGCCCGCGGCCGGAGACGCGCGGATCGGGATCCTCCATCGAGACCACCGCGCGCGTGATGCCGGCGGCGATCAGCGCATCGGCGCAAGGCGGCGTCTTGCCATGATGGGCGCAAGGCTCGAGGCTGATATAAGCGGTCGCTCCTTTGGCTTTATCGCCCGCGCGCGCCAGCGCCTCGGTCTCGCCATGCGGCCGACCGCCCGGCTGTGTCCAGCCGCGGCCGACCACCTCGCCGTCTTTCACGATCACGCAGCCCACCGCCGGGTTCGGCCAGACCGTGCCGAGCCCGCGCCGTGCCAGGTTGAGCGCCGCCCGCATGAAAGGGGCGTCGTTCATCGCCTCAATCGTCGCTGTCGGCGTCGGCGCGAATGCGGCCGATGAATTCGCCGAAATCCTTCGCCTCGCGGAAATTGCGATAGACCGAGGCAAAGCGCACATAGGCGACCTGATCGAGCGTCGCCAGTGCCTCCATCACGAGCTCGCCGATGACGTCGCTCGGAATGTCGCTCTCGCCCGAGCTTTCGAGCTGGGGCACGATGGAATTGATGACGCGCTCGACGCGTTCGCCCTCGACCGGGCGTTTGCGGAGCGAGATCTGGATCGAGCGCGCCAGCTTGTCGCGATCGAAGGGCTCGCGCTGGGCGTTCTTCTTGACGACCGTGAGCTCGCGCAGCTGCACGCGCTCGAAAGTCGTGAACCGCGCCGCGCAATTGGGACACAGCCGGCGGCGGCGGATCGCCGCGTGATCCTCGGTCGGACGCGAATCCTTGACCTGCGTGTCCTCGGTTCCGCAAAACGGGCACCGCATGTTCTTCCCCCTCCCCGCTCAGCCCTGATAGACAGGGAACGCGGCGCAGAGCGCCGCCACCTCACGCTTCACATTCGCCTCGACGCCGGCATTGCCGGCATCGCCATTCGCCTGCAGCCCCTCGAGCACTTCGGCGATCAGCTTGCCGACCTTCTTGAACTCGACCTGGCCGAAGCCGCGCGTCGTCGCGGCGGGGCTGCCGAGCCGGATGCCGGACGTTACTGTCGGCTTCTCGGGATCGAAGGGGATGCCGTTTTTGTTGCACGTGATGCCGGCGCGCTCCAAGGCGATTTCGGCCGCTTTGCCGGTGACCTTCTTCGGCCGCACATCGACCAGCATCAAATGCGTGTCGGTGCCGCCCGAGACGATGTCGAGGCCGCGCTCGATAAGGGATGCGGCGAGCGTCTTCGCGTTGTCGGTGACGGCGCGCGCATAGGCCTTGAACTCGGGCTGCAGCGCCTCGCCGAGCATCACCGCTTTCGCCGCGATGACATGCATCAAGGGTCCGCCCTGCAGCCCCGGGAATGTCGCGCTGTTGATCTTCTTGCCGATGTCCTCGTCGTTGCAGAGAACCATGCCGCCGCGCGGGCCTCGCAAGGTTTTGTGAGTCGTTGTCGTCACCACATGAGCGTGCGGCAGCGGGCTCGGATGGACGCCGCCGGCGACGAGTCCGGCGAAATGCGCCATGTCGACCATGAAAAACGCGCCGACGGAATCCGCGATCTGGCGGAAGCGCACGAAATCGATGATGCGCGGATAGGCGGAGCCGCCGACGATGATGAGCTTCGGCTTCTCGGCCTTGGCGAGGCGCTCGACCTCGTCGTAATCGATGCGCGCATCCTCGCGCCGCACGCCGTATTGCACCGCGCGGAACCATTTGCCCGAGAGATTGGGCGGCGCGCCATGCGTCAGATGCCCGCCAGCGGCGAGCGACATGCCCATGACCGTGTCGCCCGGGTGCAGCAGCGCCAGCATCACCGACTGGTTCGCCTGCGACCCCGAATGCGCCTGCACGTTGGCGAAATTGCACTCGAACAGCCGCTTCGCGCGGTCGATCGCGAGCTGTTCGGCGATGTCGACGAACTCGCAGCCGCCGTAATAGCGGCGGCCGGGATAGCCCTCGGCGTATTTATTGGTGAGCACCGAGCCCTGCGCCTCGAGCACGGCGCGCGAGACGATATTCTCCGAAGCGATCAGCTCGATCTGGCTGCGCTGGCGGCCAAGCTCATTGTCGATCGCCCGCGTGAGCTCGGGATCGACATCCGCCAGCGAGGCGGTGAAGAAGCGGTCGGCGTTCGAAAGCGTCATTGTCGGCGCAGTCATCAGCAGTGATACCTTTACGATAATTGGGCAACGCGGCGAGCATGACGCCCGCCCTCGAAAGCGGTGGTGAAGAAAGTGCGCAGGCAAGCTTTCGCGGTTTCGAACCCGAGCACGCGAGCGCCGAGCGCGAGGACGTTCGCATCATTGTGCTGGCGCGCCAGCTGCGCCGTCGTCACATCATGGGCGAGCGCGCACCGGACGTGACGATAGCGATTGGCGGCGATGCTCATGCCGATACCCGTACCGCA
>DATNGE010000269.1:0-10428 GCA_035606035.1 Allostellaceae bacterium
TCTACGCCGCCTTCCGCCGCGCCGATCGCGCTCACGCGGCGATCCGCCGCGTCGATAAAAGCGCGGCTCAATCGGCGCCCGGCGTCGTCGCCGTGTACATCGGCAAGGACGTTGCCGAACTTGGCATGAAAACCGTGCCGCCGATGATGCCGTTCCCGGGCCGCGGCGGCAGCAAGATCCTGGTACCGGAGCGGCCGCTGCTCTCGTCCGATCGCGTGCGTTATGTCGGTGAAGAGGTCGCGATGGTGGTCGCGACCAGCGCCGCCGCGGCGGCCGATGCCGCGGAGCTTATCGACATCGATTATCTCGACCTGCCGGTGGTGATCGGGTTCGACAAGGCGCTCGCCGCGGATACGCCGGCGCTGCACGCCAACATTCCAGGCAATGTGTGCTTCGATATCGAATACGGCGATCTCGCCAAAGCCGACGCGGCTTTCGCCCGCGCCGCCAAGATCGTGCGCGCGACGATCGAGAGCCCGCGCATCGCGCCGACGCCGATGGAGCCGCGCGCGGTTCTCGCCTGGTACGACGCGGCGCGTCAGACCTATGAGATCCGCTGTGGCAATCAGGGCGGCCTCGCGATGCGCGACGCGCTCGCAGCGATGCTCGGCGCGAAACCGGCCGAGGTGCGCGTCCACATGGTCGATGTCGGCGGCGCTTTCGGCTCGCGGACGCAGCCTTTCCCCGAGAACGCGCTGCTGCTCTATGCGGCGAAGAGGCTCGGCAAACCGATCAAATGGATCTCGACGCGCTCCGAGGATTTCGTCACCGATTTCCACGGCCGCGCGATCCGCGTCGCGGGCGAACTCGCCCTCGACAAGGACGGCAAGTTCCTCGCCTTCAAGACCGAGTGGCTTTGCGATAGTGGCGCTTATCTCAGTTCGGCCGGCGCGATGACCAACACCTCCAACGGGATGAGCATGTCATCCGGCGTCTATGAGGTCGAAGCTTTCTACGCGCGCCATCGCCAGGTGATTACCAACACCGCGCCGACCAGCGCCTTCCGCGGCGCCGGCCGGCCGGAAGCGGCGCTGGTCATCGAGCGGCTGGTCGATGAGGCCGCGGCCGCGCTCGGCATCGATCCCTTCGCGCTGCGCCGCCGCAATCTCATCGACAAAGCGAAATTTCCCTACAAGACCCATACCGGCATCGTCTTCGACAGCGGCGATTTCGCGGGACTGCTCGATCGCGCCGAGCGCGAATCGAAGTGGCGCGAATTCCCGGCCCGGCTCGAAGCAGCGAAGAAGCGCGGCAAGCTGCGCGGCATCGGCTGCGCCGCTTTCATCGAACCGTCGGGCGGCGGCGGCGCGCCCAAGGATCAGGTCGCAGTGCAGTTCGACGCGAAGGGCACCGCGCGGCTCTATCTGACCGCGACGGCGAGCGGGCAGGGCTACGAGACCGTGTTCCCGGACATCGTCGCCGGGATCACCGGGCTCGATCCCGCGAAGATGGAAGTGCGGGCGAGCGATCCCGACGGGCCGCCGATCTTCGGCGGGGCGGCGATCGGCTCGCGTACCGGCATGACCTCAGGCAGCGGCTTCAAGGTCGCGGGCGACGAGATCGTGAAGAAGGGATTGGCGCTCGCCGCCGAGGCGCTCGAAGCCTCGCCGCTCGACGTCGAGTTCCGGGATGGGCGCTACACGGTCAAAGGCACGGACAAGACCATTGCGCTGCAGGACATCGTCTTGCGCCACGCCGGCGGCGCGACCCATCCGCTCGACACGATCGCCGAGGTCCCTGCGGCGCGCGCTTTCCCGAGCGGCGCCCATGTTGCCGAAGTTGAGATCGACGCCGAGACCGGCGCGGCCGAGATCGTCGCCTATACCGCGGTCGACGATGTCGGCAATGTCATCAACCATCAGCTCGCAGAGGGCCAGCTCCATGGCGGGATCGTCCACAGCGCCGGCCATGTCTTCGGCGAGGACTGCCATTACGACCCCGAGAATGGCCAGATGCTCGCCGGCAGCTTCATGGATTACGTCATGCCGCATGCCGATCTTTTGCATGAGCTGCGCGCCTTCGATTGCGGCGTGCCCAGCCCCAACAACGTCATTGGCGCGAAAGGCGCCGGCGAATCGGGCGCGGTCGGCGGGCTGCCGACATGCATGAACGCGGTGGTGGATGCGCTGCGCCGGGCGAATGTCCGCGAATTCGACATGCCGGCGACGCCCGCGCGGCTCTGGGCGGCGCTACAGCGCGGGAATAGGTAAGGGTCGGTTCATTGGAGAGGCAAGCGTGCCGCCCGAACGAGTCGGGCGGCACCTGGCCTTGACGGGAAGCCTACCGACGAACGGTTAGATCGCTTCCTTCAATTCCTTGGCGGCGCGGAACGCGACGCGCTTGCTCGCCTTGATCTTGATCGCCTCGCCGGTGGCGGGGTTGCGGCCCATGCGGGCAGCGCGCTTGCGCACCACGAGGATGCCAAGCCCGCCGAGACGGATGCGCTGTCCGCCCTTCAGATGCTTCACGATCAGACCGACCGTGTCGCCGAGAATGGCTTCGGACTGCTTCTTTGCGATTTCGTGATCTTCCGCGATCTTCGCAGCGAGGTGTTTCAGCGTGACGGTGGCTGGAGCTTTTCCCGTCTTTTTAGCGGCCATGAATGGTGTTCTCCGTTGGCATGGTGATGAGCCCAACTTCGTCGGGCACGCAGAAACCTAGCAAATATCGGCGCTTTCGGCGACGTAAATATGCCGAGTCGTGCGCGTTCCGCGCTCGCGACTCGCATATTTTAGGGGCTTCACGCGATGCGCCCCGCATCCGATCGCGAGTCGCGATTGTGGATTAAACAGTCGCCGCCTGACTCAGGCGATCATCGAAGAGGGCTGGCCGGACAACGCCCGGGCCTCATCGTATTCGCGCCACGCGCGGCGCGCGATCAGCGCCAGCAGTGCGATCAAGGCGAGCTGCGCGAGGGGCACATGCGTCTCCGTGCCGAAACTGCGCGACAGCAGCGGCGCAATGAAGACCGCCATGAAGGTGGTTTTCTCCCACGGCAGGAAGCCGCGTTCGCTCGCCGCGCGGATCAGCCAGGCCATCGCGAGCCCGGCGAGGAGAAAGTCGTAGACGAGTGCGACCGGCACCGCGATCAGCGTTGCGGCGGCAAGCGCGGCGGCACGGGGCGCGAGGCTGAGATTGCTGCGCCATACCATCGCAACCAGGGCGATCGCGGCGATCGCGCCGAGGCCTTGCACCGCATAAGCGATCGTCGAGGGCACGCCCATGAGGCGCAGCCCGCCGAACAGCGTGACCATGCCCGCGAGATCGATGCGGCCATTCTCGTAAGTCGAATGCGAGCCGCCGGCGAGGGCGAGGAACGCCTGCCAGGTCTCCCAGCCGAAGAGCCCGATCGACAGCGCGACTACCGTCGCCGCGGCGATCGCGGCGCCGGCAAAAGCGCGCCAGCGGCCGCCGGCGACGAGCGCGACGGGAATAAGCAAGCCGAAATGCGGCTTGTAGCAGATGAGGCCGAAGAGCATGCCGGCAAGGAGCGGCCGGCGGTCGATCAGCAAGAGCCCGCCGCCCAACAGCGCGGCGGTGAGGAAAGCGTTCTGGCCGAGCCCCATCGTCCAGAAAACGGACGGGAAAGCGAGCAGCGGCAGCGACATTGTCCAGCTCTCCGCCTTCACGGTGCGGCGCGCGACGAACAGGCAGAGCAGCAGGCTCACCGCCTCAAATGCGATGAAACCCGCCATATAGGGCAAGTGGGCGAAGAGGGCGCAGATCAGCAGGTAGACCGGCGGGTAATAGAAGAAATTGTATTCGATGCCGGGCTCCGTCACCTGCTGCTCGACGGCGTAATGGATGCTTTGGTCGTAGGCGAAGGCGGGCGTGCCGGAATCGGCGAGGCTGCCGGCGGCATAGAAGCTCACGAAATCGGTGCTCGTCGGCCGCTCGAGCGGAACGATCCAGCCATGCGTGCCGGCGACAAAAAAGAGAAAGATGACGAGCTCGAGCGCGAGCAGCGCCCCGCCGAAAATCACGATGCAGCGGCGGTCGAGGAAATCGCCTGTTCTGAGGCTGCCGAACCAGTCGGGCCGGCTCAAGGCAAGCTTGGCGGATCCATCCATGCCCCTTTTTTAAGGGGATCGCAGTAAAGGAAGGCTTGCGGCCCCACCCATAGAAGAAGGCCGCGCATGAAAATGGCGGCACCAGAAGGTGCCGCCATCTCATGGGTCTAGGAGGAGGAAAATCGCTTGCGTGCAGCACCACTTTGATTTGGGAAAGCGCGGCGTACGGTCGCCTCGCCTTCGCTTGCCGCCGCACCAACCTGCGGCATGCTGGGATCATTACGAAACTCTTAAATGACTTCCAGAACTTAATCTTTGCATTTGAGACAAATTGCATCCTTCCGTTAACCATGTTTGGTTAACGCGATCGCGAAACGTGCGTGCCATAGAGAACAAAAAGCGGCGTCCGATCGGACGCCGCTTTATGTCGAGACTTTATGCGCAGACATCAGCCGCCGAGCTTCACCTGAATCTTGTCGCCTTCGACGCGCACCGGGAAGCTCTTGATGTCGCATGGGATCGGCGGACCGAGGCCCTTGCCGGTCTTGATCTCGAAACGCCCGGCATGGAGCGGGCATTCGACCTCTTCGCCGTCGAGCCAGCCATCGCTCAGAAACGCGTAGGCGTGGCTGCAGAGATTGTCGGTGGCATAGATCTCGCCTTTGAGATTGTAGAGCGCGACCTCCTGGCTGCCGACGGTCACGCCTTTCATCTCGCCTTCCGCGATCGATCCCTTATCGGCGACGCTCACCCATTCGCCGCTATCGTTCTCCGCCATCACTCTTCCTCTGTTATCCCCCGGGAATGCGCGCGAATGTGACGCGCGCGACATTGCTTTTCAAGCGCTCACCCTAGCGCACCAGATCCTGGAGCTTCGTGGTTTTGTCCGCGAGCAGCGCCGGATCGACGATCTTGCCGTTCTGGATCAGCATGCGGCCAAACCTCATATCGCGCGCATTGTTGACCGTGACGGCCGCGACCACCCTGCCGTCCAAGAGCTGGAACAGGGTGAAGCCGGGATCGGTCGGCTCGCCGCGGAAGATCACGCGGTCCCATTTATCGGGCGCGCCGGCCATCTGCAGATTGGTCTCGTATTGGTCGGTCCAGAACCACGGCACTTCGGAAAAGGCCTGCGCGCCGCCGGCGAGGATCTTGGCGATCGCGATGCCTTGGTTCTGCGCGTTCTGCCAGGCTTCGAGCCGGACGTGGCGGCCGAGCAGCGGATTGAGATGCCGGGTCACATCGCCGGCCGCGAAGACAGAGGCATCGCTGCTGCGGCCGAACTCGTCGACGATGACGCCGTCGCGCGTCTCGATGCCGGCCGCCTGCGCGAGCTCGACATTGGGCTGCGCGCCGATGCCAATCGCGGCATAGTCGGCGCTCACGGAGGGCGCGCCATCAAGGATTATGCGCAGCTCCTGGCCCGTGTCCTCGATCGCGGTGACTTTGACGCCGGTCTGGAGATCGACGCCTTTGGCGCGATGCAGCGCCGCGAGATATTGACCGATCTCGGGTGCAGCAACGCGCGCCAGCGGATGGGGTGCGAGCTCGAGCACCGTCACCGCCGCGCCGCGCTTGCGCGCGGTCGCCGCCACTTCGAGGCCGATGAAGCCGGCGCCGATGACCGCGAGCCGCACGCCCTCCGTCAGCCGCGCGCGCAGCGCCAGGCTGTCGTCGATATCGCGGAGATAGAAGACGCGCTGGCCCTCGGCGCCCGGCAGCGGCAGCTTGCGCGCCCGCGCGCCGGTGGTCAGCAGCAGCGCGTCGTAGGGGATCGTGTCGCCATCCTCGAGCTCGATGCGCTGGCCCTTGCGGTCGATCGCGCCGACCGTCGTGCCGAGCCGCAGCGCGATGTCCTTCTCGGTATAGAAGGCTTCGGGATTGAGATACGTCTTGGCGTGCTCGATCGCGCCGGCGAGCAGCTCTTTGGAGAGCGGCGGGCGCTCGTAGGGCGGGTGCTTCTCGCTGCCAACGAGGGTGACGCGGCCGGTATGGCCGGCGGCGCGCAAGGCTTCGGCGGCGCGGCCGCCGGCATGGCCCGCGCCGACGATGACGATATGCTTATCGGTCACGCTCGATCCTGGGTGAACGCCTTGTAGGCGGAGACGGTGAAGGTGTCGCGCACGCCGGCGAGCTTCTGCAGATGCTCGACCACGAAATGGCCGGTGTCCATGTCGTCCGGCAGATAGCATTTCATCAGCAGATCGTATTGGCCCGAGACCGAATAGACCTCGGAGACCTGCTCGATGGTTTCGACCGCGGCCTCGGCGACGCGATAGGCCTTGCCGAGATCGCATTTCATCATGACGAAGATGGTCTTCATGGCGCCGTCCCTGTGATCGGCGCATCATAGCGGGAGAATGAGCCGACGCTAGATGTCGGCTCGCCGCAAGGGTTTAGCCCCTAGGATTAAACCGAGCGCACCCGGGCGCGGCTCAAGAAAGCCGGCATGTGATCGCCGAAGCCGACAACGCGGCGGTCATCCTCATGCTCATCGCGCTGATGATCGCGGCGCGGCAGCTTCGTGACATTGCTGGGCAGCGCCTGATCCATGGCATCGGGATTCATCGTGATCGGCGCGTAGGCGGCGCGATCCTTTGCGGCGGCTGCCGGACGAGCCGGCGCGCGCTTCGGCTCGCGGTGCTCCTTCGGCTCGCGGTGCTCTTTCGGCTCGTGCTGGGGTTTCGCCGCTTGCGGCCGCTCCTCGCGCGGCGCGTTGCGGTTCGCGGATTTGCCGCCCCGGCGACCACGACCGCGGCCGCCGCGACCGCGGCTGCGCGGCGCTTCATCGCCTTCGCTGAAGGTCGCGGTATCGACGCCCGGGACCTCGACCGGCGGTATCGCCTTGCCGATCAGCTGCTGGATCGCCTCGACGAAGCGGCCGTCTTCCGGCGTCGCCAAGGTGAAGGCGCGGCCTTCGCGCCCGGCGCGGCCGGTGCGGCCGATGCGATGGACGTAATCCTCCGCATGGATCGGCACGTCGAAATTGAAGACATGCGACATGCCTTGGACATCGAGCCCGCGCGCCGCGACGTCGCTCGCGACGAGCAGCCGGATCTCGCTATTCTTGAAGCGCTCGAGCGTCTCGGTGCGCTTCGATTGCGGCATGTCGCCATGCAGCGCCGCCGCATCGAAGCCGTGCTTCGCCAGCGAGCGGAACAGCACATCGACATCGCGCTTGCGGTTGCAGAAGATGATCGCGTTCTTGACGTCTTCGCTGCGGATGAGGCGGCGCAATGCTTCACGCTTGCCCATCGCGCTGACGATGGCGAGCCCTTGCGTCACCAGGGTCGCAGGCGACGCCGGCGGCGCGACCGAGATCTCTTTCGGATTCATCAGGAAGGCGTCGGCGAGGCGACGAATCTCCGGCGGCATCGTCGCCGAGAAGAACAGCGTCTGGCGGATCTTCGAGAGCAGGCCGACGATGCGCTCGACATCGGGGATGAAGCCCATATCGAGCATGCGATCGGCCTCGTCGATGACGAGGATCTTCACGTCGCTCAAGAGGATCTTGCCGCGCTCGTAGAGATCGAGCAGCCGGCCGGGCGTCGCGATCAGCACGTCGACGCCGCGATCGAGCTTGCGCTCTTGATCGACGAAGCTTTCGCCGCCGATGAGCAGCGCCTGGTCGAGCTTGTGATGCTTGCCGTAGACGTCGAAGGATTCGGCGACTTGCGCCGCGAGTTCGCGGGTCGGCTCGAGGATCAGCGAGCGTGGCATCCGGGCGCGGGCGCGGCCTGCGGCAAGGATGTCGATCATGGGTAGGGTGAAAGAGGCCGTCTTGCCGGTGCCGGTTTGGGCGCATCCGAGGACATCGCGTCCCATCAGCACGTACGGAATGGCCTGCTCTTGGATAGGGGTCGGCGCGGTATAACCGGCGTCTGCGACCGCCTTAAGGACCTCGGGGGAGAGGCCCAGATCTTCAAAACTCATACAGGAATATGCTTTTCTCGTGTGTTGTTGATGTTTACGCCCCTTTATCTGGGCGTAGGGGCCGGAAAGTCAATCGATTTCAGGCGATTTACGCGTCAATACGTACTTTCAGGCCCTGGCGATTTGAGCATCGCGAACTATGGTTAATGCATGATTAATAAGCCGAGTCTGGTCCTGGTCCCGGGATTACTGTGCGATGCGGCGCTTTGGCGCGGCCAGGTCGAGGATCTCGCCGATATTGCCCAGCCCTGGGTTGCCGACGTCACGCGTGACGATTCCATGACCGGGATGGCGCGGCGGGTCCTCGCCGAGGCGCCGGCCGGGCGCTTCGCCTTGGCCGGGCTCTCGATGGGCGGCTATGTCGCGCAAGCGATCATGCGCGAGGCGCCGGAGCGGGTGGAGCGGTTGGCCCTCCTCGATACGAGCGCAATGGCGGACACAGCTGAGCAAACGGCGCGTCGGCGCGGGTTTATCGAGCTCGCCGAGAAGGGCGAATTTCATGGCGTGACGCCGCAGCTGCTGCCGCTTTTCATCCACCCTGATCGCTTGAGCGACAAGCCGTTGACCGACGCGGTCATGGCAATGACGGAGCGCGTCGGCAAGGACGCGTTCCTCCGTCAGCAGCGCGCCATCATCGGCCGGATCGACAACCGGCCGAATCTGCCGAAGATCGGCTGCCCGGCGCTCGTCCTTTGCGGGCGCCAGGATCAGATGACGCCGCTCGCCTGGAGCGAGGAGATCGCCGCGCTAATCCCGAGCGCCATACTCGAGATCATCGAGGATTGCGGCCATCTCACGACCATGGAGCGGCCGTGGGAGACCAGCGTCGCGCTGCGCCAATGGCTGACCGAATAGGCGGCTGACGAAGCGCGCTACTTCATCGCACCGACGCGTTTCACCGCCTCTTCCATGATGGAGAGATCGGTGTATTTCGCCAGATCGATATGCTCCTTGATGAAGCCGAAATCGGCCGCGAGATCGACATCGGCCTGGAGGGCTTTCATATCGGGCATGCCGTTGCGGTCGAAATAGACGTCGTTCTCGTTGTAGGTCGATTTGTCGAGCCGCTCGACCGGCACCTTGAAGACGCCGGCGACGATCTGCAGCATCTGCGGCCGGTTCTTGGGATCGAGATACCAGCGCATGATGCGCAGATAATCGGCGAAGAAATCGACCAGCGCGGCGCGGTTCTTGGCGATGAAAGGCTGGCGCGCCGTCCAAACGGCGAGCTGCGATTTACCGATCGCGTCTTTCTGAGTGAAGAGCGTCAGCGTCTGGGCGCGGAATTTCTCGTCGAGCGAGAAGGGCGGCACACCGACGACCAGCGCGGCCTTTTGCTGCAACAGGATCGCGGGCATGTTGGGAAAGGCCGCCTCGATGATCGAATAATCGCGCGTCGCGACGAGGCCGCGCGTTTTCAGCATCGCGCGCACGCCGATATCGACGGCGCTGCCGATGATATTGGTGGCGACGACCTGGCCTTTCAGATCGTCGACGCCTTTGATCGGCCCTTCCTTCAGCGCCATGTATTCGATCGAGTGATAGCCCGGCACGCCGTCCTGGCCTTCGTCGCCGATGATGCGAAGATCGCTCAAGTTCGCATTGAGGATGGCGTTGCCGAGCGATGGGAAGGCGAGATTGGCGATCTCGAGCTCGCCGGCGGCGAGCGCCGTCATGATCGCCGGCGTGCCCTGGAAGTGGATCGGCTCGACCGCGTAGCTCGTGCCCCAATGCTGCGCGAGATCCTTCTTCGCATCGAGAACCGGCGGCGGATTGCCGATCGTGATCCAGGCGATGCGGATCTTGACCGGCTCTGCCTGGCTTACGGCCGGCAACGCGAGCGAGCAGGCGAGAGCAAGGGCGCAGAATGTCCGGCGTTCCATGGGTTCCCCCATTCAGTGGATGCGTTTCACCGCCTCGTCGACCAGGCTCTGGTCGGCGTATTTCGCGACATCGATATGGGTCTTCTGGATGCCGAGCTGCTGCTGAATGTCGAGCGTCGCCTGCAGCGCCTTGATGTTGGCGCGGTGGTCGGGATCGCGATAGACGTCTTTGTGGGTGAAGACCCAATCCGTCCAGCTTTTCGCCGGCACCTTGGTGAAATCGGCGACGATTTTCACCGCCTCGTCATGGTTCTTGGGATCGAGATACCAGCGCTCGGCGCGGATCCAGTCTTCGGTGAAATCGACGAGCGCGGCGCGGTTCTTGTCGATGAAGGGCTTGCGCGTGACGTCGAAGATGAATTCCGATGTGCCGATCGCATCGCGCAGGGTGAACAACGTGCGCACATCGCCCGCGCTCTCGCCGATGAAGCTGAAAGGCGGCACGGCGGCGACCAGATCGGCCTTGTGCTCGCGCAGCATCGGCAGCAAGGTCGGGAAGCCGCCCTCGATGATGTTGGCGTCGCGCTTGTCGTCGAGATGGTGCTTCCGCAGCATCGCGCGGATGCCGATGTCGAGGCCGCCACCAATCGCATTCGAGGCGA
>DATNGE010000270.1:0-5705 GCA_035606035.1 Allostellaceae bacterium
GACCCATGCCTATCTCGGCCTCTCGCCCGGTCTCGATTTCGAGAGCCGCATCTTTGTGAAGGAGGATGCGCCGGCGCTGCTGCGCGCCGAGCTCTCGAAACCCTCCTACAAGCCGAAACCGATCGCGCTCGGCGTCAACACCGATGCCTATCAGCCGATCGAGAGGAAGCTCGGCCTGACGCGGCACATCCTCGAGGTGCTCTATCAGTTCCGTCATCCGGTCACGCTGATCACCAAATCGGCGCTCATCCAGCGCGACATCGACATCCTTTCGGCGATGGCGCGCGAGCATCTCTGCAGCGCGGCGGTGTCTGTGACGACGCTCGATCGCAACCTCGCGCGCAAGATGGAGCCGCGTGCCGCGACACCGGAGCGCCGGCTGGAGACGATCGAGGCACTGGCGAGCGCTGGCATCCCGACCGCGGTGATGGCGGCGCCGATGATTCCGGCGCTCAACGATGCCGAACTCGAGGCGATCCTCGAAGCGGCGGTGGCGCGCGGCGTCTGCTCGGCGGGTTACGTGCTGCTGCGCCTTCCGCTCGAGCTTGCCGGCCTCTTCGAGGAATGGCTCACCGCGAATTTCCCCGGCAAGGCCAAACATGTGATGTCGCTGATCAAGCAGAGCCGCGAGGGCAAGGCCTACCAGTCGGAGTGGGGCTCGCGCATGATCGGCAGCGGACCTTATGCCGAGATGCTGCGCATCCGCCACGACGCCGCCTGCCACCGCCTCGGCCTCGACAAGAAGCGCGACAACCGCCGCCTCGATTGCACGCTCTTCCAGGTGCCGGCGCGCAAGAAAGAAACCGCGCAGCTGAGTTTATTTTGAGGGCCCGCTGAAGGGATTCGTCATTCCCGCGTAAGCGCGAATCCAGAATTGACGTCGCGTTGGCTGCTCTGGATCCCCGCTTTCGCGGGGATGACGAGTGAGACTAATGGCTCTTGTAGGGTCGCCATTCGCCTTCGCGTTGGGCGAGGCGGTCGGCGATGATGCGCCAGGCAGTGAGGTTGCGCACCATCGTGCCGTGCGCGCCGCGGATCGCGATGCTCTCGCGGCAATCGCCTTCGACCTCGCGGCAGCTTTGCCACGCGACGATGCCGTCGCGCTTCGTATAGATCGCGGTCACCGGCACGTCGGGCGGCGCGTTGAGCTCGGCCGCCGAGCCGCGCGCTTCGATGCCGTGCCAGCGCGCGAGGAGCTTATAGACCGGCTCGAGTGGACTCGCTGTCGGCAATTGGATCGGGCTCGCGATCACGAGCAACTGCCGCACGTGATCGGGATGCTGCTTCGCCAGCTCGCGCGCGATCACGCCGCCGAGGCTATGGCCGATCAGCGTAACTTTGCGGCCGTGGCGGCGATGCACGGTGGCGAGCAACGTCTCGATCCCCTCGAGCGCTGCCGCGGTCGGGCCGAGATTTGTGCCGAGGCCCCAGCCTTCCACCGCATAGCCGCAACCCGCGAGGAAGCGACGGAGCGGCGCGGTGTGGCCGTCGCCGCACAGGAAAGACGGTACGACGATCACCGGATGACCGTCGCCGCGCGGCGCGGCTTTGAGCGCGCCCGCGACCATTCCGGGCCGCGGCGGCACGAGATGCGCCGCCGCGCTGAGCAAAGTGTGATGCAACGGCGGGAGCTTGAGCTTTTCGTGAGGAGAATGCGGGAAGGCCATCGCGTGTCGCCGCTTTGAGCCATACGCTCTAAGCTATAAGCCAAGGAGATTGAAGCTTATAGCTTAAAGCCGACAGCTTAGAGCTGACCGATGATCGTCCTCTTCACCGATTTCGGCCTCGCCGGCCCGTACACGGGTCAAATGAAAGTCGTGCTGCGCCGCGAGGCGCCGCAAGCCGAGATTATCGATCTCTTCGCCGATGCGCCGGCCGGCGATCCCCGCGCGAGCGCCTATCTCCTCGCCGCTTATGCCGCATGGTTTCCGCCCGGGACGATCTTTCTCTGTGTTGTCGATCCCGGCGTCGGCGGAAAACGCGCACCACTGATGATCGAGGCCGATCGCCGCTGGTATGTCGGGCCGGAGAACGGACTCTTTGAGTTGGTTTTGCGCCGGGCGCAAAGCGCAACTTGCTCCGAGATCACTTGGCAGCCACCGCAGCTGTCGGCGAGCTTCCACGGCCGCGATCTTTTCGCGCCAGTCGCGGCGATGCTGGCGCGCGGCGAGCGGCCGCCGGTGCGCGCCCGCGACGCGAATCGCGAATCGAGCTGGCCCGACGATCTCGCCGAGATCGTCTATATCGACCATTACGGCAACGCCATGACCGGGCTGCGCGGCAGCGCCGCGCCCCAAGGCGCGACGCTGATTCTTGGGGATAAGCGCCGTGTTATCCACGCCGCGACTTTTTCCGCCGTGCCCGAAGGCCAAGCCTTTTGGTATGAGAATTCGAACGGTCTGGTCGAAATCGCGGTCAATCGCAGCCGTGCCGCGGATCAGCTTCGTCTCGCGGTCGGCAGCACTTTGACCATCGAAACCTGAGGAAGGTTCTGGCTTAGGAATAGGGACGCAGGGGAATGCCCGATTTCGCCTTGGAGCGCGGCTGCGACGGCATCGTCTGCGGCATCGATGAAGCGGGACGCGGGCCGCTCGCCGGACCGGTAGTCGCGGCCGCTGTGATCCTCGATCGCCGGAAAATCCCGCGCCGGCTGCGCGCCGAGCTCGATGATTCGAAAAAGCTCAACGCCGAGGAGCGCGAGGAGTTCGCGCTGCTGATCCGGCAATGCGCGGTGAAGATCGGCGTCGGCGCGGCAAGCGTCAGGGAGATCGAGCGCATCAACATCCTCCAGGCGACGTTCGTCGCGATGCGGCGCGCGCTGCTGCGCTTGGGGTCCCTGCCCGATATCGCGCTGATCGACGGCAACCAGCCGCCGCCGCTGCCTTGCGCGGTGAAGACCGTGATCGGCGGCGACGGGCTCTCGCTGTCGATCGCCGCAGCCTCGGTCATCGCCAAGACGACACGCGACCGGCTAATGCGTGCCTTGGCGCTGCGCTACGATGGCTATGGCTGGATGACCAACGTCGGCTACGCCACTGAGGAGCATCGCGCCGCGATCCTGGCGCTGGGGCCGACGCGGCATCACCGCATGAGCTTCGCACCCTTGCAATTCAGCCTCGACTTCGATGCGAGCTTGGCCGACTAAGCCTTGGCCAATAAGTTGTGCTCGATTTGGACTCCAATTGTTCTTTTAAGTTTTTGGAATCGCTAAGTAATTTGTTGACGCGCCGAGTCGTCGTGGCCAGAATCCCGGCCCCATGGGGAAAGCCATGGGGGACTCGCCGAAAAGCCGCCCGTCTATCGTCGGCGACGCGGCCGCGCTCGAGGACGGCACGATCATCGCCGGCGATTGCGTCGCGGCGCTGCAGCGGCTGCCCGAGGAATCGGTCGATCTCGTTTTCGCCGACCCGCCCTACAATCTGCAACTCGCCGGCGAGCTCCACCGCCCCGACAACAGCCGCGTCGACGGGGTTGAGGAGGCCTGGGACAAATTCGCCGATTTCGCGAGCTACGACCGCTTCACGCGCGATTGGCTCGCCGCCGCGCGCCGTGTCCTGAAGCCCGACGGCACCCTCTGGGTCATCGGCTCCTACCACAACATCTATCGCGTCGGCACGATCCTCCAGGATCTCGGCTATTGGGTGCTGAACGACATCGTCTGGCGCAAGACCAACCCGATGCCGAATTTCCGCGGCCGACGCTTCACCAACGCGCATGAGACCATGCTGTGGTGCGCAAAATCGCAGGACAGCCGCTACACCTTCAACTATCAAGCGATGAAGGCGCTGAACGAAGGTATCCAGATGCGCAGCGATTGGCTGATCCCGCTCTGCGGGGGCCAAGAGCGCTTGAAGCGCGACGGCAAGAAGGCGCACCCGACGCAGAAACCCGAGGCGTTGCTCCATCGCGTCCTGCTCGCCTCATCGAAACCCGGCGATATGGTGCTCGATCCGTTCTTCGGCACCGGCACCACCGGCGCGGTGGCACGGCGGCTCGGCCGGCAATGGATCGGCATCGAGCAGAACGAGGAATACATCGCGGTGGCGCGCGAGCGCATCGCCGCGATCGAGCCGGGCAACAGCGAAGACATCGCGACGACAGAAGAAAAGAATTCGGCGCCGCGCGTGCCCTTCGGCAGCCTCATCGAGCGCGGACTCTTGAGGCCCGGCGAGGTGCTGTTCGATGCGCGGCGGCGCTGGACCGCGAAAGTCCGGCCCGACGGCACGCTGATCTCGGCCGACGCCAAAGGCTCGATCCATCAGGTCGCCGCCGAGGTGCAAGGCGCGCCCGCCTGCAACGGCTGGGAATTCTGGTTCGTCGAGCGCAAGGGCCAGCCCGTCCCGATCGAGCATTTCCGGCAGCAGATCCGCAACGAAATGGGCGCCTGATCGCCGCCGCCTCGCGCTCGAAAGCCGCAACTCCTTTCTCCCCATGGCGTTACCGACAGAGCAATGCCGCGCACCGTCCTGTCAGGAGCCAAGCCATGAATGCAGCCTCGATTTTCGAATCGACCCGCGCCCTCATCCCCGATGTGCGTCGCGCGGCGCCGTCGCCGAAGAGCATTTCGCATGTGACAGCGCAAGCGCTGGCTTTGTTCTCCCTCCTGCTCGGTGCGCTTGAGGTCGCGGCGCCGTCGCGGCTTGCCGAGCGGCTCGGGCTGCGCAGCAAAGAGCCGTTGCTGCATCGCTATGGCGGCCGCGAGATCGCCGCCGGCGTGGCCGCTCTCGCCGGCTTCCTCGGCCCTGCCATGTGGGCGCGCGTCTTCGGCGATCTGCTCGATCTCGCGACCTCGCGTTTCGGCCGCCGCACCGACCGCCATTTGGCACGCAATATCTCGATCGCGGTCGGCGCCGTCGCCGGCATCGCCGTGATCGATCTTTGCATCGCCGCTCTCCTGGCGCGCCGCGCGCGCTAGCGCCGATCAGGGAACAGCGACCGGGGCGGCCTGGCTGGTATTGGCCCCGGCATCGCTCGGATCACGGGTAGCCATCGCGGGCGCCGAGACCGGCGGTCCGACCGGCGGCGGGTTTTCGCGGGTGAAGCCGGCATTGCTGCGCAGCGCTTCACCAGCGTTGTCGCCGTAGAAATCGCCGCAGCCGCCAAGGAGAAGCAGCACCGCGGCAGCGCCGAGATGTATCCATCGCATCGCTCGATCCCTTTTCGCGGACTAACACAGCCGCGCAAAACGGAGTTGCGGCGAGGCGGATTAAAGTTTCGGTTTCCAGCCTTCCGCTTTGAGCTGCTCGGCCGCTTTCAAGATGAAGCTGTAATCGAAGACCTGCTCCGGCGGCGGGATCTTGTCGGGCGGCAGGCCGAGCATCTCGCCGCGCAGCTTCAGTTCGTTCACTTGCAGCTCGCGCGGCACGCTGCCCGCGGCGAGCATGCCCGGCACAAATTCGCGTGCCGAGAATTCCGCAGCACCCTTGTCGAGCCCGTGTTTCATCATGCTGTCGACCGCCGCTTGCGGATGCGCTTTGACCGTGGCGGTGCCCTTATAGATCGCGCGCATCGTGCGTTGGACGAGAGCTGGATTCTTCGCGATCAGCGCGTCCGAGCTCGCAAAGCCCGACAGCACCATCTTCACACTTGCGTGCATGTCGATCAGCATCCTGAGCTTGCCCGATTTCTGCAGCGCCTCGATGTCCGAGCTCTCGCCGCCATCGATCACCGCCGCCATGAAATTGCCGGTGGTGAGCGCGGCGATG
>DATNGE010000271.1:0-17133 GCA_035606035.1 Allostellaceae bacterium
CAGAACGCGCCGCGCCACCAGCCGGCGGCGGCAAAAGCCCCGCCGAAGAACGGGCCAAGCAAGCTGCAGATCGTCCAGACGCCCTGATAGATCGCGAGCATGCGCGTGCGCTGCTGCGGCAGGAACACGCGGCCGATCAGCGCCATCGTGCCGCCGGTAACAAGGCCGCCGCCGAGCCCCTGCACGAGCCGCGACAGGTCGAGCACCAGCATGTCGGGCGCGAGGGCGCAGCCGAGCGTGCCGAGCGTGTAGATCACTGCTGTGACGACAAAGCCGCCGCGCATGCCGATCACGCGCCAGATCGAGCCGATGATCGCCGCCCCGACGATCCCGCCGACCTGATAAAGCATGCTGGCCCACACGTAATAGGCGGCGCCGCCGATGTCGGCGACGACCGTCGGCATGATGGTGACGACGATGAGGATCTGGAGCGAGAACAGCACCACGCCCAGCATCACCATCAAGCTGTAGATGGCCGAGCTGCCGCGAAACAGCGATCCCCAGGAGCCGTCCAAGGCGTCGGTGCTGCTGCTCATGTCCTCCCGCCGCACGGATCGCCGCGCTCGCAGGAACTATAGCAGCCGCAGCACCGCCGGAGCAGCCGCAGCACCGCCGGCGCACGGCTGACGCCACCGCGCGGCACGTGTTCCGGTTACTTGCCGTTGCGGATCGCGGCGATCTCCTGGCGGAAAGCTGCCAGCACATGCGCGCCGTCGGGCGTGTTCTTTACCCAATTGTCGATCACCGGCTGAATGCGCGTTTTCCACCGCGCGCGTTCCTGATCGCTAAGCTTAACCACGCTCTGATCCTTCATCTGGTTCTCGACCTTATCGATATTGCGATGCTCGGTGTCGTCGATCACCTTGTTGAACCAGTTCGTGTAGTCGGTGCCGATATTCGCATCGATCACCTGCTTCGCCTTGCCGGAGAGCTTCGCATAGGTGTTGTTGTTCATGATCATCACCGCCGAAGCGCCGCCCAAAGATTCGCGCAGGTGGTATTTCGTCATTTCGGTCAGCTTGAAATCGACATCGGCCGGCCAGCCGATCGCCGAGCCGACAACGATGCCGCGCTTCAGCGCCTCGTAGACTTCATTGATCGGCAGGGTGATCGGCGTGCCGCCGAGAGTCTCGAGGGCCTGGCCTTCGATCCGGCCCTGCACGCTGATCTTCATGCCTTTGAGATCGGCGAGCGTCTTCACCGGCGCGGAAGTGTGATAGGTGAGATTGGCGAAATCGCCGAAGGCGACCGGCTTCACCTTCTTCCACTCGTCGGCGATGACGCCTTTCTCGTAGAGACGCTGCAGCGCGAGCCCCGCCTCATGCGCGTTCTGCGCCTCGAAGGGAAGGGTCGAGACCAGCGTCTTGGGGAATTGCGATGAAATCGGCCCGAGGATGCAGAACGCGATATCGGCGACCCCGTCCGCAACGCGGTCGAGGGTGTTGACCATATTGACGAGGGAATAGCCGACATAGACTTTCACATCGAGCGCGCCGCCCGCTTCCTTGTTGACCTTCTCTGACCAGGGCCCGATCAGATCGCTGTGGATCGCGGCCGTGGGCGGGCCGGGATCGCCGTAGCGCAGCAGCACGGGATCCTCGGCAAAAGCGGTGCTCGAAAGGCAGGCGAGCGCGGCGCCGGCTGCGATGAGATCCCGGATGCGAATCATTCTTGGCGTCTCCCTGTTTTCTTTAACTGACCGCTGGTCGGCCGCTTCTCAGTAGCCCGTGCAGCTTTGGCTAAGCCCTTCATGACGCGGCTGTCAACATCGGCAGCGCTGGAGCGAGCGCCGCCGCTCCCTATATCAAAAGCATGGAATTTCGGATGGGAGACCGCCGATGAGGTCACGCTTCGGACTTGTCTTGGCGACGGCGCTGAGCGCCGTATTTGTCGCACCTCAGTTCGCGCGAGCGGACGAACTGATTCTGCCGCCTTATGACGGCAGCGCGCCGCCGCCGAAGGTCGCGACGGATGCGCAGGCTTTAGCGGTGTTGCATCACCGCGGCATTGGCCGCGTCAGCAATCTCGGCCGGGTCGGCGATTATTGGGAAAGCGACGGCACGCGCGCTGGAGAGCCGGTGATCGCTTACGTTTTCAACGATGGGGCGCTGCAGATCCAGCCCGCGGCACGGGGCGAGCGCGTTCCCCTGCAGTCCGCCCAGTTGCCGCGATAGCATCAGCGCACGACGACCTTGCGATAAAGGTGCCAGCTCGCATGGCCGAGGATCGGTAGCACGATAATCAGGCCCAAAAGCAGTGGGATCGAGCCGAGCACCAGCCCCGCAGTGACGATCAGCCCCCAGGCCGCCATGGGCACGGGGTTGGCGATGATCGCGCGCAGCGACGTCCAGATCGCGACGCCGAGGCCGACATCGCGGTCGAGCAGTAGCGGGAACGATACAACGCTGATCGCGAAGACGATTAGCGCGAAGATGAAGCCGACGCCGATGCCGATCCCGATCATCGCCCAGCCTCGGGCGGTGGTGAACACGTCGGTGAGGAAGGCGGTCATCGACGTCGGCTGGAGCGGCGCCAGTGTCATCGCGTAGATCGTATTGGCCGCGCTCATCCACAAGAGGAAGAGCACCATCAGCAGGACGCCGAGCATGATAATGGCGGCGAAAGCCGGCGCGCGGACGACGTCGAAGGCCGTGGCCCAGCTCAGCTCATGGCCTTCCTCGCGCTGGCGGCTCATTTCATAGAGACCGACGGCGACGAAGGGTCCGACCAAAGCGAAGCCCGAGACAAGCGGGAAGAGCAGGGCGAACATCGCCGAGCCGAGGACGATATGGGCGATCAGCAGACCGGCGACGGGATAGAGGAGGCAGAGCACGATCACATCGCTGCGCGCTGCGCCGAAGTCGGCGACGCCTTTCGCCAGCGCGTCTTTGAGATCGGCGAAATCGATGCGGCGGACGGCCGGCGCTGTGGCGACGGCGTCAGCCCGGCCGCGCACGGCATGGCCGGTGACTTCGACCGCAACCGCGGCGTGGCGCAGCTGGTCGTAGCCCCACTCGATCGGATTACGGATGGTCGTCGCCATGCCGGAACTCCTCGTGTTGTTTGTATCTTTCTTTGTACCCTGGCGCTTTGTAGCGCGCCGGCGCGCTATAGATTTTTGTTCTAATCATCGAATTCAAGATGCTGATCATCTGGCTGCGGCTCAGCGCGCCGCCATAAAGCCTTCAGCCGCCGGAGAAATGTTCCTCGATCTTCGAGGCGACGGCATCGCAGATGCGCGCCAGCGTGCAGAGCTCTTCGCGCTCCACGGGATCGCGAACCGCATCGGCCTGCTGACGAAACATCAACGCTTGATCGAGCCAAAAGTCTGCATCGAGCATCCTTGCCTCCGCCATAAAGGTTCGCGGCAGCACGATCGCCTCTGAACTTACTCTTCCCGGGGCAGCATCCAAACAAAAAACGCGAAATCGGGCATCAAGACTGCCCTGTTCACCACGATGTCACTTGACCGTCATCCTCCATCGCGAGAGAGTCATTACGTTGTCGACAGCAGGAGGGTGTCTCACCAACATGACTCCGCCCATCCACCGCGGAAGCGTCGGCTAAACCATTTCGCCAATAGCGACGGAGGATGCTCAACCGGCATGACTCCACCGGACATGTATGACGTTGCCGAAATACTTGGCGCCGGTAACGTGACCCAAAGACCAAGATGAGCTCGGGACATGTTCTCCGAGCGCGAAGTGAGCTTCGCAAACCGACCCCCGCGATCGCTTGATGCGTCCGGGGGTCTTGCGTTTTAAGACGAGCGCGAGATAGCGCGTCGGGTGCGTACCATGACGCGGCGTCGCGCGAGACCATGCGCGGCATATCGGTGGGTTACGCCGCACGAAAATTCTTGTTAGTGTCTCTCGCGAATGAGGGGATTTCGGCCAATTTCTTTGTACCGGCCGCACTTTTGCCTTGGCGCGCCACGCGGGGATACCACTGCTCTTTCACTCCCTCACTCGACCGGCTTCACCGGGTCGAGAAGCATGTTGCGCCGGCGCCGAAATTTCGAACAGACATCGGGAGCGACGGATTTCGTGACAAGTTCCATCACGCACGCCACACCATTCGCCTTCTGCTTTTTGTTGAGCATCGCGCTGGCCGGCTGCGGGCCGGATTATTCGCCCAATACCTATAACGGCTCCGCGATGCAGCAGGCGAACAAGGTCGATACCGGCATTGTCATCGGTTATCGCGAGGTGAAAATCAGCGATGACGGCACAATCGGCGCGGTTACCGGCGGCGCGGCCGGCGGCATTCTCGGCGCGGAGACGGGTTCGCCAGCCGTACCGACGGCGCTTGCCGCGCTCGGCGGCACGGTGGTCGGCGGCGTGATCGGCTCGACGATCCAGCATACAACCGGCGATACGACCGGCTGGGAGTACATCGTCCGCCAGCCGAAAGGCGACCTCGTTTCGGTGACGCAGCGCCAGCCGACGCCGATCGCGATCGGCCAGAGGGTTCTGGTCATCGAAGGCAAGCAAGCCCGCATCGTGCCCGATTACGCGACGAGCTACGACGCGCCGCCCGAACCAAAAGGGGAAGAAAAGCACGATCAGGAGAAGCAGGCGGTGACGAATAGCGCGCCGCCCTCGGCAACGACATCCGCTGTACCTGCGGCTGCGCCTGGGGCCGCCGCTGCGGCAGCATCTCCAGCGTCAGTACTACCTGCGGCAGGCGCATCGCCGCCCCCGCCGAGTAGCATGGCGAACGGCGCGCCAACGCCGTTATCTGTTAACAAGGATCGGCTGCCAGGCGATCAGCCGACGCCCGCAACCGCGACGCCGCCTGATGCTGTCACTGCGCCACCGTCGCCCGCAAGCGCCGGAACTGGCGGCAACGCTCCGCCCGCGCCGCCGTCCTGACCGCGGTTATCGGCCGCGGATCTGCGCCGCCGCTTCGACCTTCTCGAAGTAATTGCCGTAGTCGGAGCGGAACGCGGTGGCGACGCCCCGCTGCTCGCGGCCGAGCTCGATCATCGGCTCGTTCTCGGCGGGGTCGCGCACCAGCGCCATCGGTTCCTCGCCGCGCTCGACTTTGTCCATCTCTTCCATCAGCAGCCGGTGATAGAGCGCGACACCGCGATCGCTCGTGCCGAGGTGCTCGCGCGTGCGGTCGGAGACCGGGCCTTGCCCGACCCACGCTGTCATGTCCTGCGCCGGGACATTGTCGGCGACGATCTTTCCCTCGCGGTTGAAGAGGTTCGAATGCTTGACCGCGATCGGCCGCGCCGCGGCGCCGCTCTGGCGCGCGGTGGTACGGTAGCCGAACTGGATCGTATGCGTGTCGTCGATCGGGACGCGGTATTGCAGCATCGGCGCGTTATGCCCGCCGACCGCGAGGATATTCGGGAAGAGCAGCGGGTGACCGGTCGTCCATTCATCCGAGGTCTCGGGCTCGCCTTCGAGCAAGCGGCGCTTGATGATGCCGTATTTGAAGAGCTCGAAGCCGATCTTCACGTGATGCGCCGGATTCATCGCCGGCGGCCGGCCGAGCTTCTTCAATTGGTAATTGCCGAAGCCGGCATGGAGGAATTCGAAATGCACGGGGTCGGCGGCGTTGTCCATGCATTGCAGCCAGGAGCAGGCCAGCTCGTGAATCTCGATCACGCGATCGAGGTCCTCGCGTAGGAGCACGTCCCAGCGCGGCAATAGCGGCGCCGGTTGCGGCCCGAAATAGGCGAAGACCAATCCGCCGAGTGCCTGCACGGGATAATTCTTGATTTTGATCTTGTCTTTGTAGCGCAGCTCCGGATGGGCGAGATCCTCAAACGGCATCTCGAGGCAATTGCCCTTTGGGTCGAAGAGCCAGCCGTGATAGGCGCAGCGCAGCCCATTCGCTTCCGGGATGCCGTATTCGAGCGACATGCAGCGATGCGGGCAACGATCGTCGATGAGACCCAATTCGCCGCGCTCGCTGCGGAAGAGCGTCAGATCTTCGCCGAGGATGCGCACGCGCTGAACCGGCTCTTTCGCCAGCTCGGCCTCGGTGCCGACCGGTTGCCAATAGCGGCGCAGGAGCTCGCCCATCGCCGTGCCGGGGCCGATGCGGGTAAGACGATCATTCTCGGCTTGCGTCGCCATGTAACCTCGGGGCCAATCGCCAGGATCGCGCGATGCCGATAGTATAGGATCGGGAGGAGCGCGATGGCGAGTAGCGCAAGCGAGGGCAAGCGGCGTCTGCGGCTCGGCATCGCCGGGCTTGGCGTCGCCAGCACCTATATCTTTCCCGGCGCCGAAACTTCGCCCGTCACCGAGATTTACGCGGCCGCCGATTTGCGCCAAAGCGCGCTCGATGCTTTCGCCGCAAAATACAAGGCGCGCACCTACAAGACCGTCGCCGAGCTCTGCGCCGATCCCAAGGTCGATGTCGTGTGGATCGCGACGCCGAACCAGCTCCATTGCGAGCACACGATCCTCGCCGCCGAGCACGGCAAGCACGTGATCTGCACCAAGCCGGTCGCGCTGACGGTCGAGGAATGCGAACGCATGGTCGCCGCGATCGAGCGCAACAGGGTCAAGCTGCTCTGCGGCCAAACCTGGAGCATGAGTCCCGACATGCAGGCGATGGCGCGGGTCGCGCATTCGGGGGAGCTCGGCCGCCTCATCGCGGTCAATAATTGGTTCTATACGGATTGGCTGTTGAAACCGCGCGTCGATGAGGAGCTCGACGAGCGCTTGGGCGGCGGCGTCATCTTTCGCCACGCGCCGCACCTCATCGACACAGTGCGGCTCCTCGGCGGCGGTCGGGTCAAGAGCGTACGCGCCATGGCCGGGCGCTGGATGAAGGAGCGGCCATGCCCCGGCAATTTCTCGGCCTATCTCGAATTCGAGGACGGCACGCCGGCGACCATCGTCTATAACGGTTACGGCTATTTCGACACCTCCGAGCTCACCTGGGGCATCGGCAATCGCATGTATAGCGATGCCGAGCGCGTCCCCGTACGACAGGCGCTACATACCGGCAAGATGGAGAGCGAGGCGGCGAAGGAGGGCATGCGCTTCGGGGCCGCCGCCGCGACGGGTGCGAGCCGCGGCCGCGCGCTCGAGACCGCGAAGCCGGTCGGCACGCGGGCGCATATCCATTGGTTCGGCGTCACGCTGGCGAGCTTCGAGCGCGGCGACCTCCGGCAATCGCCCAACGGTCTCTTTATCTACGACGATAACGGGCGGCGCGAGGTCCCGGTCGAAGGCGGGCGCGGCATCGGCACGCTCGAGATGCAGGAGATGCATGACGCGATCTTCGAGGATGCGCCGATCGTCCATGACGGGCGCTGGGCGACGGCGACGCTCGAGGTCGCGCTGGCGATCGTGCAGTCCGGCCGCGAGCGGCGCGAGGTCATGTTAAGCCATCAATGCGCCTTGCCGGGGGTGCTTGCCTAAAGGCGCGTGGCTCGCGACAATCACCCGCGCCAGAGGAGGGAAGCCATGTCGGGTACGCGGCCGGTCATCTCCCACGTTGTCATCGCCTGCTTCGATTTCGCGGCGATGGTCGCCTTCTATACAAAGACGCTCGGCTTCTCGCTGTCCGATATCGGCAAGATCCGCGACAACGATCTTTGCTTCCTGACTTTCGATCCGGAAACCGAGCATCACCAGATCGCGCTGACCGGCGGCCGCAAAGGCGCGCCGGGGGACGGCGCGCTCGTGCATGTGTGCTTCCGACTGCCGAGCTATGCCGGCTTGCAGGCGCGGCGCGATCGGCTCGCTGGCGAGGGCATCGAGGAGATGACCACGGTCAATCACGGCTCGTGGCTCTCGCTCTACGTGCCCGATCCCGAGGGCAACAAGATCGAATTCCGCTGGGACCTGCCCTGGTACACCGGCCAGCCTTTCGCCGAACCTTTCGATCTCGCCGTGAGCGAGGACGAGGTTCGGCAGATGATCCTCGAGCGGAACCGCGACAACCCGCGCTTCCAGCCGATGACGGAGTGGCGCGCCAAAGCGCTCGAAAAGCTCGGCGAATAGATAGGAGGATAGGATGGCGGACGGTGCGATGAGCGAGCGGATCGCGGCAATCAGCAGCGTGCCGAACCTCGAGGCGCTCTACGAAGAAACCAGCAAGATGAGCTCGACGCCCGGCTGGCTGCGGCGCGACGAAACCGCGCCGGAGGGCAAGCAGCAATCGAACTATGTGCCGGCGCATTGGCGCTACGATCTGTGCAAAGCGGCGCTCGATGCGGCCGGCCGCCTGATCGATGTGTCCCTCGCCGAGCGGCGCAATCTCGTGATGTGCAACCCGATCCCCGGCAAAGGCGTGATGACGACGAAGACGCTCGTCAGCGCGTATCAGATGATCCTGCCGGGCGAGAAGGCGCCGTCGCATCGCCATACCGCGCATGCGCTGCGCGTGATCATCGACGCGAAGGGCGCCTATTCGACGGTCGATGGCGAGAAGACGCCGATGGAAACCGGCGACGTCGTGCTGACCCCTGGCTGGAGCTGGCACGAGCACGGTCATGATGGCGATGCGCCGGCCTATTGGTTCGACGGGCTCGACGTGCCGCTGGCTATCGGCCTCGAGACCATGTTCTACGAGGACAATCCCGTCCGCTTCGACGAGCATCCGCGCGAGGTCACGACCTCGCCTTATCGTTTCTCGCGCGACGACATCGCGCGCCGGCTCGACAAGGCGATCGCCGACAATGAAGGCTTCCACGGGCCGCGCATCACCCTCGAGGCGCCGACCATGCCGACCATGCTGCTGACGGTGGAGCGGCTCGCTTCGGGCGCCAAGACACGGCGCCAGCGCTCGACGACCAACCGCATCTTCTGCGTCATGGAAGGCAGCGGCGAGACCATTGCCGGCGACACGCGCATCGCCTGGCAGCGCGGCGATAATTTCTGCGTACCGACGTGGACGAAGTTCGAGCACAAGGCGACGAGCGACGCGCAGCTCTTCTGCATGTCGGACGAGGGGGTGATGAAATCCTCCCGCTTCTACAAGTTCGAGGCGGATTAGGACTGTTCGCGCGTTCTTCAACCATCCTACAGGGGACATTCTCGTTATGAATGCTCACGACGCCGTGCGCGCCAAGCGCCGGAAATTCCGCGAATTGCTGACGGGCCCGCGCTGCACCGTGATGCCGGGCGGCTTCTCGCCGCTTTATGCCAAGATGGCCGAGCGCGCGGGGTTCGAGTCCTTCTTCTTCGCCGGTTCGCAGATGTCGGCTTTTCTGTTGGGCGTGCCCGACAACGGCTTCATCGGGCTGCGCGACGTGGTCGATCACGTTCGCCATGCGGCGGCGATCTGCGAGATCCCGATCTTCGTCGATTGCGACACCGGTTATGGCAATGCGGTCAACGCCGACTATGCAGTGCGCGAGGTCTGCCGCTCGGGCGCCGCGGGCATGCAGCTCGAGGATCAGGAAGCGCCCAAAAAATCCGCGACCATGGCGGGACGGCGCTGCGTGCCGATGGCCGAACATGTCGGCAAGCTCAAGGCCGCAATCGCCGCGCGCAACGAGATGGACCCGGAGTTCGTCATCTGCGCCCGCACGGATGTCCTTGGCGCCGAGGGCGGCAATTTCGATCAGGCGCTCGAGCGCTCGATTGCCTATGTGACGGAAGGCGGCGCCGATTTCATCTGGCTGAATTCATGCGAGACACGCGAGCAATTGAAGCGTGCCTGCAAGGAAGTCCCGGCGCCGGTTTTCGCGCTCTGGGCAAACACGATCGAGCCCGCGCCGTCCAACCAGGAATATGCCGATCTCGGCGCCTGCATGGTGTTGTATCCGACCATAGCCGCGACCTGGGGCCTGCAGGCCTCATGGGAGAAGCTCAACGACATGCGGGAAGAGGGCGGCGCCTATATCGATGACCGCGCCAGGCGCAAGGCCGGATCCTACGGCAAATGGGGCCCGGTCGAGCAGGCCGTGCTGACCAACACCAAGCGCGTGCGCGAGATCGAAGAAAAATATCTCACCGACGAAGACAAGCGCGACTACGACAACACCTGGGGACATTAAGCAGAGTACGCGCGGATCGGGGATGCACACCCTGCCACGATCCCACACCCGTATCCCCATACCATCATCCACATCGTCACCCCAACACCCGTCACCACCACACGGTCATCCCCACACCGTCACCCGCGGACTTGTTCCGCGGGTCCATGAACTTTGGAAGCTACACGCTACGCTTAGGACGTGCGAGGATGGCCAGAGAGGCTTGTCTTGTTCCGCGATTCCATGGGCCCGCGGAACAAGTCCGCGGTTGACGGTAAAAGGGTGCCGGTGAGAGAGGATGTCGCGTCGAGGCCCTGAACGGCTTCGGATCTTCAGCGTGCCGGCTTCTCCGCCGTGAGTGCCGCGGTCGCAACAAAGGCGGGCCGCGCCGCGAGCTTGGCGCCGTAGCGCTTCACATTCGCATAGCGCCCGCGCCAATCGATATCGGGGAGCTGGCGATAGAGATAGCCGAGCGCGGTGCCGCAGACGACATCGCCGAGGCTGAATTTCTCGCCGTGAACGAAATCGGTACCCGCGACGGTCTTGTCGATGAATGCGAGCGCCGCTTCGATCTTTTCCATCTGCCGCGTCACGTATTCGGCACCGCGCTGCTGCGGCGCCGGCAGGCGGCGGTCGTGCATCATGTTGACCGTCGCATCGATGATGCCGTTGCCCAAAGCCTCCCAGCGCCGCACCGCGATACGCTCGGCGAAGGGCTCGGGGATCAGCTTCGGCCCTGATCCGATGCCGTCGACATATTCGGCGATGACCGAGGAATCGTAGATCGGCGTGCCGTCATCGAGCAGCAGGGTCGGGATTTTGCTCAACGGATTAGCGGTCGCGACGCCCGAAGCCGGGTCGCGCGGGCTCGCATTGACATAATCGCAGGCGACGCCTTTCTCGGCGATCGCCACCCGCGCCTTGCGCACATAGGGACTGCCGTCGGTACCCAAAAGTTTCATTCTTATCTCCGTTGCAAACAGCGGCGCTCTCGTCGTGCGCTAAGGGTTCTTGCCGCGCTCCATCGCGACTTCGGCTTCGAGGCTGTCGTGGTCGCGATAGATCGAGGTGACCGCGAGCACCTTGCCGCCTTTCTTGTAGCGCAGCACGCAGTCGCGTCCGGCGATATTGCCGTCGACCGCGATCTCATCCCAGCTCTCGGCATGGCCGACATAATTGATCGGCACGTCGTAATGCTGGCTCCAGAAGAACGGCACCGCATCGAAGGCCTGGCGCTGGCCGAGGAGATTGAGCGCCGCCGTCGCGCCCTGGCGCTCGGCGACGACCCAATGCTCGACGCGGATCGGCTGCCCGCTATGCGGATCGGGCCAACGCGCGATGTCGCCGGCGGCGTAGATCTCCGGCGCGCTGGTCTGGAGATATTGATCGACGGCGACGCCGCGATCGATCTTCAGCCCGGCTTTTTCGGCGAGCGCGAGGCGCGGCCGCACGCCGACGCCCATGACCACGAGATCGGCATCGAGCTTGGCACCGCTGTTCAAGGTCACCTGCTTGGCATCGATCGCGCTCGGCGTGTTCTCGAGATGGAAGATGACGCCGTGCTCCTCATGGAGCGCGCGCACGAAAGCGCCCATCTCGGCGCCGAGGATGCGCTCCATCGGTACTTTCTCGGGCGCGATGACATGGACCTCGATATTGCGGTTGCGGAGCGACGCGGCCGCCTCGAGGCCGATGAAGCTGGCGCCGATCACGACGGCGCGCTTGGCATTGCCGGCGCGCGCGATGATGGCGCGGGAATCGGCGAGCGAGCGCAAGGTGAAGACATGCGGCAGATCCGCGCCGGGCAGGGGCAGCTTGATCGGCTCGGCGCCGGTCGCGAGCAGCAGCTTGTCATAGGCAAGCTTGCCGCCATTGGCGAGCGCGACCTCGCGCGCGCGGGGGTCGATCGCCGCGACCCTTGATTTGAGCCGCAGATCGATCTTGTTGTCGGCATAGAAATCGTCGCCGCGCAGCGGGATCCATTCCTCGGGCGCGTTGCCGGCAAGGTAGTCCTTCGACAAATTCGGCCGGTCGACCGGCGGCGCGTCGTCGTCGCTGACCATGACAATGCTGTGGGCATAGCCCTCGCGGCGCAGGCGCTCGGCCGCGGCGAAGCCGGCGGCGCCGCCGCCGATGATGACGATCTTCCCCGGCGCATTGGACGCGGCCGCGCCGAGTGATTTTTTCGCCGGCTCGGCCTTCTTGTCGCGCACAAAGATCTTGCCGCCTTTTTGCTCGACCGCCCAGCATGCGACCGGGCTGATCGCGGGCGCGTGCAGCGCCTCGCCGGTCCGGATATCGAAACAGGCGTGATGCCAGGGACAGCGTACCGCGCCGTCGGTCAGGATGCCGTCGCCGAGCGGCCCGCCATAATGCGAGCAGCTCGCGCCGATGGCGAAGATCTCGCCGCCACGGCGAGCGAGCAGCACATTGTCTTCGCCCACATGCCCGACCAGCGTCTTGCCATCGGCCAATTCGGTCGCAGCGATACCGACGGCGAGATCGGGTCCGGTCGTTGACGGTGCGTCACTCATGTCGACTTCTCCCTTTGATACAAATTGGACGCGGCGCGGCGCAAAAGGTTCCCGTCATCCGCGGCGTCCGACGGCGGCTGCAGCGCATCGTCGGCAAGGTGAACCCGGCGCGGATTCCCGTCGGCCAGCGCGCGGTCAGGGCTTGGACGGGTGTGTAGAACCGACCCTCGCCGGTTGTGTAGACGACGCGGCGATGGCTGACGAGCGCACACTTTCATCCGCCTCGGCATGGAGTTCCGCGGTGATCTGCGCCCAGCGATAGGGTGCGAGGTCGATGCTCGGATGGACCGCGCCGCAGCTTTTGCAGGTCCGGCGCGATTCATCGGCATTGAAGCCTCGGCTGATCCTCAGATAGGCCGCCTGAGGTATTTCCGCCGCAATCTCCCATATCTCGCGATAAAGCTCGTGCCCGCATTGCTCGCAATACCACGCGACGCCTTCGAGCTCCGATTCCGGCAGCTTGTAGCGATATTGAATAGTTTCGGCGCTCGGCACGACCCGATGCGGCACGCCGGCAGGAACATAGAGATGATCGCCGACTTCGTAGGCGTGGCGCAGGACGGAGGCATCCTTGTATTCGACGTGGCCCGCACCGGAGAGCGCGAACAGCACCGTGTCGTGCTGGCAAATCAAGAAGAAAGGCTGCCGCCGGTCGTTCTTGCTGAGATGGAGCTGAAGATCGAGGGTGTCGGGCAGCATGGGCCGCTCGTCATAGGGACCGGCGGCGGCGGCGCTCGCGAAGGTCATGACATTGAGATTGCGGGCCATGTCAGCGCCCCCCGTTGCCGCGTCCGGCATTTCGCGCATCGCTCAGCGATTGCGTCCCGGTGCGCGCGATGCTCGACTGGTTGGCGTAGATCTCCCAGGCCCAGGCCTCGATCGGGAAGGGTGCGTTCTGATGGCCGCAATTCTTGCATTTGCGCGCCGCTTCGTCGGCATTGAATTGCTTGGCCGCCTCATAGCTCTCGAGAACAGTCTTGAACGCGTAGGTCCCGGCAGCCTGCTTGGTGCCGCGTTTCACCGGCGTCGCATCGAGCTTGTAGAGGAACAGCCGGCGATCGCATTTCTCGCAGATGAAACGGATTTCTTCGCGCTGCTCCTTGCCGATCGCTTGGCGCTGGGTGATGACGATAAGGCCGGTGTCCTCGGCGCTATCGGCATGCTCCATCGGCTGCACGAGATGGAGCTTCGGCCCGACATGGACGAGACCCACGGCGCGGCGCTGCGCGCCCGAGGCGCCCCACATCACCGCGATTTCATCGACCGTATTGAAATGCTGGAAGCGGCCGAAGTTCCTGCCGGGCCCGCCGCGGAAAGTCGCCGCGCAGGGCACGATCGAGCCTTCGTCGAGATAGGGGAAGAGCGGCGCGAGCGTCGTCGGGCAAGACTGCACGAACTGATAGACATTGACCTTCATCGGCTCGCGGTCGGGATCGGGCTTCGGAATCGTGCGCGTTGTCGTCATGTGATCACCTTTGCGTCGCGGTAGTAGCGTTCGGCTCCTGGATGCAGCTTGATGCTGGTGGTGGCAATTTTGGCGGGTACGAGCGGATAGGTCACCGGGCTCCGCTCGGGCGGGATATGCGCGTAGAAGCGCTCGAGCACCGCGCGCCGCTCGCACATGCACCAGGCGAGGAGATAGGCGACGTCGTCGGCGAGATCCTCGCGCGCGATCATGAGAAAATCGGAGAAATCGAGGGTTGTGAATTCCTCGCTCATGCCTTTGAGATAGCCTGCCGGCAATGTCGCCCGCGGCCAGCGGTAATCGCGCATCATACCGGCGAGCGCATTCTCCTCGACCGGCAGAAACGACATCGCGGTGGAATTGGCGAGGTCCTGCCACCACAGAGTCATGATCGCCTCATGGATGATCGCGTCGGCCTTGCCCTCGCGCACCAGCGCGACACACTCATTGGGGCGCTCGCGCTCGATGTAGGTGCCGCCCCAGGATTCGATCGCCGCGCGTGGCAGGCCGGCGTGCTCCATCAGCCGCTGGCTGGCGTAGCCGACGGTGTTGACGCCATCGTCGGGCGAGGCCGCGATGCGCAGCTTCGGTGCTTTGCGGCGGAACTCCTCGAAGGAGCGGATGCCGTGCTCGGCCTTCACGGCGACGACGAGCCGGTCGGTCTGCGGCATGGTGCCGAGCGCGCGCAGCATGGGGAAGGCTTCGCCCCGGGCGATGCCGTTGCCTTCGAGGGTCATCGGCACAAAAGCGCTCGGCACGGCGAGGGCGATATCGACTTGACCGCGACCCACCGCCTGGACCGCGTCGAGCCCGCCGCGGCCGCTCCAGATGGCGACGCGCGAGAACGGTCCGGTTCGATCGACGATCTCCTGGCTGAGCCAGCCGAGGATGCGGTGCAGATTGGCTTGCCCCCAATCGCCCTGGAATTGCAGGGTGATGGAGCGCTTGAGGCGCGGCTCGGGTACGGCATTCGGCATGCGTCCCTCCTCGATGATCCGGCGCCGGCGCGCCGCAGCGGTTGCTCCGCTGTTGGCTTATCGCTCCACTATAGCATCGATCGCTGGCGCTCGCTCAGCGCATCGTCGGCATGGTGAACTCGGCGCCGGCGCGGATGCCGGTCGGCCAGCGCGATAACACGGTCTTGAGCTTGGTGTAAAAGCGCACGCCTTCGGGCCCGTGGACATGGTGATCGCCGAAGAGCGAGCGCTTCCAGCCGCCGAAGGAATGAAACGCCATCGGCACCGGGATCGGCACGTTGACGCCGATCATGCCGATCTTTGCGCGCGTCGCGAAATCGCGCGCCGCGTCGCCGTCGCGGGTGAAGATCGCGGCGCCGTTGCCGAATTCATGCGCGTTGACGAGGCCGAGCGCGTCTTCGTAACTCGCGGCGCGCACCACCGCGAGCACCGGGCCGAAAATCTCCTCCTTATAGATGCGCATTTGCGGCGTGACGTTGTCGAAGAGGCAGCCGCCGAGGAAATAGCCCTTCTCGTAGCCTTGCAGCTTGAAGCCGCGGCCGTCGACGACGAGCTGCGCGCCTTCCTCGATCCCGATATCGACATAGCGCTTCACGCGCTCATACGCCTCGCGCGTCACCAGCGGGCCCATCTCCGCATCGGGGTCGCTATAGGGGCCGAGCTTCAACCCGCGCACGCGCGGCGCGAGCTTCTCGATCAGCGCGTCGCCCGCCTTGCCGACCGTGACGGCGACCGACACCGCCATGCAGCGCTCGCCGGCCGAGCCGTAAGCCGCGCCCATCAGCGCGTCGACCGCCTGACCCATATCGGCATCGGGCATCACCACCATGTGGTTCTTGGCGCCGCCCAAAGCCTGAACGCGCTTGTTGTTGGCACTGGCGCGGTGGAAGACATGCTCGGCGATCGGCGTCGAGCCGACGAAGCTGACGGCATCGATGCCGGGATGGTCGAGGATCGCATCGACGGCTGTCTTGTCGCCATTGATGACATTGAACACGCCCTGCGGCAGTCCGGCATCCGCGAGCAGTTCGGCGAGAAGCAGCGCGGGCGAGGGATCGCGCTCCGACGGCTTCAGCACGAAGCTGTTGCCGCAAGCGATCGCAACCGGGAACATCCACATCGGCACCATCGCCGGGAAATTGAACGGCGTGATGCCGGCGCAGACGCCGAGAGGCTGGCGCACGCCATATGAATCAATGTTCGCACCGATATTCTCGGTGAACTCGCCCTTCAAAAGCTGCGGGATGCCGCAGACGAATTCGACCACCTCGATGCCGCGCGTGACTTCGCCGGTCGCATCGGCCAGCACCTTGCCGTGCTCGCTGCCGATGAGCGCCGCGAGCTTGTCCCGGTTCTGCTCGAGCAATTCCTTGAATTTGAACATGACGCGGGCGCGGGTGAGGGGCGGCGTCGCCGCCCAAGCGGGGAAGGCGTCGCGCGCGGCTTTGACCGCCGCATCGATCTCGCCGCCATCGGCGAAGGCGACGCGCGCGGTGATCTCGCCGGCGGCGGGATTGAAGACGTCGCCGAAGCGCCCGCTTTTGCCCGCGACGCGCTTGCCGGCGATGAAATGTCCGAGTTCCTGCGTCATTGGCGCCCTCGCTTATCCATCTCAAGGATAGAGCAGTTTCTTCACGTCGATGGCATGCGTCAGCATGTCTTGCCGTTTCATGACATCGAACCACCAGCCGAGACCGGCGGCATCGATCTTCGGCACCTGATCGCTGAGCTGCGCCACCTTCAGCACCTGCGGCGGCAGCTTCGCGTAGCGATTGATGTCTTCCTTGGTGCGGTCGGGCTCGGCGGCGACGAAATCGGCGCCTTCGCCGATGCCGGCACGGAACGCGGCGACCTCGCTCTTATGCTGGTCCGCCCAGTCGCGCGTCGTCACGTACATGATCACCGGCTTGCCCGAGGGGATCTCGCCGGCGAGCGGCACGGCGATATAGCCGACGCCGGCGTCGGTGATCTGGCCGATGAAGGGATTGACCGCGACGACCGCGTCGACGGTCTTCGCCGCGAGCAGATCGCGCATGCGCGGCAGCAGCGTCTCGGCGAATTGCACCTTGCGGAAGTCGACACCGCGCTCGGTGAGCCAATAGCGGTAGAGCACATGGAGCGCGGCGCCGATGCCAGGCACGCCGACCTTGCGGCCGATGAAATCCTTCGGCTCGTGGATGCCGCTGTCCTTGGCGGCGAGTA